>JANMNM010000158.1:0-20850 GCA_031373905.1 Gemmatimonadaceae bacterium | reverse complement strand
CACGCACTCGCGCTCGGTGCTCGCCTCGAGCAGGATGCGGCCCGGGGGCCGCCCGCCGAACACGGGCGTGAACCGCTCGCGACTGGTCGCGATCCGGCGGTCGGTGATGGTCCCGTCATTCGCCATGATGAACAGCGGACTCTCGCGCTTGTGCAGGTCCAAGCGGATGATCTCCATGGCGGTTGGCTTCCCGGTCGTGCGGCCCGTCGCAACGGTGAGCGCGTGATAGCGGTGGGGCAGGACGTGCCACCACGTGACCGTGGCGGCTCAACCGCCGCTTCATACCAACGAGCCCGCGGTCAGTGCGAATGTTTGCCGGGTAACGCAATCATGCCTGTGCGAGAACACCGTCTGGCAAGCTGAGCGACCGGCGAAGGGCGCGGCACCACTCTTGCAACGACAGACTCGGGAGCCGTTTTCCTTTCGCCGCCGTTTGCTTGGCGGAAGGGTCTCCCAGACGCTCCGCGGGCAGTGGCGAAGCGAAGCGTGGAATAGGAAGGTGCTCGCGACGAGTGAGCTGAGTTGCATGGAGCGCGAATGCGAGCGCTCCAGTGCGTGCTTGCTTTGCGTAGCATGGGAGCAGTCATGGCGGCGCAGCTGACGTGCCGTGAGCCGGCGGAGGAATGCTTTCCGAAGCATATCACTCGCGCCTGCTGGGACGACCGCGACGGCACTCAGTGCCGATCGTTGATCACGATCCCGAGCGCAATCATTGCAGGTCACAGACCGGCGACGCTTTACATCGTCCGTTCGACATTACCCCTTCACTTTCGGGCAAATCAAACATGAATCTCATCATCTGGCTCGTTGTCGGCGGCGTCATCGGTTGGCTCGCGAGCATCGTCATGAAAACCGACGGACAGCAGGGAATCGTCCTGAACGTCGTCGTTGGTATCGTCGGGGCGTTGATCGCTGGATATGTCATTTCTCCCATGGTGGGTGTTGGCACAATCAATCAGAACAACTTCAGTCTCCCGTCCTTGGCTGTCAGCTTCGTCGGCGCCATAGTACTGTTGGCCGTCGTCAATCTCCTGAGGCGAGGGACGAGCCGCTGAGCGACTGGTGCACCAGTGCGAACGTTCACCCGGAGGGGCGTCGTCTCTCAGGGATCCGTAACGCCGCGGAGCACTTGTTGGGTGTATGCGTGTCGGCGAGCACACTCGATTGACCGCTGGGTGCACGATGACGAGGCTGCTCATGCCCCGGCGGCGGAGTGATCTGGCCGGCAGTCAGTCTGTGCTCATCGTGCGTGTCGCACCCGGTCCTGCCTCCCGGCAGGAACGGGTGTCGTTCGCGTGCGCCTGCTCCTGATGGATGCAGTTGCGTGCGCGTGTGCTGTGGCGACGACTGGCGGCCGCGCAGCACGAGTTTTCCCATGCTCCTCGACCAGCGCACATTCCAGCGAGAGCTGCTTTCGCCGATTGTTGACCGTGTACCGCCGCCTTGGCTGAAGGGACGAGGAGTACCCCATGACCGGGCCATATCGATGTGAGATCCAATGTTGACACCCAGCCCCTGGATCCGCGTCGAGATCAGCACGCGCTCCGTGCTCATGGTGCTGGGCGTGCTTGCGGCGGCGTCGCTCATAGTCCGGCTGACACCCGTCCTCCTGGTCGTCGTGGTTTCCCTTATGCTGGTCGGTTCGCTCAATCCGGTTGTCGACGCGCTGGAGGCGAGGGGCGTACGACGGGGACGCGCCATTGGCCTGGTGTTCGTTCTGCTTCTGATGGCAGTGCTCGTGACGGTGACGCTGACGATCCCGGATCTCATCGCGCAGGCCACTGACCTGATCGAACGCGAACCCGCCATGCGTGAGCAGTTGGCGCAATACCTGTCTCGCCGGCGCCTGACGTCATCATTGGCCGTGTCCCTGCGGCAAATCAAGTACGATGAGTTGATCGGAACGTCGGCGACATTCGCACTGTCAGCGTCACTCGGTGTAGCGAAGGTCGTCGCGTATGGGGTCGGATCGATCTTCCTGGCACTGTACATCATGGTGGATCGTGATCGGTTGCGGGGCTCCTTGTTTGCGCTGGTGCCTCGAGCCCATCACATCACGCTATCCCGGATTCTGTTCAATCTGGAAAGCATTGTTGGCGGCTACATCCGTGGCCAGGTCATCACTTGCATCGCGATGGCAGTGTTCATGTTCGCGCTTTTGAGCGCCGTGGGTGTAAAAAGTGCACTGGCTTTGGCTGTGCTCGCTGGCGTCACTGACGTGCTGCCTTACATTGGCGGGCTGATTGCCCTGGTTCCGGCGGCATTGGTCACGTTGCCATCCGGCCTTCTCGTGGCCGGATCGGTGACTGCAGCAATTCTCGTCTATCAGGAAGTCGAAAGCAGGTTGCTCATACCGCTGGTGTATGGCCGCGCGCTCCGGCTGCCGTCGTCGGTCGTGCTCCTTGCCCTGCTGGCCGGCGGAACGCTGGGCGGTATCACCGGGGCAATGCTGGCATTACCCGTCGCATCGGCCATCCTGATGCTGATCGAGGAACTGCGAGTCGAATTGCCGGGCGAGATCACATCTGAGGAGAGCATACAACGGCACTCGGACGACGGCCTGCAGAAGCAAGATTATGCTGACCGGACGGCGGGAATGAATGCCGCGGAGGCTGCGGCCGTGGCCGTCGCGATCGTCCAGGAGGAGCGTCAGGGCGACGTCGACGTCGATGCCCAGCGCGAACCGGCGGCAACAGAGGATGGAACCAACCCGCCCGCTCCCTGATCGGGGACGCAACCTCCTCGTCGCGTCTCGAGCCGGTGCCACGATGTACACCGTTCCCTGATCGCGGATGCGTCTCGACCGTACATGTCGTCGAAATATTCGAGACTTCCGTCAGCTCGCGCGACAGACGCGGGAAGCCACCGGGGTGCGCTCATTGTCGGTGCGAACGCCCTGCTTCACGGCACTCTTCGCGCGGCGTGGCAAGTGATCACTGTGGCGGGGAATTGCTGAGGACCACGCCGCTCATTCGGCCACGAACGCGCACGCGCCACATCCAAGGGACGAGAAACAGGATCGGCGCGAAGGCGAGTACCAGGAGCAGCGGCACGATTCGCACGGGCTCGGGAATGAACCTCATTTGCCCGAGGAAGAACGAACCGGTCGCGACGAAGAGTCCGACGCACATCCGCCACAGATGTCGCGCAAGTCGTCGCGATCCGAGCAAGCCGCCAGCGTGAATCGCGCGTCCGTCGCCGATCGCAGCGAGGAGCATCACCGTGCCGCCGACCAGTGGCGGCCCGACACGCGGGCGGCCCGTCACTTGTATGGTGGGATCGAGCCATTCGGTCACGCCCCCGTACAGCATCACCACGGCGCACGCGAATGCGAGGACCATCAGCGCGATGCTGAAGCGTTGACCCAAGCGCGGCGAGGACTTGACCGTCATCATTCCCGAGACGACCAGATAGGCGGCGACGAGCCCGCCGAAGACCTGACCCGGGCGTTGCTCGTACGCCCCGATTCCCGCCGCGGTGAGGCCGAGCACGATCATCGCCGCGGTGAAGGCCAACCCGGTCTGCTTGTGGAGTCGTCCGCCCTTGGCAACCGAGAGCGCGATGGTTCCCGCGACGATGCTCACCAGACCAGCGGCGAAGTGAACCGCGAGGGCCAGCAGCACGATCCCCGACGACGATGCGAACGTGACACGGTCCATGCGAATTGCTCCGGGACAAGGCGTTCGTGGGAGCTACCCGTACGCGTGGCGCGTTGCAGTGGTTTCGGCGCAGGAAGGTTGCGGCCCCACCGCGGCTTGAAGCCTCCGAGCAGGAGGGCCGCGCTCGCGCGCGACCGACTCGGCGCTGTGTCGCTTCCGCGGAGGCCAGCGCGACCACGAGGTCGGCTCGCAGCCCGACTTCAGCGTCGGGCGAACGAACATGGGGTGTGGCTGGCAGGGACCTCGTCGCGGCCTGGATTGCGGTCGTCTGAGGACGCTGCTGCCGGCACGCGCGGTTGAATGCGACCGTCACCCACCGATGACGAAACCGACCGTGTGTCGTTGTCGTGCTGCTGGACACGGCGAGGAAGCGCTGACGCGATTCCGGCGCTACGAAGCAGATGCCGCCGCTCGAAAGTGCGTCAGAGGATTGCCCCGATCAGCGCGCCCAAGCCGGCGCCACCCAGACCCAGGAGGACGTATCCGCTTGTGGCGCAGGTCGAGAAACCGGTACCCGGATCCTTCTGGATGTTCGAGATCACCGTGCAGGTGACGAGCCCTGTGGCACCGCCGATCAGGCTGCCGATCAGCGCATTTCGCCCTCGGTGGCGCCGCGGCGCGAGCTCCAGGCGCAGTCGATCGGTGACGGACGCCACGCGGCGCGGATCGGCAAACAGGGCGAGTGGGGTGACCGATGCCGGGATGAGCGCCGGATCAGTCCGCGACGCCGTTGGCCTGCTCACGGTGGGATCAGGCCTTCTGGGTCCGGGCGGCAGGGATTGGCCACACACGGGTGTGACGGAAATCCAGAACACGAGCCCGATCGCGGCGACGCGGAGCATGCTTCACTCGGTGTGAGGTGACGAGGCCTGATTGCGGGGGGCGTGGGGCTTCCGGAAAGTTCGTCGCCATTCGCGCAAACAGGAATGCCACCAGCCTCCACGTGGCCGGCACCGTTGCGCGAAATGCGGCTGGGGTACGCAAGGACTGCGGGGAGCTGAGCGGAGAGCGTTGGCTTTGAACCTTCCCCTGATCCGATCAACAGTGAGCGTGCCGGCGCATCGCCTGGGCGCATGGCGATGATCGTGTTGCCACGTGGATTGCTGATGTCGCAGGCTCTGAACGCACGACCTTTCATACTGCCACTCACATGGGTCTGTCTCAGCGTGGGGCGACAGGCACGACCGTCAGCGTCGTGGCTTTCTGGGGCAGCCAGCGCTCGCGAACGAAACGACGTGATACCGAGGCCAGCGACGTCGTGTCTTCGTATCGACGAACCGGTCACACACGGTGCGGGGCGGGGCGGAATCCGCAGAACGAGTTTGAACCACCGGTACTGGTGCGCGACAGGGAACTGCGAGCAGGCGACATGATCGTCGTGCGCTTGCCACGAGAGATCCTGGCAACCCTCGATGAGAGGGGTGCCGAGACGACAGCCAGAGGGGGCGCCGGATGTCCTGAAATGAGGTGTGACGGCGCGGCGCGAATGACGACGACTCCGATACACCGACCTGCACCGATGGCCTGGCGGAGCTCACGGACTGACTGAAAGCCTGGATCGATCAGGACGCCTCGTATGCCAGTCGACTGGCACATGCGTTGCCCCCGGTGGCCGCGAGGATTGCGCAATCCGGCACCAAATGACACTGTGTCACAAAATTGCGCCGAGCGCGCTCCGCGGCTGATTGCATTGGGCCGTGAATCACCGCGCGGAAATCGTCACGCGTCAGCGGAGGTTGGATTCATGGCCGTATCATCACCGCGCCGCGCTTCGGTGCTCCATGCGATTCTCTCCCCCGCGCTCCTGCTCGCTGCGTGTGCAACTGGGGTGCTGGAAGCCCAGCGCGTGGTTGTGAAGGACAAGTCGGGCGGTCAGGCGCTGACGGTCTTCCTTGATGGACCGACAAAGGACTCGGTCAAGGTGCCGGCAGGCAGCTACGCGTTGCGAATCGTGAATCGGGTTCCGAGCAAGAGTTACTCGGTCCAGGTGAGTCTGGAAGCGATCGAGATTCCGCCAATTTCCAATGTGCGATCCCAAGAAGTATCTGATGCATCCCCGTGCCTCCTCCTCGCTAAGGCGACGGAGTCACTTCGGACAGCAAAAGACGAGCGCGGCGTTGCACTCGCGATCAGCGCGCTCAAGCCGCTGAACGAAGCGCCGCCCAACACCGCGTGTGTCAAAGAGAAGGAAGCAGCGCGTGCGCTCATTGATTCGACGGAATACCTGCACAAGCTGGGCACGAGCACCGCGATCTACATGCTGTCGCCGGGGACACTGCTCCGCGTCATCGTCACGCGGGCCGGCGAACCAGGGGGGCCGGATGCCCGGTGGGAACGTGTCTTCACACCCGGTCCTGCCGGCGAGTGGCGTGCAACGTTCGGGTACGCTGCCGTCGTCACGAACGGGTGGTCGAATAGCGATTGGCTTCCACCGATCTCGGGATACTCGACCAGGGATCTTGGTTCGGGAAAATTCCAGATCATGGCTGACCGGCGGCCGAAGGCGTTCGATCTGGCTCCGCTCGTCCTGTTCAGCTTTCACCGCGCGGCACTCGCTGGCGCGTCGTCGCAGTGGGGATGGACCGCAGGCCTCGGTCCCGACCTGACCTCACCAACACTCTTCCTCGGGTATGGCCTGACGTACTGGTCGAACCTGCACCTCAGTCTCGGTCTCACCCTGCGTCAGGAGCCGCGGCTGCTCGGTCGATACCAGGCAGGCGACACGGTCACGACGACGCTCACGACCGAGCAGTTGACCGGCAACGTCTGGCAGCCACGTCCTTTCCTCGGCGTGTCGTTCCGTTTCGCGGAAAGCATCTTCAAGCGCACACCGAACGAAACGCCAGCGGTCAGTGCCGCCCCGCCCCAATCACCCGAAGACTGACTGGGGCGCGAACGTCGTGGTGCGTGATACCGCAAAGCTCGAACGGCACCGCCATGGTACCGTTCGTCGTCACTGGAGGAATGCTGCGCTGTGTCAGCCAGCCGCCGCAGTGCCCCCGTCCGGCGTGGCCGCCCCGCGCGCTATCAGGTAGGCCTCGATCGCTGCCAGCGACTCGAAGTGCTCCATCGTGATGTCTTCCGCCGGAATCTGGATCGCCAGCTCCTGCTCGACGAAGAACACCAGCGACATCACGCTCAGCGAGTCCAGCAGTCCACTCGCCAGCAGATCGGTGTCGTCCGCGATCGTGAGATCCTTCCTGTTGAGGATATCGCCCGCGATGAACTGCGCCAGTCGTTCCTTCATTCCGGTGCCTTATGCCTCAGTGGTTCGTGAAGAGGGTCGCCAGCGCGCGTCGGTCGATCTTGCCGCTGGACGTCTTGGGCATCTCATCGAGGATCGCGATGCGTTCGGGCAGCGCGTGCCTGGGCAGGATGCTTGCCAGATGCGAGCGGAGTGTCTCCGTCGTGAGATCGCGCGGCGTCCGGACGGTCACCGCGCCGTCCACGCGCAGTGACCCATCGACCAGCGGCACAGCGAACGCCGCCGCTGACTCGACCGCAGCATGGGCGACCATCGCCGCCTCGATCTCATCCAGTTCGATTCGGTAGCCTCGCGCCTTCACTTGCCGATCCTTGCGCCCGTGAAACTCGAGCATGCCGTCGTCGCGCCGACGGACGAGATCTCCGGTGCGATGATACACATCTTCGAGATGGCCGAACACCGGCCGCTTACAGAATGCACGCTCATCGAGATCCGGGCGCGCCCAATATCCGCGCATCATCGTCGGAGTGCGAACCAGGAGTTCGCCAACCACACCGTCTGCCACGGGTGCGTCGTCGTCATCCACCACGCGGACCTCGACATTCTCGTACGGCTGCCCGATGGGAATGGGGGCGTCGTCATCCTGGCCAAGTTTCGGCACGATGAAATACGTCACCCCGTTGACTTCCGTGGGACCGTACACGTTGCTGAGGTGCACCACGACACCGCTGCGGTCGCCGCATTCGACCGTTTCGTCGCGCGCTACGCCCAGCGCGGCGATTGCGAGGAGCGCACGTCGCTCGCCACGCGCTGGCTCACGCCCCCGCGCCACCTCGTCACGCATCCACTCAGCGCGGCATTGCCGTGCAGCATCAGCCTCCGCGAGGTGCGGGTGCAACAGCTGACGACGGTCTTCGACGGCGACTCACTGCGACTGATTCGCCGGACGACGCTGCGGACCATCCCTGTCGCCCCGCGGCGGTAGGGCAGCGCCGCATGCGTCGCGGACTGTCATGGCACGAAGTTCGCCACAACCGTCAGGTCGCCGTTCTCCGGCACCGTGAGCACACACGGCCCTGTGCCGGTGCATGAGCCGGCAAAACCTGTGAAGGTGAACCCCGTCTTCGCGACCGGGATCAGTGTCACCGTGGAGCCAATCGGAAAGATCGAGCGACAGATCCCGGTCTTCACGCCGCTCGTGATGGTGCAGGCCACTCCGCCAGGTGAGCTCGACACAGATCCGCTTCCGGTGCCGGAACCGGCATCCACGGTCACCGCGCCAGGAACTGCAACCCGGTATTTCGCCTGGACCGACCGCGATGCCGAGAGGGGAACGACGCAGCTGCCCGAGCCGGTGCAGGCGCCGACCCAGTTCAGGAAGACGCTCCCGGGTAGCGGTGCCTGCGTCACGGTCACACTGGTGTTGAGCGCAAATGCAGTGCTGCATGTGCCTGTTGCCGACAGGCCGCTCAGTGCGCACGAAAGCCCTGACGGAGCACTCGTCAGCGTGCCACCTCCGTCCGTCCCCGTTGCTGCGGAGAGTGTCAATGTCGGCGGTGCTGTGAACTGCGCTGTCACGCTCGACGTCACTCCGGTCGTCAGCGGCACCGTGCACGTGCTGCCAGAACAGGCACCACTGAACCCGCTGAACGACGCCAGGCCTGACGGCGTTGCGTTGAGCGTCACCACCGTGCCCGGCGGAAACGTCGTGGCGCACGTGCCCCCGGCGACTCCGGATGTGACCGTGCACGAGATTCCCGACGGTACGCTCGTCACGAGCCCACTACCGGTACCACCACCGCTCACGGCCACGCCCTGCGTCTGAAACACCGGGAGCACCGTTCGGTCCTGCGACATCACCACCTGACAGGGGCTCGTCGCGCAGTCGCCTGTCCATTGGCTGAAGACGGCATTGCCGCTCGTCACCTGCTGCACGGTGACGAGCGTATTCAGCGGGAACAGTGCGCTGCACGTTCCGCTCGTGCCGGCGCCATTCATCGAGCAGTTGATGCCCGCCGGTATGCTCGTGATCACGCCTCCGCCGGCAGAGCCCGAGCCCGGCGCCACTGTCAGTCGCAACGGTGCGGCCGTGAAACCGGCTGTGACCGCGCTGGTGACCCCGCTGACGATGGGCAGCGCGCAGGTACCGCCAGTGCAGCTCCCGCTGTAGCCGTCGAAGCTCGATCCATTCGTTCCGCTGGCGAGCAACGTGACGGTGCCTCCGGCAGCGAATGATGCACTGCACACGCCACTGACGAAGCCCGCATTCACGGTGCACGAGATGCCAGCGGGCGAACTGCTGACGCTGCCCTTTCCGGTGCCCGTTCCGCTGATGGTCACGATCCCAGGCGCCGGAACTCGATACGTGACTTCAGCGCTGCGAGCCGCCGTCATCGCGATCATGCAGGGATTCCCGACGCAATCCCCACCCCATCCCTGAAAGATGGTCGTACCTGTCGGTGACTGCGTCAGGGTGACTGCAGTGTTCGCGGGAAACGAGACGCTGCAAACGCCACTCGTTGTGGCATTCGTCACCGTGCAGTTGATCCCCGATGGGCTGCTGGTGATGCTGCCACCACCCTGCGATGCCAGCGACGCGCTGACAGTGAGTGTGGCGGGTGGCTCAGGCGGTGGTGTTGGTGTTGGCGCTGGTGGTGGTGGTGTTGGTGTCGGCGGCGGTGTTGGCGGTGCCGCCATCGCGAAGCCGGCACCGACATTGGTTGTGGTGCCACTGATGACGACGGCGTTGCAGCTCGGCCCCCCACAGTCCCCGGTGTAGCCGGAGAACGTGCTGCTCCCCGTGGGTATGGCGGTCATCAGCACACTGGCGCCGGCCGGGAACACGCCCGAGCACACACCGCTGGTGACACCGGCGCTGACGGTGCAGCTGATGCCGGACGGCGAACTCGTGACGGATCCAGCCCCGGTGCCGAACCCCGTCACCGCGAGTGTGCCTGGGGGCAGCGGAAGTCGATACGTGACGTCCACGGTGCGCTGACCGAGCATCGTGATCGTGCAGGGATTGCCGATGCAGTTGCTGCTCCAGCCCTGAAACACGGCACCCGCCGTTGCCTCCTGCTGCAGCGTGACGGTTGTGCCGACCGGAAAGGCGCTGCTGCACGCGCCGGTTCCCGCTGTGGCGCCTGCAAGCACGCAATCGATGCCCGCGGGTGTGCTCACAACGCGACCGCCGCCCGCCGAGCCTGTGTTGGCGACCACCGACAGGATATTCGGGACGAACGTCGCAGTCACGCTGCGTGGCGCCTCCATCGTGGTCTGACACGACGTGAGTGTGCAATCGCCGCCAAACGTGAGAAAGACGGAGGTCGTGCCAGGCTCGGGCAGCAAGGTGACAACCGTACCCGGCACGAAACGAGCGGAGCAGTTGCCACTGGTTGCGCCGCCGGCGAGCACGCAGTCGATACCCGCCGGTGATGACATCACGCGACCGCTGCCCGAACCGATGCCGGCGATCGTCAGCGCAACTGGGGAGGGCGCTGGCGCGGTGACACGGGTCGGCGCGGACTCTTTCCCGGAGCAGGCAGAAAGTACCGTGACGGCAACAACTGCCGACAGAACGTGCCGGGCGACACTGGTGCACCGGCGGGGCGGTTCAGCGAGGTATGTGTGCATTTCAGGGCGAAAATGGGCGAAAATCACGTCGTTCGCCGTCGAGCTGCACCGGAGTGCCGCTCGCGCCATGTCACAGAAAGCAAGTGCTGTGCGCGGCCGGACCGCGCCGCGTCACGTTCGATGCGACGGCTATCGCGTGCTGACGGACGGTGACTGACCGCGTGCCCGGAACAGGTAGCTGACCTTCAGGAAGAGGCCGTCCGACGTGCGGCGCGCATCGAATGGCCGTTCCGAGACGCTCGCGTCGACGCCGGTACCATAGCCGAAGTAGACCACGGTGCCTGGGCTGGGCAGGTAGGAGAGCAGCCAGTCGGCCCTGCCGAGCAGTGAGCGGACGGCAGTCTGCCGTATCCAGACGCCGCTGCTGTTCAAGACGAGCAGCGGTCGCTCCGTCCGCGGATCGCGCAGTGCATCGCGGCGGCGCAACTCGGCCTGTCCGATGAATCGGAGGAAGAGTGCGCGGGAAAACTGGTACTCGAGCCGTACCCGCGGGACGAACTGCGTGCTGAACGGTGTGCCGTCCCGTGCCCGATCGAACTGCTGGTACCGCAGCAGCGCGCCGAGCCGGATCTTCGGACTCGGGCGAAGGTCCAGGCTGCCCTCCACATCACGCCGCCGGACGTTGTCGGTCTCGAAGAACTCCGTTTCTCTGCCGAACGTCGTGGTGAGCGTTGCACCAAGGCGGCGCCACTGTGGAGTCGAGGCCGAGACCGCGACGCTCGCGATATCCTGCCGCCGTCCGGGCGTGAACGCCACCGTGTCTCCGGTGGCGCTGACAGTGCCAACGCGACCGTAACGGCGCGGGTCGAAGTCGGTGGCCTGCAGGTCCGGGATCAGGTTGACCCGCCAGCCGCCGCGGAGCACGAAAGAGTTGTCGAGTGTCACGCGCGATTCCAGCGGACGCGCGCGCTGCATGAATCCGTCATACGTCCACGTGATGTTCGAGCTGACGAACTGCTGCTGCTGGTCCCACCAGCCGCCTCGCCTTCCGAACCGGGTCCAGCGCTGGTTGATGCTGGCGCGAACGAAATCGTTGCGGTTGATGAAACCGGACTGGGTCTCGAAAGCAGGGGAGATGCCCTGGATTCCGTAACGGTACCCCCACGAGCGCCCGGTGCGCCCGGTATTCGCCTCCCAGATGGCTCCCTGCCGGCGACCGGCCCCATCGCGCGTATCGCTGCCGGCAAATCGCCACTCGGTGTTGTAGACACTGCGGAACTGGAAGCGGGCATCGAGTCCGGCCACGCGATTGAAGTTGCTGCCCTCCGTGCGATCGGTGAGAACGACCCCGGCGTTGCTCTGGTCGCCGATGTCGCGGCGCAAGCGGAGAATCGTGAAGATCGGGTTGCTGCCGCCACCACCCGGCGCAGCGTCGTCGATGGCACTGAGCAAGCCGACGTCGGTGCGGGGAATCTTGCCGGTGAGCTTGATCGCGCCGAGCGGTTGCGCGATGCGGCGCGTGTAGACGAGCCGGTTCGGTGCATCGAACTGCTCGCTGCCCTCGACGAAGAACGGGCGCAACTCGGGAAAGAACAGCGCGAAGCGGACGTCACCCGGAATCTGTCCCACGTCGGTCTCGACCTGGCTGAAGTCCGGGTTGGCGGTGGCATTCAACGTGAAGTTGTTCGTCACGCCCCAGCGCACGTCAGTGCTTGGCTCGATCCTCGATGAATACCGCCAGGCAGTGCCATCCGGCCTGCCTTCCACCCTCGCAATGGCGTTGGGCGTCACGTCGAGCACCAGTCCGCGTTTCATTCGACTCAACCCGCGCATGTAACCGGCCTGCGGCTGGTATCCCTGAATCGCGCGTGACGTTGGTGCCCATGTGTCCTGGAAGCCGGTGCGCTGCGTCTGTCGGACCACCTGGAGGCCCCAGTCCTGCGCGTCTCTCAATTGGAAGCGGATCGACTTGAACGGGATCCGGATCTCGACCATGTAGCCATCGTCCAGCAGGCGGCCCTTCGATTGCCAGACGTAATCCTGCGTCAGGTCCACGGCGGCGAGCGAGGCGCGGGAGATCCCTGGCATCTGCGACTGTTCACTGCGCATCCCGTCCGCCTGTACACCGAGCGGATTGACCCCGAATGTGAACGCGCGCCGTCGATCGTTGAAGGTGTCGAACGAGACGGACACCCAGTCGTCGTTGCTGATCCGGTCGCGCTCCGCCAGTGTCGCGCGCACCGTGCCGGCTGGCGCCCAGGCGCGAATCCCGACGTAGATCGCATCAGGCGCGTACCAGAGGCGTACTTCGGTTGAATCCTGCGCGGCGCGACCGTCGACAGGGTTGTACGACGTGAAGCCGGTGAGCACGGCGGCACTCGCCCAGATCGGCTCGTCGAGCACGCCGTCGATCTCGGCGCTGGTTTCGGCCCGTACCGCGCTGACGTTCAGCGCCCGGTCGCGCCCCGAGTACGTCCCTGGGGCTGTGTCGCGGGGTGGCGGTTTGGAATCGGTCGCCTGTGGTGCGGAGAGCTGAAAGGCAGCGAACAGTACAGCCAGCATGACGGCAGTGGAGTAGCGCGACGAGGAAGGCCGGGCTGCCGGCACGCGGCGCAGCGGCGAACACTCAAACTAATGAGCGAGGCGTGAGAACCCCCCCACGGGCGTCAGCGCAGGCCGGGGGATCCGATTGTATCTTCCACTCTCCTGAGTCCCCGCCTTCGCTTCCTTCGTCCCGTGACCGTGCCATGAACGACGCGCTCCTTGCCGCTGCCGCATCTGCTTTTCCGGCCGACATCCCGGGCGTCACGCTGGGTGCTGTGGTGCACGAGGGTGCAATAGACCCGCAGCCGCTCGTGCGCCTGCCGCTCTCGATGATGACCAGGCACGGCCTGATCGCCGGTGCGACCGGGACCGGCAAGACGAAGACGCTGCAGCTGATGGCGGAGCAGCTGTCGGCGCAGGGCGTGCCGGTGTTTCTCGCGGACGTGAAGGGTGACCTCAGCGGCATCGCGATGTCCGGCGAGATGAACGAGAAGGTCGGGGAGCGCGCCAGCGCGACCGGCTACAAGTGGCAGCCGGCCGCGTATCCGGTGGAGCTTCTCTCGCTCACGGGCGCCACCGGTGGTCAACTGAGGGCCACCGTCTCGAGCTTCGGCCCGCTGCTGATGTCGAAGGTGCTTGGCCTCAACGAGACCCAGGCCAGCGTGCTGTCGCTCGTCTTCAAGTACTGCGACGACAAGGGGCTGCTGCTGCTCGACCTGAGCGACTTGCGCGAGGTGCTGCAGTACCTGACGGATGAAGGCGCGGCCGACCTGAAGGATTATGGCAACATGTCGAAGGCCACCGTCGGTGTGCTGCTGCGCAACATCATCGGTCTCGAACAGCAGGGTGCGGACAAGTTCTTCGGAGAGCCCGCCTTCGATCTCGACGATCTGTTTTCCGTCGAGCGCGATGGTCGTGGCCTGATCTCGGTGTTGTCGCTCACTGACGTCCAGGACAAGCCGGCGCTCTTCTCCACGTTCATGCTCTGGATGCTGGCGGAACTCTACGCAACGCTGCCGGAAGTTGGCGACGTGGACAAGCCGAAGCTCGTGTTCTTCCTCGACGAGGCGCATCTGCTGTTCGACGATTCGAGCGACGCCATGCGCGACGAGATCGAGAAGGTCACGCGGCTTATCCGCTCAAAGGGCGTGGGTGTGTTCTACATCACGCAGCATCCGCGCGACATTCCGGTCACGGTGCTCGGACAGCTTGGAAACCGGGTACAGCATGCCTTGCGCGCGTTTACTCCGGACGACGAAAAGCAGTTGCGTGCGACGGCACGGACGATTCCGAAGACGGACTTCTACGACGTGGAGGCAACACTGACCTCGCTGGCCACGGGGCAGGCGTTGATCTCGACGCTGACGGTGAAGGGGACGCCGACGTTGCCCTTCGCCTGTCATCTCGTTCCCCCCGCGTCGCGAATGGGCCCGCTGACGCCACAGGAACTCGCGCCGCGGCTCATGACGCCACAGGCGAAGAAGTACGCCGTCGCCGTCGATCGGGAATCAGCGAGGGAGGTGCTCGAGGCGCGTCACGCCGCGACCGCGACCGCGGAAGCCGCCGACGCGGAGTCTGCACCCACTGCCGCCGGGTCGCGCGCGCAGAAGGCGTCGCGAGAGGAGCCTGGTGTCCTGGGCTCGTTCCTCCGCTCGCCGGTTGGTCGCTCCATCGCCGTCGCAGTGGCCGGAACACTCACGCGGACGCTCCTGGGCGCGCTGACAGGCAAAAGGCGGCGGTGATGCGGCAACGGCATCGTGCTGCGGTCCATGGGCCGCAGCGCGCCGCCACGCGTCATCCTGGGCGCGCGTCGGTTGCGTTCCAGTGCTGCAGCTCTGACCAGACCTCGCGAGCGACCTGAACGCTGGCGCCGAGGTGCTCAGCGAAATCATTGCGGAACTGCTCCGCGTGGCGGCTCAGGTAGTCATCGAGCATATCCATTGTTCGTGTCGCGTAACGGATGCGATACCTGCCGGGCATCGACCGCTCGATCGTGGCGCGCACGAAGCACCCCGTTGCCAGGACATCGGGGATGTGATGGTCGCGCATGTACTCCTCGTAGACCGCGACGCGGTCCGGAGCAACGTCGGTGGTGACTTCGTAAATGATCATAAGTCAATTGTGTCGCAAATGACGGCCTGCGTCCATTCCAGCGGGTCTCGGAAAATGCATAACTTGATGAGCATACGCTAAGGTCGCTGCGGATCGCCGGTGGTACGTTGTTTGAGCGGCTACCGCCCGGGGGCGCTGCGGCGACCCAACCGATTCGGTGATTCTCCACTCGTCTCGATGCGCTTCCCACTGCTTCTGCCGTACTCAGCTGTCATTACGCAGGCGCTCACCACGCTGCTGCTTGCGGGTGGGGTGTCGGTGTTGCTGCGTTTCTATCCGCGATCATATCTCCGGCTGTGGGCGGGCGCCTGGCTCGCACAGGCACTGCACCTCGAACTCGGGCTGATCGCGTACCTGTTGCGAATTCAGCGGGGGATGGCTGGGTTTGTTCCGGACGTTGCCACGTGGGTGTCGCTGACGGCGGGTTTCACCCACGCCGCACTGCTCATTCTGGGCGGAGTGGCGCTGTATCAGCGACGGGAGTCGGCGGGGCGTAGCTGGTTGACGACCCTGGTTGTTGCTGCACTGCTGGCGCTGCCGACGGCCTGGCTCACGCCGGACGCGTGGGCCTTTGACGTCGGGACGATGCAGGTGCTGGAGCGGGTTGGCATCATGTCCGGCGTGGCAGCGCTCGCGGCGTTCGGAACCGTTTTGCTGATCTGGCGTGCGAACCCGCGTGAACCGGGACTCGGTGTACGGTGGATGCTCTGGGTGCTGCTCGCCGTGTGCGCACACCGCATCATCCTGACGCTGCACGCCACCGGAGTGATCACGCTGTCGCCGGAAGTGTCGTACACCCTGCCGCTCATGGACAGTCTGTTGCTGACCGCGCTCGGCATCGGCACTGCGATTGCGATGGCTGAGGATGAACAGGTTCACGTGCTTCGCACCGCCGAACTGCGCATCGATGCCGAACGCCGGGCCAGGACCTCGGGCGCCAGCCTTGTCACGGCGCTTGCGGCCGTCGCTGACCTCGTGTCCGTCATCGGCGCCGACGGCAGGTTATCCGCCTGGAATCCGGCCTTTGAGAAGTACGTTCGCGCGCGCACCGGATCGTCACCGGCCGTCGGTGCAAAGTTTCTCCAGCTGATGCCGGAAAGCACCGCGGCAGAATGGGCGACGCGCGTGGACGCACTGCTCGCGGGACACGATCAGGCCTTCGAGACCTCGGTGGAATTGGTGGCTGCTGCGCCGGATTTCTTCGATGTCAGTGCACGTCCGATGCGTGACGGCGACGACATCGTGGGTGGCGTGATCGTCGCGCGCGACGTGACCGAACGGCGGAAGCTCGAGCAGCAGTTGCAGCAGGCGCAGCGTCTCGACACCGTCGGACGGCTTGCCGGCGGTATTGCACACGATTTCAACAACCTGCTCACCGCGATCCTGAGCAGTGCGTCGATGGCACGCGAGTGTCTGCCGAGGGATCACGAAGTGCAGGCGGATCTCGCCGATGTGCAGCTCGCTGGTGAACGGGCGACGCAGCTGACCCGGCAACTGCTGGCCTTCGCGCGCCGTCAACCGGTCTCGCAACAGCCAATGGAGTTGAATGACCACATCGCGAACATGGAGCGGATGCTCTCGCGGCTCGTCGGGCCGGACGTCACGCTGCTGGTGACGCTTGGCGAGGGGCTGTGGCACATCCGGGCTGATGGCCCGCAGCTCGAGCAGGTGCTGGTGAATCTCACGGTCAACGCGCGTGATGCGATGCCGAGTGGCGGGCAACTGTCGATCCGTACGGGCAACCGCACGATCGGTGAGGGAACGATCGTGCTGCCGCGGCCGATGCCGGCGGGGGACTACGTGGAAATCGTGCTCACCGACAACGGGTCGGGGATGGATCAGGAGACGCTTACGCACGTCTTCGAGCCCTTCTACACGACAAAGCCCGTCGGCCAGGGCACCGGGCTCGGACTTGCCATGTGTTACGGCATCATTCGTCAGCACCACGGCGTGATCTGGATCGAGTCCGCGCCGTCACGCGGGACGACGGTCTTCATTCTGCTGCCGCGATTCGAGGGCGCGCTGCCTGAGCGCGAGGATCGCTCACTGAGCCCCCCGCCGCCGCCGTCCAGCGGAACCGAGACCGTTCTGCTCGTCGAAGATGAGCCGCTGGTGCGAGCCGTCGCAGCTCGGGCGCTGCGTTCCGTCGGGTACCGTGTGCTCGAGGCCACCAACGGTCGTGACGGCGTGCAGGTGGCGCGACGCGAGCGGGACACGATCGATCTGATCGTGACTGATGTCGTGATGCCGGAGATGGGCGGCAAGGAAATGGTCGAGCTGGCGCGGCAGTTCATGCCACACGTGGCCGTCCTCTTCGTGTCCGGCTACACCGCGGGCAACTTTCCGCCGTCCAATGACGATCCCACGGCGAGGATGTTCCTGCAGAAGCCGTTCACGCCGCAGGAACTGCAGGCGATGGTGCGTCAGGTTCTCGATCAGCACGCAATGGGGCGCGCGGCGAACAGCGCCAGGTGAGCCCGCCGCACGGTCGGGAACACGTACGTTTCTCCAGGAGCTCCTCCGTGATTCGTCGGATTCTCAGCGGCCTTGGCCTCCTGTCCGGGCTCGGCGTCGAGGCAATCGCACAGGGCGCATCAAATCCATGGGCGACGGTCGGCCGGCAGGGTGATGCGTGGCTGAAGGACTTCGCCTTCACGGCGGGCGAGCATCTCGATTCCCTGCGCATTCACTACACCACCCTTGGGGCGCCCCGCCGGCGTGCTGACGGCACCGTGAGCAACGCGGTGCTGGTGCTGCATGGCACCGGCGGCACCGGGCGCGGGTTTCTCAATGCGACGTATGCCGGTGGGCTCTTTGGGCCGGGGCAGCCGCTGGATTCTTCGCGGTACTACATCATCCTGCCTGATGGCATAGGGCACGGCGGTTCGTCCAAGCCAAGCGACGGCTTGCGTGCGCGTTTTCCGCACTACGGCTACCGCGACATGGTCACGGCGCAACAGCGCGTGCTCACACAGACGCTCAACGTCACGCACCTGCGCCTGATCGTCGGCACCTCGATGGGGTGCATGCACGCGTTCACATGGGGATGGATGTTCCCCGGGTTCGCCGATGCGCTTGCACCAATGGCCTGTGCGCCCGCGCAGATTGCGGGACGCAACCGGATGATGCGCACCATGGCCATGGACGCGATCCGGCAGGATCCGGAGTGGCGCAGTGGCGAGTACACCTCCCCACCTCGCGCCGGCATCCGAAGTGCGTTGCACATCCTCTACCTGATGGGAACCGCACCCTTGCTGCAGCAGCGTCAGGCGCCGACGCGTGACGCCGCTGACAGCGTGATACGGGCGTACATCGATGCGCGCATCGGCACCACCGATGCGAACGACTTCCTCTACCAGTTCGACGCCAGCAGCGACTACGACCCATCGCCGTTCCTCGATCGCATCCGGGTGCCGGTCCTGCACATCAACTCCGCCGATGACGAAGTGAATCCACCTGAGCTCGGGTTGGCGGAGCGCCTCGATGCAAGGATGCCGCTGGCCCGGTTCCTCCTGATTCCGGTCAGTGACCGCACCCGTGGCCATGGCACGCATTCGCAACCAGCGATCTGGGGCGAGACGCTGCGCGAATTCCTCTGCACCCTGGCCACCCCCTGACCGGTGCCCTGTGACAGGGCATAACTTGGTCTGTCGGCGCGTCGGTTCAGGCGCCGTTTCCTCTGCGCCGGATGTGCATCGTGAAAATGCTTCTGCACCTGCTGATCACTGCCGCAGCGCTCTGGGTTGCGACCCGGTTCGTTCCAGGCATCGCATTCACCGGTGACAACTGGGCGGCGCTGCTCGGCGTTGCGCTGGTCTTCGGCGCGGTGAACGTGATCGTCAAGCCGATCCTGCAGCTCTTCTCATTCCCGGTCGTGGTGCTGACGCTGGGACTGTTTCTGCTCGTGATCAACGGCCTGATGCTGCTGCTCACGTCATACCTTTCGTCCCGTCTTGGTTTCGGTTTTCACGTCGACGGGATTCTGCCGGCGATCATCGGTTCGCTCGTCGTGAGTCTCACCGCCGGCGCGATGAATCTCGTGCTCGGGACCAACCGCGGCGACGAAGACTGACGCTACTGGGCACGGCCCGATGCTCGCCGCGCGAGGCATCAGCGTCACCTACGGCAGTCGCGCCGCGGCGGCGCTCGACGACGTGTCGATCGATGTTGCGCGCGGTGAGATTCAGGGACTGCTTGGCCCGAATGGCGCGGGAAAATCCACGCTGCTCCGCGTGCTTGCCACCCTGCAACGAGCTGACACCGGGTCGGTCACGGTGGCAGGTATTGACGCGATTCGGGACCCCGATGCGGCCCGCGCCCGGATCGGCTTCCTGCCGCAGGAGTTTGGTTTTCCGCCCGCACTCACGCCCGCGGAGTTGCTGGATCATTTTGCGGTCCTGAAGGGTTTTCGCGATCGTGGAAGCCGCCGCGATGCCGTCGCGGAGATGCTCCGTCGGGTGAATCTCTGGAGCGATCGTGAGCGCGCGGTGCGCACGCTGTCCGGCGGCATGAAGCAGCGGCTTGGCATTGCGGTAGCGCTCATCGGAGCGCCGGACGTGGTGATCGTCGATGAGCCGACAAGTGCGCTCGACCCGGCGGAACGGCATCGCGTCTACGATCTGCTGATTGAACTCGCGGAGGAACGCGCGGTGCTGCTCTCCACGCATCTGGTGGCTGATGTTCAGGCGCTCTGCCGGTCCGCCATCATTCTCCATCGCGGACGCGTCGTCCGACGTGGGTCGCCAGCGGACCTGCTCGCGGCGCTGCACGGCCGGGTCTTTCGCGCTCGCGTGTCGCGGGCCGAACGTGCCGGACTGACGCCTGACTATCACGTCGTTCGCGAGTTCCTCATCAGCGGCGCGACAGAGGTCACGGTCGTGGCAGACACGCCGCCTGACCACCGCTTCGAGGCGGCGCAGCCGACATTGGACGACGTCTTCGCGGTCGCGACAGCGACGTGAACGGGGCGGTGCAGCGAGTTCTTGCCGTGGCGCGGTTGGAGCTGCTGACACAGCGCCGCGAACCATTGACTGGTCTGTATGCGCTCGTGCTTGGCCTGTTGGCGGCGGCGTTTGCCGCGGCAGGGCCGGTTGAGCTGGTGCGTGGCCGTGGTGCCGTGCCGCGCGATGCCAGCTGGTCCCTGATGCTCGCCAGCACCGCGCTGACGGCGTTCGGTCAGATCATCACCACGATGGTCGCCGCGACCGTGGTCCTCCGCGATCGACAGGATCGCGTCGACGAACTGCTGACGGTGTCCATGCTCACGCCCCGCCAGTACCTCACGGGGAAACTCCTCGCGGCGCTCGCGATGCTCGCGATGATCTATGCGGCGATACCGCTTGGCCTTGTGATGGGCGCTGTTGGTGCCGGCGGACGGCCCGCGGCCGCGCTGGCGAACAGTCTCCTGCCATTCCTCACGCTCGTCCTGCCGACGATGCTGGCCATCGGTGCGCTGCAGTTCGGGATTGGAGTGCTGAGCGGACGGCTCTGGATCATCGTGGGACAGGGCCTGCTCCTGATCTGGTGCTGGAGTTGGGTGGTCGATGCCATCTCGGGCGCCGGAGCGTCACCCTGGTTGCCCCTGCTGGATCCTTTCGGCAGCGCTCCGGTGGTGCGGGCGACCGAGAACTGGACTGACGCAGAACGCGCCGCTCGCGAGGTCTCGATCACTGGAATGAGTGTTGGCGCACGGCTCGTGTGGCTCGCGCTGGGCGGCTCGGTCGCGCTCGCTGCGCTGTTGCGTGCGCCGCGCAGGCC
>JANMNM010000154.1:0-1544 GCA_031373905.1 Gemmatimonadaceae bacterium | reverse complement strand
CTTGACCCATGCACCGGAAATGTCGGACAACGTTTCCGACGCGCGTGCCACGCCCTGCTTGACCGCATCCTCGAAACTGACGGTGCTGCCGGCGATGATCTCGATGATTTTTGCAACTGCCATGTGATGGCTCCGGGACGAATGAGACGAGCGGAACGGGTGTCCCAGACTCACCCGTTGGACTGTGAGCGGCATGTCTGGGTCTGAATCGAGTGTAGCGCCCCGCGCGCATGCTGTGAAGCACGCCCGGGCCGGAGCACGTCACGACCGGCGGCCTGCCGTCCGCGATTGCCTGACAGCGTTCCCCGGGGGGGCAGCCCGACGAACCCCGACCGCGCTGGGCGCGGGCAGTTGTTCGCCGCAGCCCCGCCCGTAAGTTCTCCGCATGACACCACTCCGACTGCCCCTGCTGCTCGTCGCGACGAGCCTCATGCTGGCCACGCCCGCGCGAATCACGGCACAGGCCACGCCGAACGACCCAACGGCCACACTGCTGGCGGAACTGATCCGCATCAACACCAGCAATCCGCCGGGACGCACACAACAACTGGCAGACCTGCTCGCGCCGCGTTTTCGCGCCGCCGGCTTCACCGTCGAGATCATCCCCACACCCGACTCGGCAAAGGTCCACTTCATCGCGCGGCTCAAGGGCGATGGGACGAAGAAGCCGATCCTGATCGCGGCGCATGCTGACGTGGTGGGCGTCGAGCGCGAGAAGTGGTCGCTCGATCCGTTCGGCGGTGTCATCCGCGACGGCCACGTGTATGGCCGCGGCGCGATCGACTTCAAGGGCGGCCTGGCGGTGTTCGCGATTGCGGCGCTGCGCCTTGCCGAACGCAAGGTGCCGCTGGCACGCGATGTGATCTTCATGGCCGAGGCAGATGAAGAAGGCCAGCCGATGAACACCTCGTGGCTGGCGCGCGAACACTGGGCGTCGATGGATGCCGAGTTCGCACTGAATGAAGGTGGGTGGGTGATAAAGAATGACGACGGGCGCGTGCGGTACGTGAGTATCTCCACTGCCGACAAGTCGGTGACCGGCATCATCCTCACCGCCACCGGCACCTCGACGCACTCCTCGATGCCGTTGCCCGACAACGCCATCGCCACGCTCGGCGCGGCCATCGCTCGCATCACGGCGCATGAAACGCCGGTGCAGCTCACGACGGAATCACGTCAGTTCTTCCGGACGCTTGGCGCCACCGCAACCGGGGCCGATGCGCGCTGGTTCAAGCAGCTGGTGGACGGTACGCCCGCCGAGGTGCACAGCGCGGACAGCGTGATTTCTCAGGACCCGCTGCTGCATGCGATCATGCGCAACACCATCGCGCCCGTGCTCATCAGCGGTGGGTTCCGCTCGAACGTCATTCCCGGCTCCGCCGAAGCGACGCTCAATCTCCGCCTGATCCCCGGCACCAACCCTGACGACATGGTGACACTGATCGAGCGACTGGTGAACGATCCTCGTGTGAAGGTGAAGCTGGCGGCGGCCGGACCCGCACAGCCGGCGTACACGCCATCGTCGGTCGAGACCGAGCTGTATC
>JANMNM010000108.1:0-3660 GCA_031373905.1 Gemmatimonadaceae bacterium | reverse complement strand
GTCACGGTGTCTGCGGCACGAATGCGAAGCACGCTCGATTTCGTTATCGGGTCGATCTTCGGATCCAATCCCAGGTCCTAGCCGGAGCATCTTCCGGCGAATCCAATGCTGGCCGCAACGGGTGGCAACACCAGACCGGCGTATTTCAGCAAGATTCATCGTCGAATCCGCCGCAGGCACCGTGACACCCCCGCGTCATCACCCTTCACGTGCACACCGATGTGACCGATCAACCGCAACAAAGAAACGCTGTCCCTTGACAGCAGCCCAGTCATATCAACGCTCAGCCTCAGCGGCGGCGCGTAGCGCCGTCCGCTGCATGCGATGTTGGACGGCGCCTACGCGGGGCGGCGTCCTTCCTTCACCAAGTCAACAATCTCGTCCCGGGAGAGCCCGAGAGTTAGGCCAGGCACATCGAGCGGCGAACCTTTGGACTGCTCCGGGCGCAACACGAAGACCTGACTATCGCGCCGCCGAATACGCACGGCGCCATCCCGACGCGCCCGGTCGAGCAAGGCGGCAAGCTGCTGTCGCGCTTCCGAATAGGTGAACTCTTTCATCAGGCGGGAAGGATGAGGTCAATGCCCAGCGTGTTGGCCGTACGGATTAGCCCTTCATCCAAGGTGAGGAGCGGCGCCCGTCGCTGCAAGGCACAGGTGAACAAGTAGGCGTCGTACGCATACTGCGCGTGTTCGGCCGCCAGATCCAACGACAGCGCGAGATCCACATCGACAAACCGAATGGGAATGGCCGCGTAGGCCGTCAGCGCACGCTGGCCGTGCGACATCGTGAGGCGCCTGCGCTTGAGGCCCGCACTCAGTGCGTTGCCGATCTCCCAGTGCACCGACGCCGGCGCTACCAGCTCGGTGCCACGGGTCACGCGCACGAGCATGGCGCGTTCGGGTTCACTGAGGAGCACGGCGATGATCGCGGAGGTATCGATGACGCACGCTATGCATCAATAGGACAATTGTACGTGTGTCACGTCAATAGCCGCGCGAGGTTACACGTGCGCCGTCCAACGAATCGAGTTCTGCTGCAATGCGACCGCACGATCGCACGCCTGCTCACTACACTCCGGTTGCATTGCCAGCAGCCACGCGAGGTTAGGCGGCACCGGCGCACGCGACGCGCATGCCGTTCGTCGATTTCGCGGACGGCAACTGACCCCGCCGAAATGGTCCGCGCCCGCACACCGCCCGCTGGCTATGCTGGGCAGAACACGGCAGACATGATGTCAAAGGCGAGGCCCTGCCCCTGCCAGATTTCGCCAAACTCGATCGCATCGTCGTTCACGAAGACGGTCAGCGAACGCCCGAGCGCGGGTGCAAGAATGTTCCGCACCTGAATACCCGCCACGCTGCCGCGACGCTCCACTAATGTCACCGGAGCCGGACACCCCCGGAGAGTGGCGGGGAACGCCCACACGCCCAACGCTTGGTAACCGACGGCCGGAATTCCGTGCCAGAGCGTGTCGCGCGCCGCGCCGGAGAGGAGCCGACCCTGCAGCATCGCGCGATCCAGCAACAGCAGGTCCGTGGCCGTTCCGGTGAGCGCTCCGGCGGCGCCGAAGGTCGCGACGTTCACTTCCGTTGGGGGCCGCCCGCCCTCGGCATACCCGATCGCGGCCGCTCCACCGCGGACGGCGCCATCTGGCGCGACACGCACGGAGCTCAGCCGCAGCGGCACGGCGATGCGCGCACGCACGAGTGCCGCGAACGACATCCCGCTGACCCGCTCGAGGATCGCGCCGACCAGGAGATAGTCGCAGTTGTTGTAGGAGAACGGGCCACCCGCGGGGGCCGTTACAGGTCCCGCGCAGAACCCGACGGCGCGCGCGGCATTGCTAATACCGCGACCGCGTTCGGTGTAGAATCGCGGGGTCCCCATGGCGTCGGGAGGAGTATCGTCCGGGTTCGGGAGGCCAGATTGATGCTGCAGCAACTGGCGCACCGTGATCGCGCCTCCGGTGGAGCCGCTGAACGTGGGGAGATAGTCGCGAATGGTGCCGTCCAGCGAGAGACGTCCTGCGCTCACCTCCTGCATCACCAGCAGCGCGGTGAGCTGCTTTGTGACGGACCCCCAGATCCAGCGTGCGCCGACGCGATGCCCACGTCCGCGCGCACGGTCGGCAAGACCGAAGGCGCTGTCGGCCACGACGCCCTCTAGATCCGCAAGGGCAATTTCCCCGGCCGCTCCGGCCGCGGTCGCCGCACTGATGGCGCGCGAGATCGCGTCGCGCGCCGGCGGCAACTGCGCACGGGCCGGGATAGCGACCGCGCCGGCGATCGCGAAAGCGAAGCGCCATCCACCCCACCGTCGCCGGTCCGGAACAGGCCGACTCATGGCCGGAGCGCGATCGGATGTGGGTTCCTCGTGTTGTCGATCCAACATGCGGCGGTTCTGTGCGGCGCTGGGCAGGGGCATAGCGAGAAGCTACTCCGCCGTTGTATAGGCTGCAGACGCCTTGTATCCACCGAAACGTTGAAGTTGCGGTAGATCTGATCAGGGCGCCAGCTCGATGCTGCCTGGGTGGCGAACACCGTGTGTTAGCCAGAGCGGCGTCCTGATCGTTCGTCGTGAGAGCCCGAACAGTTGCGGGGGCCGGCGGTGGCGTCGAGCCCGAATTATCACAAGGATGGGCGAGGACGGCGACCCGACAGACGGAGGCGTCATGTTTGTGGGCATTGATGTGGCGAAGGCGGAGTTGGTCGTGGGCGTGCGGCCCTCCGGCACGGGGTGGACCAGCACGAATGATGCGTGTGGCGTACACGATGTGGTGGCGCGCCTCCGTGCGCTCGCGCCGACGCTGATCGTGGTGGAAGCGACCGGCGGCTATGAGTTGCTGTGCGTGGCGGCGCTGGCGGCGGCTGACTTGCCCGTGGTGGTCGTGAACCCGCGCCAAGTACGTGACTTTGCGCGCGCGACCGGGCAACTCGCCAAGACGGATCGCATTGATGCCGACATCCTCGCACGCTTCGCGGACGTGGTGCGTCCGGCGCTGCGCTCCCTGCCCACCGCCGACGCACAGGTGCTCGATGCGCTGCTCACGCGACGGCGGCAACTGCTGGAGATGCTGGGCGCCGAGCGCAATCGCTTGGGCCAGGTCTTCGGCACCGGCAAGCAACCGGTGAAGAAAAGTCTGACCACGCATATCGCGTTTCTCGAGCGCGAACTCGGTCGGGCTGATACGGAACTCGAAGCCGCCATCCGGCAGTCGCCGGTGTGGTGCGCCAAAGAGGACCTGATGCGCAGCGTGCCGGGCGTCGGCCCCGTGCTGGCGCGCACCTTGCTCGCGGATCTGCGCGAACTCGGCGAGCTGTCACGACGTGAAATCGCGAAGCTGGCAGGTGTGGCCCCGCTGAGTCGCGATTCGGGCACGCTGCGTGGTCGACGATTTGTCCAGGGCGGCCGCGCGCCGGTGCGTGCGGTGCTCTACATGGCCGCGCTCGTCGCCACGCGTCACAATCCGGTGATCAAAGCGTTCTATCAGCGCTTGGTCGCGGCTGGGAAACCGAAGAAACTGGCGCTCGTCGCGTGCATGCGGAAACTCCTGACGCTGCTCAATGTCATGGTCCGCACCGCGACGCATTGGAATCCCGATTTTGCAGCAGTGCACGCCGCGACCGCTTGACTTTCAAGACAGTTGCTAACACCAGG
>JANMNM010000107.1:0-3328 GCA_031373905.1 Gemmatimonadaceae bacterium | reverse complement strand
ACCTCGGCATCTACATCGACGCCATCGAATGGGTGGAGATCACCAACACGCGCGGCATGAGCCAATTCGCCGATGGTGGCATCGTGGGCACGAAACCCTACGTGAGCAGCGGAGCCTACATCAACAAGATGGGTCACCACTGCGGCAGCTGCTTCTACGATGTGAAGCAGCGCACCGGACCCAGGGCGTGTCCGTTCAACGCATTGTACTGGCATTTCCACGTGCGCAATCGCGAGCGCCTCGAGAGCGCCGACGCGCGCCCCGGCACGATGGTGCGGATGGGCATGGTGTACCGCACGTGGGACCGGATGGATGCGGCGACGCAGCGGGCGTTGCTCGAGCATGGCGATGAGGTGCTGGCGAACATCGATGAGCTCTGAGGTCTGTCCTGGTATCGTTCCGTGACGAGTTGCGGCGTGCCACCGCCCCTCACCGCGCGGGCAGCGCGATCAGAACCGCGTCGATGCGTAAAAGTTGATGCGCCACGTCCCGCCTGCATCGAGCGAGCGCGCCGCATCGAGGCGGAAAAGCCCCTGCAGGAACGCAGCTCCGACGCCGGAAGAGCGCAACTGCCTGACACGCGAGAACACGGCGCTCCGCTGTCCCGCCCACCCCTGATCCATGAACACCGACGGCTGCAGGCGGCGGAACCCTTCGAACAGCACTTCGCCACGACCCATCCAGAACGAGTCGCCACGCTGCGTTCCTGAGACGTAGCCGCGAACCGTCTGCCAGCCGCCGAGGTTCCAGAAGCGTTGCAGCGGCAAGTCACCGATCGAGCTCCCCAGCGTCCCCGCCGCGATCGCGCGGAACCGCGCCGGCAAGCGACGCTCGACGGTCAGATCCACTGCACCGCGACCGTACGCCACCGCACCGGCAGCGGCTTCGCTGCGCGCGTCCGTGGAGAGGCGCCACCCGGAGGCATCATCCCCACGCGTTGCGCGCCACCGCATGGCCACGCCGCTGAACACACCGCGCCGTCCGCCGCCGAGTGTGTCGATGATGTTCCGGCTGAAGCCTGCATCCTTGTTCCAGAGTCGTTGCACCACCCACTCCGCCTCGGCGACCGCCGCCGACTGATGCTCCGCGAACAGTCGCCACGTGAGTGCACCACCACCCAGGGACCGATTGCGGATTCCGGAGAGTTCCAGCCCCGCACTGCGATAGTAGAATCGCTCGTCGAGCCCGGAGATCAGGTTCTGGACACTCGCACCGAGCACGAACGGCGCACCGTGATCATCGGCCGACACCAGACGGCGGTATCCGCTGACACGCCAGCTCGATCCAGCCACCGCGCGATCGACGAAGACTTCACCATTCAACTGGCGATCGGCAAGACTCGCGCGCGCCTGCGCTTCCCAGCGTAGCCCCGGACCCAGATCCTGACGCAGCGCGCCACCAACAGAGAGTCCCTCGATCCGGTTGTAGCGGAAGAACTCCAGCCCGGACACGACGCGGCGCGGTTGCGGGCTCACGGCCAGCGGCATCGCACTGGCGAGTGACGCTATCAGCGCGGCACGATCATTCGACCCCCAGACTGCAGCATTCTGTCCCATCAGGTCGCCCGAGAAAATCGGCGCATTCGCGAGCTTCACACTGTCGCACGGCACACTCACTTCCGCCGGGACGCGCCGTCCGTAGCGTGAGCGGTATCGCACGTAGGTGCCGGTAGCCGCGCACTGCGATGTGCGCAACGAATCGAGCTGGTGCCGCAACGGCCTGAACGAGGAGTCCTGCCATGCGCGATATGTGGCGTACGCCGCCACCGTGTCACGCTTGTTCCGGCCGAGCTTGAGCAGGCTGTCGCGCGTGAACGCCGCGGTGCTGTCGATGCGCCAGAGCGAATCCGACTTGTCGCGCAGTGCGAGCGTCGCGACGGGGAGCGGCGGAACCGGATCGAGCGCCCCATTCACGGCGGAGTACTGGAATCGCTGCTCCAGCCGTCCGCGGACCACACTCTCGCTCGGCGCATCGACGCGAAAATCGGCGATCTGCGCGCGGGGCAGCCAGTACTTCCCTTCGAACAGCCCTGACTCCACCGTCACCGCTTCCAGCGTGCCTCGCAGCGGCGACGCGATGAGACCAAGCCAGCGTGGCGGCCGGTTTGCCGGATCGGGATTCTGCCTGGCCTGCTCGAGGAAATCGACCGGCGTGGCATACCGATATGCTGCGCGAACCAACTGCGCCGTTGCCACTTCGAACCAGAGTGACGCCGAGAGCACCCGCCAGTTCCCGGAACGCGGCGTGGCCCGAAGTTCGCGCAGCAGGATCCGTGATCCATCGGGCAGCCCGATCGTGAGCGAATCACCGAGTGTGTAGCGATACGACGTCTCAGCGCCCGCAGCCAGTGGATTGATCGGCCGATTCTCGTCGTCGCCCGTGCTCACGAATGAACTGCCGAGCCCCCAGAGCGGCTCCTTGCCGGGGAAATACGGCACGGGAATCGCGCTTTCGTTCGCCGGTCCCGAGTTGCCACCGAACGGCGAATTACTCTCCCGACGCCGTCCGAGCAGATTGATCCGAAGGCCATTCGCGCGTGACCACTGCACGCTGCCGGCCCGCTCGTCGCGCGTGAGGGTACGCTCGCGGCCAATGCCGCGGAGTGCGAGCGTCAGCGTGAAGCGTTCGCGCGAGAGTGCGTCGTACGACAGCAATGACGAGTCGACACGCAGCCGGGTGGTACGGGCCTGGGCCAGCAGCGACTCGGCGGACAGGGGTGCGCTGGTGATGCGCGGTACCGAGTCGGCGATGCGGCCGACTGCTGGCTGTGCGAGCAGGGATGGTACGATGGCGGCGTACAGCGCGGGCAGCAGGGCGATCAACAGTCGGCGCATCAGGGCTCGGGTCTATCGTGAGCAAAGTCGTCGGACATTGGTCGTACGCGATGTGATGTCTGGTGGTTCCAGCGGCACATGACGGGCCGCTGACCACGCGAATCGGCGCCGCGCGCACACCGACAATCGCACCCGCGCCTGAGCCGAGAACGGCTTTGGCGGACGCTTGTTCACTCCTGTGGTCTTTCTCATGCTCCCAAACTCTCAAAGGTAGGAGCTCCTCGAAACCCGGGGCGGTTCAGAATGGGTACTTGTTCCACACGCCCCCTCACGTCCGGTGTGGAGTCTTTCATTGACGCACGTCACTTACCCGAAGATCTCTCCGGTCCCATACTGGCACGCTGCACGCACCGTGTCTGCCGAGAGCTTTCGTGTCGGGACAATCCGGGCTGCACCGCGAATCGCATCATCAGTCAACGCGAACTGGCTTCTGCTCAGCGCCTCGACACTCTTCACAATGCTCTCTGGCATGCTCGGTCTTAGCCGATCCTTCC
>JANMNM010000324.1:0-26456 GCA_031373905.1 Gemmatimonadaceae bacterium | reverse complement strand
GCCCTCCCACGGCCCAATCGACACCGCCCCCAGCGCCAGTGACGTCGCCACAGCGCCGGATTTCACCGTGCGACGTCACCACCACCGATCACCGCAGCAGAACACCCCGATTCACCCCAGCTGGTGAGAAATGCGGGCTAGTCCTTCACGGTGCCGGCCGGCCGATGCGGTCGGTGGGCATGTGCAGGCGTCGCGGCCCTGCCGTTCCAACATGGAACAGCGGGGCCGTCGCACATCTGTCCGCAGGGCTGTAGCGTTCGGCGTCGATGATCTTCGACGTCACCGAACGACCCTCACGCCAGCCCGCCCCTCCGTGCCACTGCCCTGCTGCGCCATTCGCGGTGTGATCGTCGCCACCGCCATCGCACTACCTGTCGCAGCGCAGACGCCTGCATCGCGTCCGACACCTGCGCGCGCGGAATTGATCGTCACCAACGCCCGCATCTACACCGCCGATGACGCACAGCCGCTGGCCGAAGCACTGGCGGTCAGTGGGGGTCGACTGGTCTTCGTGGGAAGTGCGGTGGAAGCGATGGCATTGAAGGGCGCTGCAACGTCGGTCGTGGACGCAGGCGGCCGCACGATCATCCCCGGTATGACGGACGGGCACGCCCATTTGTACGGGCTGGGTGTCGTCCTCAGGCAAGTCGACCTCGTTGGCACGCGGTCGTACGAGGAGATCATCGCGCGCGTCGTCGCGAAGGCCGCCACACTGCCCAAAGGCACGCCAGTCATCGGCCGGGGCTGGGACCAGAATGACTGGAGCGACACGCGGCTTCCCACGAACGCTGCGCTGAGCGCGGTGACGCCGGACCATCCCGTCGTGCTCGAGCGCGTCGATGGACACGCGGTGCTCGCCAACGCGTTCGCAATCCGGAAAGCCGGGATCACGGCCGCGACGAAAGACCCGAGTGGCGGTCGCATCCTGCGCGATGCGAGTGGGGCCCCAAGCGGCGTATTCGTCGACAACGCATCGGAGTTGCTGGCGCCGGCCGCGCGCGGGGGCGAGGCGCTCGACCCACGCGAGGTGCTGCGGAATGCCGTGCGTGAAGCAAACCGCTGGGGCCTCACGGGTGTGCACGAAATGGGAGCCACACCGGCCGTGGTTGGAGCGTATGAGCAGGCCGCACAGGCAGGCGAAATGACGCTCCGTGCCTACGTGCTGCTCTCCGGCGACAGCGCGAGTGTGTCCTGGGCGTTTGCGAAAGGCCCGCGGAGCGCGCTCTTCGATGGACGGCTGTGGGTGCGCGCGATCAAACTGTATGGTGACGGCGCGCTTGGATCGCGGGGTGCCGCGCTGCTCGATCCGTATGCGGACGATGCGGCGAACAACGGCCTGCTGGTGATGCAGCCTGCCTACATCCGAGGCGTGACCGAGCGGGCCCTCAGGAGCGGCTGGCAGGTTGCCACTCACGCGATCGGAGACCGGGCCAACCGGCTGGTGCTCGATGCATATGAAGGTGCGCTCCGTGCCGTGCCCACAGCGGATCACCGGCTCCGCATCGAGCACGCGCAGATCATTCACCATGACGACATTCCGCGCTTTGCGGCGCTTGGTGTCATTCCCAGCATGCAGGCCAGCCACCAGACGAGTGATATGTACTGGGCGAGCAACCGGCTCGGTACGGAGCGGCTCCGGGGTGCGTACGCGTGGCGCTCACTCCTCAACACTGGCGTGATCATTCCAAACGGCAGCGATTTCCCGGTGGAACTCGTGAACCCGTTGCTGAGCTTTCATGCCGCAATCGCCCGGCAGGACGGAGACGACTATCCGGTCGGAGGCTGGTATCCGGAACAGCGCATGACTCGCGATGAGGCACTTCGCTCGATGACACTCTGGCCTGCGAAGGCGGCGTTTCAGGAACAGGTGCTGGGATCGCTCACGGCAGGGAAGTACGCCGACTTTGTCGTGCTCGATCAGGACATCATGCGCGTGGCCCCGGAACTCGTGCTGCGGACCAATGTCGTCCAGACGTGGGTCGGGGGCTCGAAAGTGTATGAAATGCCGCGCCGCTGATGGCGGTGCCGACAGCGCGCCTGTCCGCGCCCTGCACGTGCCCGGGCCGTGCGGGCCATCACATCGGTCATTTTCTGGATAGTATTCCTGATGCTCAATGACACCTCCATCGCGTTCCTGAAGATGCTGCTCGACACCCCCGGGCCGTCCGGTTTCGAGTCTGCGCCCGCCAAGGTATGGCGGACCGAGGCATCACGATTCTCGAGTGTGCGGTCCGACGTGATCGGCAACTCGATCGCCGAAGTGGCGGGCACCGGCGGCCCGACGATCATGCTCGCGGGACACATCGATGAGATCGGGGTGATCGTCACCTGGATCGACGAGAACGGGTTCGCCTACATCGAGCCGATCGGCGGCTGGGATACGCAGGTGCTGGTCGGCCAGCGGATCCGTTTCATCGGCCGTGCTGGCGAGGTGTACGGCGTCGTGGGGAAGAAGCCGATTCATCTCATGAAGCCCGAGGAACGCGACAAGGTCACGAAGTTCTCGGACATGTGGGTGGACGTCGGCGCGCTGAATCGTGCGGAAGCCGCTGAACGGCTCTCGATCGGCGACTGCGGCGTGCTGGACGCAAAAGTCACCGACATGCCGAACAACCGGATCGTGTCGCGCAGCATCGACGACCGGATTGGCGCATTCATCGTGCTCGAGGCGCTGCGCAGGTACGCCGAGAAGCCCGGCACGGCGCGCGTCGTCGCCGTGGCGACCTGTCAGGAGGAGATTGGGTTCTCCGGCGGTGGAGCTCGTGCGGCCGCACATTCCGTGCGCCCGCAGATGGCGATCGCAGTGGACGTGACGTTTGCGACCGATCACCCCGGCATCGAGAAGAAGGAAGTCGGCGAGCACAAGCTCGACGGCGGACCGGTGCTCACACGCGGCAGTGTCACGAGCCCGGTGGTCTTCGGCCTGCTGCGCAGTACCGCCGAGGAGCTGGGGATGCCGTACTCGTTGCATGCCGCCGGCCGGTCCACCAGCACGGACGCTGATGCCATCCATCTTGCGCGAGAAGGCGTTGCGACGGGACTGGTCTCGATCCCGAATCGCTACATGCATTCACCGAATGAAATGGTGAGCCTGGATGACCTCGATCGCGCTGCGACACTGATTGCGGAAGTATGTCGCAGAGTGACCGTGGCGACGGACTTCACCGACCGGTGACAGGGTGTCCCGGCGCGCGAACGCGCGTCGGGACATTCCACACCACAGGCGCGACGCATGGCGCTGCACTGCTGGTCGTCACCACAGTACGCCCTCACGTTGCCGGTCGGGCACCGTTTCCCGATGGCGAAGTACGCACTGCTCCGTGAGGGCGCGGTGACGGGGGGCTTCGTCCTCCCCGACCATCTGCACGAGCCCGATCGTGCCGCACATGAAGACCTGCATCGGGTGCATACGCCGGCGTACGTGAGCGGCGTGGAATCCGGCACGCTCGATCCGGCACACCAGCGGCGCATCGGCCTGCCATGGAGTCCAGCGTTCGTGGAACGCGCGTTTCGCGTGGTGCGCGGCACCATAGAGGCCGCCGCACACGCAGCGAGGCACGGCATTGCCATGAACCTGGCAGGCGGCACGCACCACGCATTCCCGGATCAGGGCGAGGGCTTCTGCGTGTTCAATGACGTGGCGATCGGAATCCGACGACTTCAGGCGACCGGCGTGATCCAGCGCGCCTGCATCATTGACTGCGACGTGCATCAGGGCAACGGGACGAACGCGATCTTCGCCGACGACGCGTCGGTCTACACGTTCGACATGCACGGCGCAAAGAACTTCCCGTTCCGGAAGGTTCCGGCGAGCCGGGATGAACCGCTGGAGGATGGCATCGGAGACTGCCTCTATCTCGAACGACTCGCAGCGGCGCTGCCCGCCGTGTTGCGCGACGCTCGTCCCGATCTGGTGGTCTATCTGGCCGGCGCCGAGCCGCACGAGGGTGATCGCCTCGGCCGCCTGAAACTGACATTCGACGGGTTGGCGCAACGCGACGACCTCGTGCTCCGCACCTGCCGGGAGATCGGCCTCCCGGTCTGCGTCACGATCGCCGGCGGATATGGCCGCGACATCACGGACACGGTCCGGGTTCACCTGCAAACCGTGGCCATTGCGGCGCGGTACAGCGAGTGACGGTACCGCCGGCACGGACGGGTTATCGTTGAGCATGTCCAGTCCGATCCCAGCGCCGCGTGAGAGCGGCATGACCAGAACCACCACCGTTCCGCTGTACTGGTGCCGCTACGGCGAGCCGGGCGCAACGCCGCTGATGGTGCTGCACGGAGGACCGGGGGCATCGCACGACTACCTCCTCCCGCAGCTGCTGTCGCTGGCCGCGCTGGGCAGCGGTTTCGATCTGGTCTTCTACGATCAACGCGGCGGCGGACGCTCGAGGACGGACGACCTGACGCCGATCACGGTCGAGACGCACGTGGACGACTTTGCGTTGCTCAGCGACGAGCTTGGCGTACGGGTGGCGCCCATTGTCGGCTACTCGTGGGGCGCGGTTCTCGCATTGCACATCGTGACCTCCGGGCAGCGTGATCGGGCCGCGACACAGCCTCCCTGGATGATCCTGATTTCCCCGGCACCGTTCATCCCGTCAGACCGCGCCCTGTTCGATGCCGAGTTCCAGCGCCGGCAGTCCTCAGCGGCTGTGGCGTCGCTTCGCGCTGAGCTTCAGGCCTCGGGCCTCCGAGAGCGGGATGCCGCCGCGTACCGTCAGCGGGCCTTCGAGCTCAGCGTGGCCGGCTACTTCGCGCACCCCGAGCGCTCTGCCAACCTGACTCCATTTCGCGTCCAGGGCCGGGTACAGACCTCGACCTGGGGGAGTGTCGACGGCGATGCACTGATGGCTGCGCTGACCGGCGTTCGGGTACCGTCGATGGTCGTCCACGGTGATCTGGATCCGATCCCGCTCTCGAGCGCAAGCGCGACTGCGCGGGCGCTCGGCGCAACACTGGTGGAGCTCGGCGACTGCGGCCACGTGCCCTACGTTGAGCAGCCGGAAGCGTTGACAGCCGCGCTGGATGCCTTCGTGAACGGCCGATCCGCATGATCCGGGAATTGTTGCGCAGGGCCAGGCCTTAGATTCACGCTCCATGGATGCCCGCGCCGCCGCCCACGTGCTCGCCGAGATCGCCACGTTGCGGCAACTTCGCGGCGAGGATTCGGATGCATCAACCCGCTTTGAGGCAGCGTCCAGGCAGCTCGGTGCATTTGCCGCCCGTCCGCTCTCCGAGGCGATCGCCGGCATTGGCTTCGCCGATGACGTCCAGGCCGTACTGGACGAATTGCTGGCGGGAGGAGACTCGCGGCTCCTCGACGACCTGCGCGAGGAGACACCGGAAGGACTGCAGGAGATGCTCCGCGTGCCAGGGCTCGGCCCTACGACGATTCAACGCGTGCACGCCGGGCTGGGCATCGAGACACTGCAGGAGCTCGAGGATGCCGTGCGTGATGGACGCCTGGCAGCGCTGCCGCGCTTTGGTGTTCGGCTCGTCGAGCGAGTCCGCAACGGCATCGCGCAGCTGCGTGCCACCGGTTCGCCGGTGCTTCTGCCGCACGCTGACGCGGAAGCGCTGCGGCTGCGGCAGGAAATTGCGTCGCACGACGGCGTGGCGCGTGTGGAAATCAGCGGCGTGTTGCGACGCCGGATGGAGACGATCAACGAGCTGACGCTGGTCGTGGAATGCACGACCCAGCCAATCGCCGTCGCCGCCGCGCTGACGCATCTGCGCGGCGTGCTCCGTGTGGTGGGAATGGGCACGAGGGTGATCTCGCTCCATTTCGCCGATGCCACGACCGCCACGCTGCACTGTGTGCGCCCGTCGCAATTCGCGTTCACGCTCTTCCGGACGACTGGCTCACCTGATCACGTGCGTGAGGTGATGCAGCGCCTGTCAGAACACCGATTCCGCGTGGTGGATGACGAGGTACGCGACGCAGCGGGTGCGATCGTCCCGCTGCAGGATGAGCGCGCCGTCTATGCGCTTGCCGGCCTGGCGTGGACCGCCCCGGAGCTCCGCGAGGGAAGCGGAGAGGTTGTGGCGGCCGGAGACGGCGCCCTGCCTGCACTGCTCACGTCCAGCGACATCGCCGGTGTCCTGCACTGCCACAGCCTCTACTCCGATGGCGGCTTCGGGATAGAGGATCTCGCCCAGGCGGCGATGTCTCGCGGCTGGCGCTACCTCGGCATCAGCGATCATTCACGTTCCGCCCTGAATGCGCACGGGATGTCAGTCGACGCCGTGGGCCAGCAACATGATGAGATCGACTCGGTCAATGCGGCGCTTGAGGGACGCTTTCGTGTCCTGAAGGGAGTTGAGGCGGACATATTGCCTTGCGGCACCGTGGATTTCGGCGCGCCGCTGCTGGATCGCTTCGAGTATGTGATTGCTTCGGTGCATACGCGGTTCGGCATGAACAGCACCCAGATGACGGATCGGGTCCTGAAGGCGATGGAGGACCCGCACGTGACAGTGATCGGCCATCCGACCGGGCGCCTGTTGCTGACGCGCGAACCGTATGCGATCGACCTCAACGCGATTCTTGCTCGTGCTGCCGAACTTGGAGTGGCGATCGAGTTGAATGCAGATCCGCACCGACTCGATCTTGACTGGCGCTGGTGCCGCGTGGCGAAATCGGCGGGCGTTCAGGTGGAACTTGGACCGGATGCGCATTCGATCGCCGGCCTCGATCACGTGGCGCTTGGTGTGTCGATGGCGAGAAAGGGATGGCTCGAGCCGACCGACGTGCTGAATACGCGAAGCGCCGACGACGTGCTCGCGTTTGCCCGGCGCCGGCGCGACCCTGCCATGGCGGTGGCGTGACGGCGGGACACCCGCGCACACCGCCGAAAGCGAGCACGCGAATCGTGTTGCGGAAGCGTGTCGCGCAGCGCCGGGGCGCCGCACTGCGCGAGCACGCCAGTGCGGTGTACGCCGACGTCGCGCGGCTGTATCCCGACGCGCACTGCGAGCTGGATTTCCGCGACCCGTACGAACTGACCGTCGCGACGATTCTCAGTGCGCAGTGCACCGACAAGCGCGTCAACATGGTGACGCCGGCGCTCTTTTCCCGTTTTCCGGATGCGACGGCACTGGCCGATGCCGGCCCGGACGACGTCGAGGCGCTGGTGAAGAGTACCGGCTTCTTCAGGGCGAAGACGAAAAGCCTGCTGGGGATGGCGAAGGCGGTCGTGGTCCGGCACGGTGGTCGCATTCCGGCGTCGATGCCGGAGCTGGTGGCGCTGCCAGGCGTAGGCCGGAAGACCGCGAATGTGGTGCTGGGCAACGCTTTCGGCATCAACGACGGGATCGTCGTCGATACCCACGTAGGACGGCTGGCGAATCGCCTGGGCCTGACCCGGGCCACCGACCCGGTCAAGGTGGAAGCCGCGCTGATGCCGCTGTTCCCTCGGGAGACGTGGACGATGTTGTCCCATCTGCTGATCTGGCACGGGAGACAGGTCTGCGACGCACGCTCCCCGAAATGCGGGGCCTGTACGCTTCGGCCACGCTGCCCGTCGGCCCCGCTGGACCAGTAGCGTCGCGGAGCCCCCGATCGGTTCTGGATCACGGTAGATTCACGGCTGCCCACCGCGACCCCCGTCGCCGTCGGCCCTCACCACCACCGATTTCTGGAGACCCCGTGGCCAAGACCGTCACGTTCGAAACCAACAAGGGCAAGATCGTCGCGGAGCTCTTCGAAACCGAAGCGCCGCTCGCGGCTGCCAACTTCGAGAAGCTCGCGAATGACAAGTTCTACGATGGCGTCAAGTTCCATCGCGTGATTCCTGCCTTTGTCGTGCAGGGCGGTGACCCGCTGTCCCGCGACCTGCCCGAGGGCGACCGCCGCGTCGGCACAGGCGGGCCCGGCTGGACGATCAAGTGTGAAACCGCTGGAAACCCGCACAAGCACAAGCCAGGTGCCCTCTCGATGGCACATGCCGGAAAGGACACCGGTGGCAGCCAGTTCTTCATCGTGCTGAACGAAGCCAACACCCGGCATTTGAACGGCGTGCACACCGTCTTCGGTCAGGTCACCGAGGGCATGGACGTCGTCAACTCGATTGTCGGCAACGATGTCATGAACACGGTGCGGGTGTCGTAGTTTTGTGCGGCAGGCCTGGGGCGATGCTGTGTCGTCCCAGTTGACCCTTCTCAGGACATGTGCATGAGCGCGTCACACACCGAGGCACCAAGCGACCGCAAGGCGGCCTACACCGGGCTGCTCGTCGGGGCGATTGCGGTTTTCGTCATTCTCTTCAGTGTCGTCAAGCTGACGAACGCGAGATTTGCGAGCCACGAGGGAGCGAAGGAAGCGACCGAGGCCCCGAAGTAGGTCTCTGACGTGGCGCCCCGGTTGACCCACCCGTTGGCGGGCCGCAGCGCAACGCGGCCCAGCCGCAACGCTGCGCAATGGGTGCGCGTAGAATCGGCAACTCTTTCTGGTTGCCATGCGCCACACTTCGCTCACACTGATTTCGACGGACAGAGAAGCAACTGCCGCTCCTCGGCGAGGTCCCGTGGCGCGTAAAATCGCCCTCGGCGGACCGGCGTCAGGTTCCGAGACGGTGAAGTCCGCCGAAGCGGTTGCGGCCGCCCGGGAAGAGGAGCGCGGCTACGTGGTGGCTGCGCAGGCCGGCGATTCGGCCTCGTTCGCTCAGCTGGTGCGTCGGCACCAGCAACGCGCGTACGCGGTGGCCCGGGCCGTGCTGCTTTCCCACGAGGATGCCGAGGACGCAGTGCAGGAAGGCTTCCTGCACGCACATCGCGCGCTGGAGCGTTTTCGCCCGGACCAGCCCTTCGGAGCCTGGCTGCATCGCATCGTCAGCAACGCCGCACTCGATCTGGCTCGACGGAGAAAGGTCCGCGACACAGACGAGCTCGTCGACACCCACGCCAGCCCGTTCCGGGACCCTGCCGAAGCGGACGAGCTGCACGATCGTCTCCGAAGTGCGCTGGGACAGCTCCCCGATCGCCAGCGATCGGTGATCGTCCTCCACGACGTCGAAGGTTACAAGCATTCGGAGATCGGCACGATTCTCGGGATACCCGAGGGTACGGCTCGCTCTGACCTGCACCATGCCCGGGCAGCGATGCGCACCATTCTTGGTCCGCTTCGCCGCCTGGCCTGAATACCAATCCCATGACTACCGAACTTTCAGACGATTTTGACCGCGACCCAGCGATCACGCTGCAGCTCCGGACGCTCCTGCGTCCGCCGGCAGACGCAGCCTACTGGGATGGCCTGGAGGAGCGGATCATGGCGCGCGTCCGCGCTGACAGGGCGTCCGGCGTACGCACCCTGACCCCGTCCGGGGCTTTTTCAGTTCTCGGTGGGTGGTGGGAGCCTTTCTCGCAGTGGAGGGGAGTTGGCGCGGCGCTGGCGGCAGCCGCGCTGGCCTTGACGGCATGGAGTTTCTGGGAGACCTCGGCGAGCGACGCGCGGCTCGACTACGAGGCGGCGGTCGAAGCCCTCTCGACACCCCTCGACTCGATGGGTCGTCCGTTGACAGACGCACCGCGTGAAAAGACCGTGTCAGATCTTTTCCGCTACTGATGAACGGACGTATCGAGCGCTCCAAGGCGCAGGCGATCTTCTTTCTGCTCGGCGCCGTCCTGGTGGGCGGAGCGCTTGGCTTTACCGCCAACAGGGCAATGGAGCATCGGGGGGGCCACGCTGACCAGGAGAGCTCCCGCGCCCAGCTGGCTGACCGCCTTGGCCTCGATGCCTCGCAGCGCCGGATGCTGGACTCCGTGCTGAATGAACGAAACGAGAAGATGAAGGCGCTGCTCGCACCCGTACGCCCGCAGCTGGACTCGCTTCGGTTTGCGTCCCGGGCGGTGATCCGCAGTCGCCTGACCGCCGAGCAGCGCGCCGAGTGGGACCAGTTTCTTGCCGAGATGAGCAGGGATACGTCGGGCTCGGCCCGGCGCTGACGAGCGGGACCACTACCCCGCCATTCAGGTAGCGATAGCTTCCAAGAGCTGCGCCGTGCGGGGGTCATCCCTTCATGGTGCGGTCGTGTCGAGGCGACATGCTGTGTCCGCAGCATGATGCCACTCTCCGTCTCGCTGTGCGCAGCGGTGCTCGCGCGCAGCATACCGAATGACTGAACCGAAACCAGACCCCTCGGCGTCTCACGCTGCTTCCCAGTCGATGACGTCGACCACCGATACGCACCCGGTGATCGCCGGAAGCAACGACCACCACGTTGGCGATCCCGCGACCGGGTCCAAGCTGGCGCTGCTCACGCTGACAGCACTCGGTGTCGTCTACGGCGACATCGGAACGAGCCCGCTCTATGCGCTGAAGGAGTGTTTCAGCAGCGTTCATGGCGTCGAACCGACGCCTTCGAACGTGATTGGCGTCCTGTCGATGATCGTCTGGTCGCTGATCAGCGTCGTGAGCGTCAAGTACATCGGCTTCATCCTGCGTGCCGACAACCGCGGCGAGGGTGGGATCCTCGCGCTGCTCGCACTGTTGCTGCAGAGGACTGGCGGTGTGATGGGTGAAGGCAACGAGAAGCTCCGCAAGCGAGTCATCGCGCTGGCGCTTTTTGGTGCTGCGCTGCTGTACGGCGACGGGATCATTACACCCGCCGTCTCCGTGCTCGGTGCCGTCGAAGGGCTGATCGTGATCGCACCACGCATGCAGCAGCTCATCGTGCCGATCACGATCGTCCTGCTGCTGATGTTGTTCTCCGCGCAGCGGTTCGGAACGGATCGCGTGGGGAAGGCATTCGGACCGATCATGCTGGTCTGGTTCGTCTCGATCGCGGCGCTCGGTGTGCCGCATGTGATTGAACATCCCGCGGTGCTTTCGGCGCTATCGCCGTGGTACGCCGTCAAGTTCTCGGCGGAGCATGGCTGGCATGCCTTCGTGCTGCTGGGTGCTGTGGTCCTGTCCGTGACGGGGGCGGAGGCGCTGTACGCAGACATGGGTCACTTCGGGAAGCGGCCCATTCGCCTGGCGTGGCTGTTGATGGTGTTCCCCTGTCTGCTGATGAACTACTTCGGGCAGGGTGCTGTGCTGATGAGCGACCCAGGTGCCCGCGCCAATCCGTTCTACTCGCTGGCGCCCGACGTGCTGCAGTATCCGTTGCTCATTCTCGCGACGATGGCGGCGATCATCGCGAGCCAGGCGCTCATTTCCGGCGCGTTTTCTCTCACGCAGCAGAGCGTGCAGCTGGGTTACTCCCCGCGCGTGACGATCGTGCACACGTCGGCGCAACAGTCCGGTCAGATCTACATTCCGGAGATCAATACCCTGCTGGCGATCGGCACGATCCTGGTGGTGTTGGGCTTCAAGTCATCGAGCGCACTCGCAGCGGCGTACGGTATCGCGGTCACTGGCACGATGGCGATCACCACGCTCCTGTTCTATCAGATTTGCGTGTTGCGGTGGGGCTGGCCACGATGGCGAGCGCTGTCGCTGGCAGCCGTCTTTCTCACGATTGACATGGCGTTCCTCGGCGCAAACGTCCTGAAGGTGTTTCAGGGCGGCTGGGTTCCGCTGTTGGTGGGCGCCGGCATCTTCACGCTGATGAGCACGTGGAAACGCGGCCGGGAAGCGCTGGGCCAGCTGCTGCGCCGGAGCACGTTGCCGGCTGACCTCTTTCTGGCGGACATCAAACGCAAGGAACCGGTGCGCGTGTCTGGTACGGCGGTTTTCATGACGTCAGACGCGGACGGCATTCCGCCCGTCCTGCTGCATCACCTGAAGCACAACAAGGTGCTGCACGAGCAAGTCGTGCTGTTGAGCGTGGTGGCGAAGCCAGTGCCGTACATCGATCCCACCAAACGCATCGATGTGACGCCACTGAGTTCAGGATTCTGGCGTGTGCGGGCCAACTACGGCTTCATGCAATCGCCGGAGATGCGCGATATCATGACGAGTGCGCGTGCCTCAGGCCTGGTCTGTCCGAACGGCTCAACGAGCTATTTCCTTGGGCGCGAGCAGCTGCTGCCGAATGGCCCGGCACGGATGTCGAAGTGGCGCAAGAAGCTCTTCATCCTGATGATGCGAAACGCACGCTCGGCGACGGCCTTCTTTGGCATTCCGCCCGGTCGCGTGGTGGAGCTGGGGACACAGATCGAGCTGTGAGTTTCAGGGCGGGCGTGCACGACGTCGCTATCGACCCATGGCGCGGAGTTCGATCAGCATGCACCTGTCCTGCACCACGTCGATACCGGCGCGACCGAGCGTCTCGGCGACCTCGTCGTGGCGGATGCCAAGCTGCATCCAGACCATCTTCGGCCGGACGGCGAGGATGTCGTCGAGATGCGGCGGGATGTCGTCCGGACGACGGAAGAGCTGTACGATGTCCACCGCCACGGGGATGTCGCGGAGCGAGCGATAGGCGGTCTCGCCAAGCTCAGACACCATCTCCGGGTAGTACACCGGTACCGGAATGATGCGATAGCCCGCGCGCTGCGCATACTCGGGCACGTAGAACGCAGGGGCGTCAGTCTCCTCGGGCTTGATACCGACGACCGCAATCGTCTTGAGCGGTGCCAGAGCGGCATGGATGAGGGCAGGCTCCGTGAGCAAGTGCTGCCGCCAGCTGTTGTCGGTGTCGATTGCAGTCATCCGGATGGGTGTCAGTTGGTGGGCCAGGCTGTGGGACGGACGGACTTGCGGGTCGTCCTGTGGGTAAATTCCCTGATGTCTCCCGGGTTTCCTACCCCTCCCTTCAGAATGCCGTCCGCCTCGCTGCACTCAGACTGTGCGCGTGCGGCCCACGTCACTACTCCTCATGCGATTCCTCGTCCTTGGTCGCGGCGCTCAGGGTTCAGCCTGCGCATTCGACCTGTTGCGAAGCCCAGGCGTCACCGAGGTCCGGCTCGCCGATCTCGACGTTTCGACGCTGCCGTCATTCCTGCCGACCTTCGACAGCAGGCTGCACGCGGTCGCGATCGATGTCCGTGATCATGGCGCCATGCTGCTGGAAATGGGCAAGGTTGACGCGGTGCTGAGCGCGATCCCGTACTACTTCAACGGTGAGCTGGCTGCGCTCGCCGTGCAGGCTGGCGTGCACTTTGCCGATCTCGGTGGCAACACCGAGATCGTCTTCAAGCAGAAGGCGCTGCACGACGCGGCGGTCCTGAAAGGCGTCACGGTGGTACCGGATACCGGCCTCGCACCGGGAATGATCAATGTCCTCGCGGAGCATGGCATCAGGGCTCTCGACACGGTGGACAGTGTGAAGCTGTTCGTTGGCGGACTGCCGCAGCATCCGGAGCCACCGCTCAATTACCAGATCGTGTATTCGATCGAGGGGGTCCTCGACTACTACTCGACGCTGTCGTGGGTCGTGCGCGACGGGAAGCGGGCGCAGGTCACTGCACTCTCGGAGCTCGAGCCCGTTGAATTCGGCGGCCGGATCGGCACGCTCGAGGCGTTCCACACCGCGGGTGGACTTTCGACCATGGCGTGGCGGTACGAGGGCAAGATTCCCGTCATGGAGTACAAGACGCTCCGCTACCCGGGCCACGCCCAGCTGATGGCGGCGATGCGCGATCTGGGGCTGTACGATACGACGCCTGTGGATGTGAAGGGCGCTCAGGTCGTGCCGCGCGACGTGTTCATCGCGACCGTCGGACCAAAGCTGCGCCGCCCAGGCGGGACGGATCTCGTCGCACTTCGCGTCCTGGTCAAGGGCACGAAGAACGGAGAGCCGGCCACGCGACAGTACGATCTGGTCGACTACTACGACGCTGAGCACGGCATCACGGCGATGATGCGCGTCACCGGCTACACGTTGTCGATCACGGGCCATTTGATGGCGTCCGGAGCGCTGGCATCAGGGGTCCACACGCCCGACGAAGTCTTTCCCGGTGACCGGTACATCGCGGAACTCGCGACACGCGGCATCAATATCCGGATCAGCTGAGAGCCGGTCCCCGGAAGGCGGCCACAGTGCTGCCGGTTCCGCGCCAGGCGATCTACCGCGCCCAGTTCGCGAGCGTCACGCCGATGGCATCCGTCGTTTCACGTGCGCGGTAGATCTCCGGGCCGTTGTACATCAACGCGAACGCGAGCAGCTCGCCGTTTCGTGCCGTGACGTAGCCTGCGAGCGCGAGCACGTCGTTCATCGTGCCGGTCTTCGCATGCAAGTTGGTTTGTGCCGACGTGCCAGACATTCGGCGGCGCATCGTCCCGCTTTCGCCCGCCAGCGGAAGTGACGCATGGAAGAGCGAGCTCCACGCTGCGCGATCCGCCCAGCCAAGGAGCTGCACCAATGCACGCGGGCTCACCTTGTCGAGCTGCGAGAGTCCACTGCCATCGGTGGACTGCACGGCGCCACCAGCCACGCCTGCGGCACGCTGCACCAGTGCCCGGAGCGCCGTATCTGCCGTCAGCGCGGACCCGTTTGCACGTCGGTCGGCACCACGTGCCGCGGCACGATACACATGCTCCGCGATCAGGTTCACCGACTCGCGGTTCATCACGGTGAGCAGCGTCTCGAGTGGTGCGGACTGCCACGACGTGAGCGGCTGCGCGCCTGCTGGAGTCCGCGCCATCGCCAGACCACCACCGACCTTGATGCCCTGGCGACCGAGGGCCGCGAGGAACGCCCCCGTGGTGAATGATGCCGGATCTTCGACGATGTAGACATACGACCGGGGCGCTGCGTCGACACCGATCGTACCCGAGACGGTGATGACGCCATTGACTCGCGTGTAGCGCAGCTTCGCCCGGCTTCCAGCGACTGTCTTCAGTGACGAGCGAAGCGGGATGGTACTGGTTGCAGGCTCGAGGAACACGTCCGCGGGTTGGCCCCGCTCGGTGGGACGCATCGTGAGCCATACCAGATTGTCATTCAGCGACAGGCCGGAGACACGTCCCGCGTAGGAGTCCTGGAGGATCCTCGGGTTCCATCCCGCCGGAATGCTTCGCGATTCGAACGCGCTCGCATCGCCAATCACGCGGCCTGCAACTTCCCGCACGCCGGCGCGTGCAACGCGCGCGGCGATCGAGTCCATCACGACATCCGGTTTGCGGCCGACGAAACGAGTTGAGAGCGACGGATCGCCGTCTCCGCGCAGTATCAGGTCGCCGTCAATGCGACCGTCGGTGAGTGTGCCGGTGTGAAGGACGTCGGTCTGGTATCGGTACGTCGGTCCGAGCGATTCCAGCGCAAGCACCGACGTGAGCAGCTTCTGTGTCGATGCCGGCACATAGGGTACGTCCGCGTTGACCGCGAACAGTGTATCGCCGTGCGAGAGCGACACCACGATCATCCCCCACGATCCACGACGGACAGAGCTGTCGGCAAGTGCGCCGAGGTCGCCGCGCAGGGCATCGAGCCCGAAGGGCGATCGTGCGGAGATGATCGAGAGCGCCGGGACCGGAGTCCGGGTGAATCGGCGCGGGCGTCGGTTTGCCACTGCCCTCACCTTCGCGCCGGACTTCCTTCCCGACTTTGCCAGGCCGCGGGTCACAGTCGCCTTGCCGCGCGCTCTGCCGGAGACGCTGTGGGCGCCTGCGCGGGCTGCGCGCGTTTCCGCCGCTGCGGATCGCCGCGCGGCGACGGCCGGCGCGTTCCGCTTCGCAGGCTTCCGGGCACGGGATTGCGCGTGAAGCGATGTCACGAATCCAACCAGGATGAACAGCATCACCAGCATTCGCGGCGCCGGTGCCAATCGAGGAGCAAATCCCACAGCTATACCTTGAGAAGGATGTTCCGACGCCAGAGCGCCCAGAGGATGACGAACCAGAGCATCACGAATGACATCGCGTACCCCAGAGAAGCGACCCGGGGTTCACTGATCGGCGCGAACACGGCCTGATAGAGCAGCCACTGCAGCGACTTCGGGCCGTCCGCAGTGGAAACTTTCCAGAGACTGACGGTGATGCGCGCCATCAGGCCGGACCCGAGGAACGCGATCATCGGGTTGGTGCCGTAGATCACGAAGAACGTGGTCCAACCGCGCCACCCCCGTACGTCGATGATCCACATGCAGGTGGCGAGCGTCACCAGCGCCATGCCACCGGTAAAGACGACATAGCTGCTGGTCCAGAGGCTCTTGTTGATCGGGAAGACCCAGTGCCACATCAGGCCCAGCATCAACAGCAGCGCGCCGACCGCAAACATTCCATTGAGCCTGTCGGCCAGCGGATGGGGCGCGGTGAGCCACCGTCCCGCCAGCTGGCCGATCATCATGGTTCCGACCGCCGGGAGTGTGCTGAGCAGGCCTTCCGGGTCCCATGTCTTCGCCGAGATCCACAAATGATCGGTGCCGATGACGGCACGATCAAACCACGCGCTGAGGACGGCCTCGGGTTGATCGAGGAGTTGCCACCCTGGCACTCCACGATCCGGAACGGTGACAAGTGTCATGAGCATCCAGTACCCGACCAGGATGCCGAGTAAAATCACGACATGCTGTTTCCAGGAGCCGCGCAACGTGATCAGTGCGCCGACTGCATACGCGACACCGATCCGCTGCAGCACGCCCATGATGCGCAGGTGTTCGAGCCGGAAGAGGACACGGTCACCGAACGTGGCGTCCGGCAGCGCCTCGATCGTCCCCCACTGAAACCCGGGAAACCAGGCGAGAAACAGTCCGAAGAGGAAGATGAGCGCGCCGCGTCGCAACACCTGCCGGAGGATTGCTGACTCATCGTCACCACGGGCCCGACGCGCGGACAATGAGAGGTGCGATGTGACGCCCACGATGAACAGGAAGAACGGAAAGATCAGGTCCGTCGGTGTCCAGCCGTGCCACTTCGCGTGTTCGAGCGGTTCAAAGATGTGCCCCCAGTCACCTGGGTTGTTCACGAGCAGCATTCCCGCGACAGTCATGCCACGAAAGACATCGAGCGCGAGGAGCCGTTCGCGGGTCACACCCCTCGCGGCAGCCGCGCCGCGCTGCGAATTCGACGCTGCCATTCAGCCGCTCGTCATGGGGCTGAGCGCGCCCGCCGATCCCTGCGCTTCGGCCGCATCGTCACTGCCGCGCCCCAGTCGCTGCCAGCGGAAGAAGACGACGGTCATGATCCCGTAGAAGAACAGCCCACCGGGAATCCACATGATCAGGCCACCGATCTGCTGGTCCATCTTCGGTGAGATGCCCCAGAGGCGCGGACTCGACGCGTAGAGCGGGTACAACACCGAATCTGCCATCGTGATGTAGACCGCCACGACGCTCATCGGCAGTGTCATCAGGAAGCAGTAGAGCATCTGCCCCGGATAGCTGAGGCGCGGAAGTTCCGGCAGTGAGCTCATGAAGGGCCACCACATCAGCACGCTCGCGACAAGAAACGTGACGTGCTGGAGGATGTGCACGTTGTGATGCAGGAGCGCGAGGTTGTAGAGCGCCGGAATGTGCCAGACAGCCAGCGTCACATTGAAGATCGCGAACGCCATGATCGCCGTGGTCACACGCGGCGCCAGCCAGCGTACCACAGGCCATTGCAGCGCCGGGCGAAGCATCCATCCTGGCGTTCCGGCGATGAGGAGGGGCGGCACGATCAGCTCCATGATCAGGTGCTGCACCATGTGCCCGCTGAACAGGTAGAAATCGCTCAGATCGTGGAGCGGTCCGTTCAGGATCAGAAAGAGAAGGACAAGCCCTGAGACGAAGGAGATGCGCTGGGCCGTTGACGGACCCACGCCCCCTGCCGCACGGGCACGCCAGAAATAGAGCCACCCGAGCGCGGTCAGCCCAATGACCGTGCTCGGGTGGATGGTCCAGCTGTCCAGCGCCAGCGTCTGCGCCGGATGAAGCAGCAGCGCGAGATGAATCACGCTATCCCAGGCAGCGTGTCACGATGGCTGGCCGAGATTCATCCCGACTTTGCCGAACAGGAACAGCAGGCCGACGCAGGTCACGATGGCAATCATGAGCGGGCCGACGAAGAGATTCCGGAAGAGCTTGTGATCGTACTTCAGGTGCATGTACACCGCACACACCACCCCGAACTTCACCGCGGACATGAACAGCATGCTCGGCACGAAGAAGGCGGACTCTTCCCAGGGCTTGATGTAGTAGGCGGAGATTTCCACGATCGTGACGATCGTGAGAAACAGCGCTGTCCAGAGGTAGGTCTTCGCGGTGGGGTGATGTGCGTGCGCGTCGTCGTGCGCGGCAGCGTCGGAACCGTGTGCCATGGGGTCGTGGCTCACTTGATGAGGTAGAGGAGGACGAAGATCGCGATCCAGACGACGTCAACGAAGTGCCAATACAGCGCGCACAGATCAACCTTGAGTTCTTCGGCCGGTGTCAGGCCACGCTTCTTGTCGATTGCGGCGAGCGTACAGAGCCACAGCACACCCGCGGTGACGTGGGCGCCGTGGAATCCCGTCAGCACATAGAAGCTGCTGCCGAACAGGTTCGTGGTGAGCCCCAGCCCCTCGTTCACGAAGCTGGTGAACTCGTATGCCTGGCACATCAGGAAGACCGTGCCCAGCACTGCGGTCGAAATCAGCCAGAAGAACGAATTGCCTTCCAGCTTCTGGAAGAACGTGGTGCGCTTCACATGCCGGTTCACCACCGCATTGTGGGCGAGCACCATCGCCAGCGACGACATGAGCAGCACGAAGGTGGAGAAGCTCGTGACCGGGATGTTGAGGATGGCGTTGAACTTCTCGCCCGTCGCCGGATCCGTCCACGCCTCGTGCGGGAACGGGCCGACGCGCGACTTGCCCTTGTAGATCAGGTACGTCGAGATGAGGCTGACGAACAGCATGCATTCGGAGCCGATGAAGGCCCAGATCGCGATCTTTCGGTTGTCGAGCCCAGTCGACGTGTGGTGATGTCCGTGGTCGGCGTGCGCGCCGGCGGTGGGTTCCAGTGCAGTGGCGCTCATCAGTGCGACTCCTCCAGCGGCGACGTCAGCCAGGCGTAGAGGCTGGCGACGAGGGTAAACGCTCCGCCGCCAACGACGACGTAGAACGCGTAGTCATTGACGTGCTTGAGGGTCATGCCCCCAAGCATGATGCAGAGGCCCATGGCCGCCGCGACGGGCTTGAACGTGCTGGACGGCATCGGAATGCCGAGCTCCTTCGCCGTCGGGATGCGATCATCACGCTTCTCGTGTCCCTCGTGGTGCTCGCGCGAGAGATCATGCCCATCGGAGACGTCCCACAGCGGGTACCGGCTGGTGACGTTCGGCAGCTCGGCGAAGTTGTACTCCGGCGGCGGCGATGGAATGGACCACTCGAGCGTGGACGCGCCCCATGGATCCCGACCCGCACGCGGACCACTCTTCAGCGATGTGAAGAAGTTGTAGATGAAGATCAGCGCGGAGATGAGAATGATCACGGTGCCGACGGAGCTCATCATGTTGAACATTTCCCAGCCCTGATTCGCATCGTAGGTGTAGATGCGACGCGGCATGCCGAGCAGTCCTGACAGGTGCATCGGTCCGAAGGTCAGGTTCAGTCCGATGAAGTTGATCCAGAAGTGCCACTTGCCGAGCGTCTCGTTCATCATCCGCCCGAACATCTTCGGGAAGTAGTGATAGATGCCGGCGAAGATGCCCATGATCGAGCCACCGAAGAGCACGTAGTGGAAGTGCGCGACGATGTAATACGTGTCGGTCTGTTGCAGGTCGGTCGGTGGCGATGCGTGCGTCACACCGGACAGGCCGCCGATCGTGAACATCGCGATCAGCGCAACCGCGAAGCACATCGCCGTGGTGAACTGCAGCTTGCCGCCCCACATCGTGCTCATCCAGTTGAAGATCTTCACGCCCGTGGGAATGGCGATCAGCAACGTGGTGAGGCTGAACACGGTGTCCGCGATCGGACCCATGCCGACGGAGAACATGTGGTGCGCCCAGACGCCGAAGCCGAGGAAGCCGATGAGGATGCCGGAGTACACCATGACGGCGTAGCCGAAGAGCGGCTTGCGGCTGAATGTCGGCAGCACTTCGCTCACGAGGCCGAAGGCGGGCAGCACGAGGATGTAGACCTCGGGGTGCCCGAAGATCCAGAACAGGTGCTGCCAGAGCAGCGGGTCAGCGCCCGCCGTCAGCGTATAGAAATTGGTGCCGAAGAAGCGGTCGAACTGCAGGAACACCAACGCGACCGTGATGACCGGGAACGCCAGCGCGAGCAGGAACTGCACCACGAAACTCATCCACGTGAACATCGGCATGCGCATCAGGTGCATGCCTGGTGCGCGCATGTTGATGATCGTGGTGATGAAGTTGAACGCCGCGGCCAGTGAGCTGATGCCGAGGATCTGCAGGCCCAGCACCCAGAAGTCGATGTTCAGGCCGGGGTTGTAGGCCATCGTCGTGATTGGCGCGTAGCCGAACCAGCCGCCGTTGGGCGCGAGGCCGGCGAAGATCGGCAGCGTGATGAAGATGCCGCCGAACAGGTACACCCAGTAGCTGAACGCATTGAGCCGCGGAAATGCCACGTCGCGGGCACCGATCTGCAGCGGGATGAGGAAGTTGAAGAACGCGGCCGACAGCGGCATGATGGCGAGGAACACCATCGTGGTGCCGTGCATCGTGAACAGCTGGTTGTAGAGCTCAGCACTGACCAGCGACTGGTTCGGGGCGGCGAGCTGGGCGCGGATGACCGCCGCCTCGATCCCGCCGAAGAGGAAGAAGAAGAGCGCCGTGAAGAGATAGAGGACGCCGATCCGCTTGTGGTCCGTGGTCGTGATCCAGCTCCAGACCCCGGACTTGCCGTCGGCGTAGGTGCTCGTGGAGGCTGCCGGCGCGTAGGTCGGCGGCGCAACTGACGTAGCCATGACTGTATATGCTCCGGGCGCGGGTTACTTGAGAGCCTGCAGATAGGCCGCGACGTCTGCGATCTGCTGATCGGAGAGTCCGCCGACTGTAATCTTTGCCTTGATCGCCGGGTTGTATTCGCCGGTGCCGATGGCGGGCATCAGACTGCCTGGCTTCATGGCCGGTGCGTTCTTGATCCAGCGCACGAGGTTCTCGGTGGTGTTGGGGTACATCGCACCAGCGAGCACGTACCGCGAGCCGAAGTGCGTGAGATTTGGGCCGAGCACGCCCATGCTCATCGGATTGCCGTTCACCTTGTGACAGCCGATGCAGGCGGAGCGGGAGTAGACCTGCCGGCCACGTTCCGGATCACCGGTAAGACCGGCGGTGAAACCGATGCTCGACGGCGGCGTGGCGGTGGGCATGAATGACGGATCGAGCTGTTCGCGGGGGAACACGAATCCGACCGGCGCAGGTTCCGGCGCGCTGGCGAGGGCAGGTCCGATCTGACCAGCCTTGCTGGTGGATTCCGCCGCCGGCGTTGCGACCGACGTGGCGGCAGGCTTGGGCGGCGTGACGCCAAACACAGCCTGTCCCTTCTGGTGCGCCGCCCAACTGGCGAACTGCTCAGCGGTCACGGTGAATGCCCGGAACTTCATGTTGGAGTGACTCTCGCCGCAGTACTCGTTGCAGCTGCCATTGAGCGCCTTGAGCGCCATCGAGTCACGCGGCGTCATCCACAGATAGTTCGTCCTGTTGGAGATCAGGTCGCGCTTGCCACCGAGGCGCGGGATCCAGAACGAGTGCAGGACATCCTGCGTGTTCAGCTTGAAGTTCACCGTGCGGCCGACCGGCAGATACAGCTCGTTGGCCGTGGTGATGCCGTACTCCGGATACTTGAACTCCCACCACCACTGATGCCCGATCACTTCCACCTGCAGCGCGCCAGCCGGCGCCTTGGCCTGCGTCTGGAAGATCGTCTTGACCGTCGGTACCGCGATGAATGCGAGAATCACCGCGGGGATCGCGGTCCACGCAATCTCCAGCGCGGTGTGTCCGTGCACGTGCTTCGGTTCAGGCGACTCCGGACGCGCCTTGAACTTGAAGATGATATAGAGAATGCCCGCCTGGACGATCACGAAGACGATCGTCGCCCAGAAGATCAGGCTGTCCCAGAGCTTGGTGGTGGCCTCGTTCAGCTCAGTGGTGTAGTTGAACGTGGTGTTTGGATACTGCTGCGCACCGGCAGCGGCAGCCACACCAAGCGTGAGAAGAACGAACAGCGCAAACGGTGCCGAACTGGCCGCGTTGCGCGCTCCGGTGAGACACCGGCGAAACCTTGAGATGCTGGCCATGCCCAGGTCTTGGGAAAGGTCGTGGAGAGCCACGGTAGGCGCTCCGAGAGGAGCCAGCGCGCCGCGAGCAACCGCCCCCGACAGGCCGGCACGGAACACTGAATTCGTGCACAGCAAACGACAGGTCTCAACACTTCACACTCGTCATCCGCGACCCATGCCGGATCATCGGTCAACGCACCGGTTACCCGCCGTCGGCCTCCAGCGTTGAGGCCGCCGACGGCATCAGCCCTGACGAGTCCCCAAACCTAAGAGCGATGGGTTACTCCACGCCACCGCCAGTCGAGGTCGGCTTTGCCGGGTCCGCTTCCACCTTGTGCTTCGCCAGGGTCGAAGTGACGGCCAGCTCGATTCCCGACTTGAGCTGCGCCACGCGCTCCCGGAGCATCCGAACCTTCGCCTGATCCGCCCCGCCACCCCGCGTGGCAATCAGGATGAGGTCGCTTGAAAGGTCTGCCAACAGCTGAAACTGGCTGCGCAGCAGCCCGACAAGGGGCGTCGCCGTCCGCTTGATCTGCTGCGGGAAGCCCGTCGTCGGCTGCATGCTTCGCACGGCGATGGCGTACCGCTCAACCAATCCGTGAACGCTTTGTGCGATGGAAGTGGCCGTCTCGAGCTGTTGCAGTTTCGCCTGACCGGGACCATCGATACTGGGCTTCGCCATCTGCGCAATGTACCCCTTGGACCACCCGGCTCCGTGCAGAAAGTGGCCGGTGCTGACGATGCTGGCGCTTGCTGCAGCAACAGTGGCAACGAGAATTCCGAGCGTGCAAGCGCATGTTCACGTCGCAGGCTTGTCCACGCGCGCATCCCGGGACGCGCGCCGTACCATGCTGCTCCGTTCCGCAGCGGCTAATTTATGGCATGTCTGACCGCTCACCGATCCGGCGCGCCGCCGCATTTGCACCGACGGTACCACCAACGCCCCGGTGCCCTGTTTGCTGGTCGACGCCGTTTCTTGGCCGTGCTCGCAAGGTACGTCGCGGGTGGCGCGTGCAGGCCGGCGAGGCGGCATCGCTCTCAGGCGGCGCCGTGCCGGTCGCGACATCCGTCTAACCGTGCAGCAACCCGTCGTGCAACACGGCCATCGTGGTCAGGACGGCACTCACCGGCGGCTATCTGGCGAGCGACATGGACGAAGGGCTGTTGCGCGCCGTCGAGGCCGAGTCGTTCACGCGCGGCCGCACGACGCGCGACGGCATCTGGCGCGACCGCACCGGTGATGCGCGGACCGCACCAGTGCAGCGGGATCTGTTCGCGGTCTGACGGGCGATCACGTCTCCGATTGAACGCCCGACGGAGTACCGCATGCGCTCTGCGTTGGCGGTGATGCCCACGACACACTTCTCTCGCAGCATGCGAATCGCATTCGTGAGTTTCTGATTGCCGCTCAGCTGCACGAGCGCGTCGGATCGTCACGCCATGGCGTGAACGCCAGCGAGCAGGGGTGAGGATGGCTTCGTCGGAGGTCTTGGGCGGTGTGGGCATTCCGTATCGCCAGGCCGTGCGGCCAACTCGGCCGAGGTGTGTGTCGTCGAAGTCGGTCGGATAGTTCATGCCGTAGCTGACGGGGCGACACCGCGCTTGTTCGAGAGACGCTGACATGGCGGCACATGTCGCAGCGCAGCGCCCTGGAGATCGATCTCGCGGCGGTGTTCAACGAGGTACATGACGGGCTTGACGGTGACACGGCCCGGTGCTGGGCGCGCTCACGCTCGCGCCAGCGCAACCCACCACCGCGTGGCCGAGTCAGACAGCGTGAGTCGATTCTCGAGCGACTCGACATGCAGTGGCATGGCGAGCCCTGCCGGCGGCCGGCGGCCCTCTTGCGCAACGCGAAGCCACGCTCAATACTGAACCGCATGGTTAAGTCTTCGCAGCTCGATACCGCATTCGCCGCACTCGCCGATCCGATTTGCCGTTCGGTGCTCGGTCAACTCAGAAGCGGGGACTCCACGGTGTCTGAGCTCGCAACGGGCTACGCGATCTCCCTCCCGGCATTTCTCAAGCACGTCCGGGTGCTCGAGGACGCCGGGTTGGTCTCGACGAGAAAGATCGGGCGAGTCCGCCACTGTCGATACAGCCCCAGGCGGCTCGCCGATGTCGAGCACTGGCTCCGGGAGCATCGCCAGTTTTGGGAGCGTCAGCTCGACAGTCTTGAAGGCTATTTCACTGACCGCCAACGCGAGGGCACGCCCTGATGACAATCAATGCCGAGCGGTCCACTCACACGCTGCAGATCACGCGCGTGATTGCTGCCACACCTCGACAGGTGTTCGACGCGTGGACCGATCCGGCGATCCTTGCGAACTGGTTCGCGCCCGATGGCAATTTCACGACGGTGGTGCACGAAATCGACCTCCGTGTGGGCGGGCGCTATCGCATCGAGATGATTTCACCCGATGGCGTGCCACACACCGCCATTGGTGAGTACCGGGAAGTCACCTCCGGGGTGCGCCTCGCATTCACCTGGAAATGGGCGGAGCGCGCCGAGATGGAAGAGACGCTCGTGACGCTCGATTTCCTGCCGCATGCGAGTGAGACGGAGCTGGTGCTTACGCATTCACTGTTCCTCAGTGAAGACGGCCGCGACCATCACGAGAAGGGATGGAGCGGTTGCGTCGCCCGGCTCATACCATTGCTGGAGCGGGTTGTGTGACGGCTGCCGTACCGACGGAATCAGCAGGAACTGACCGAGTCGAAATCATTTGATCATCACTGACATGGAGAATCACGGCAGATGAGCATCGCAGACGGATTTATCATGGAACTCGAGCAGGAATCGGCGGCGACACGCCGTGTCATGGAACGGCTCCCGGAGGACAGGTTGAGCTGGAAGCCGCACCCGAAGTCGATGTCGCTGGGACAGCTGGCATTGCACACCGCGCGAATTCCGGGCAACATCGCGAACATGCTGTCAGCCGACATCACGGAGGGACCGAAAGGCGAACAGGCCGAAGCGAAGAGCAGGGCGGAAGTTCTGGACGCGCTCACTGCAAGCGTGACGGAGGGCACAGCGCGGCTGAAGAGCTGGGACGATGCGCAGATGATGGCCACGTGGACGTTCACGATGGGCGGGAGGACGATCATGAGTGCGCCGCGCGTCGGCATGGTGCGGATGATCATGTTCAATCACCTGTATCACCATCGTGGTCAGCTGCAGGTGTATCTCCGGTTGCTTGATGTGCCTGTTCCCTCCGTATACGGTCCCACTGCCGACGAAAATCCGTTCGCGTAGCGCCTCGCGGGCACGGGCGCGACATCGGTCTATCCCTGCAGCAACCCCGCCTGCTCCACGACCATCGTGGCGCGGATGGCCCTCGCTGGCGGATATCCGCCACCAGACCTCGATGCGGGCCTCTTGCGTGCGGCCCAGGGCGAGTCATTCACGCGCGACCGCACCGGTGACGTGCGAGCGGTACCAGTGCATCGGGATCTGTTCGCGAGCTGACGGGCGATCACGTCGCCAGCACGCAGTCCCTCACCGCCCTGCCATCGACTCCGGCCGCAGCACATCATCCAGCTGCGCACGGGTGAGCCACCCGCGCTCGAGCACGATCTCCGTCACGCCGCGACCACTCGCGAGCGCTTCCTTCGCAACCTCCGTGGCCTTCTCGTAGCCGATCACGGGAAGCAACGCCGTCACGACGCCGATCGAGTGCTCCACGTAGTACCGCATCCGATCCGCATTCGCCGTGATCCCCACGATGCACTTCTCGCGCAGCACCCGAATCGCATTCGTGAGTTCCTGAATGCCGCTCAGCAGCCGGAAGACGATGATGGGCTCGAAGACATTCAGCTGCAGTTGTCCCGCCTCGGCAGCCATCGTCACCGTGACGTCACCGCCGATGATGTCGAAGCAGACCTGGTTCACCACCTCGGGTATCACCGGGTTCACCTTGCCCGGCATGATCGAGCTGCCTGGCTGCATCGCCGGGAGATTGATCTCGCCGAAGCCCGCACGCGGACCGGATGACAGCAATCGCAGGTCATTGCAGATCTTCGAGAGCTTCGTCGCGGTTCGCTTCAGCACGCCGCTCAGCTGCACGAACGCACCGGTGTCGCTGGTGGCTTCGATGAGGTCAGGGGCCGTGATCATCTCGAGGCCCGTCACGTCGGAGAGGTGCACGCGCACGGTCGTCGTGAACTCATCGGATGCGGTGATCCCGGTGCCGATAGCGGTGGCACCCATGTTCATCTCGCGCATGAGTGCCTGCGCCTCACCCAGCCGATCCACATCCTCGCGCAGCGTGTTGGCCCACGCCCTGAATTCACGGCCAAGCGTCATGGGCACGGCATCCTGCAATTGCGTCCGGCCCATCTTGATCATGTCGCGGAACTCGACCGACTTGGCATCCATCGCCGTGCACAGTTCGCGCAACCCATCGCGCAAC
>JANMNM010000048.1:0-2136 GCA_031373905.1 Gemmatimonadaceae bacterium | reverse complement strand
GGGGCGAGGTCCGCGTTCCCCGCGCAAGACGGCGCAGGGTGACGATCCGAACCCGTACAAGGACAGTGGCGATGCGCCCGCGGCGGTTGCGCCGAAGGCCGCCGCACCGGACGCAGCGGCGGTGAAGAAGCCCCGCAGTCGCGCAAAGAAGACGGCCGACGCGGTGGCCGAGATCGCGCCACCGCCGCCACCGCCGCCCGCGGTCAGTCACGCAGCAGCCGAACCGAAAGCGCCCAAGGCAGAGTCTCGCCGGCCTCCTCGTGGCGAGCGAGCGGCGGTGGAGAAGAGCGAACCGCCTGCCGAACCGCGGCTTGAAGCGCGGATTGCACCGCGGGATGAGGCTCTGGCCGGACCACGCAACGGACCACGCAACGGACCACGCAACGAACCACCGAACGAAGCACGTAACGAACCACGTAACGAACCACGCAACGAACCTCGCGCCGAGTCACGAGGCGAGACGGTGGCACAGAACGAACGCCCCATGCGCGACGTGACGGATGAGCGCCCAATGGAGCGCGGACCGGAGCGGAGCAACGGCGACCGACCAGTGGACCGGAATGAGCGTCGGGGACGATTCCAGCGCCGCCGCGGCCGGGGACGGAATCGATTCCGTGAGGGCGGCGGTGAGAACGACGCAACCGCGCCAGTGCAGCATGCTGCGCCGCGGCAGGAGCGCGGACCGAGGCCCGAGCGTAACGATCGTCCGCCGCGGAACGACAATCGCCAGGAGCGCGGGCCGCGTCCGGAACGTCAGGATCGACAGGATCGACAGGATCGACAGGATCGACAGGATCGACCGGATCGACAGGATCGAGCTGAAACGCCGGGATCGAGCATCGTGACCGCCGAGGCCACCGTCACCGGCTGGTACGACCCGGCCCGCGGCGACGGTGGCTTCATCCGGAGCAGTGCGGCCTCGTACCTGCCGCAGCCCGGCGACCCGTTCATCCCCGGATGGTTGGCACGGCAGTTCCAGCTGCGCCGCGCGGACCTCGTCACGGCGGCATGGGGACATGATCAGCGCCGTCGGCCAACGGTCTGCGAGATCACGACGATCAACGAGCTGCCGCCAGACACCGACGTACGCCGAAAGGACTTCAAGAGCCTCACAGCGTCATACCCCGACAAGCGTCTGACGCTCGAGACAGGTCGGCCTGCGAAGGTTGGTCACGAGATCACGCGTCGCGCGATCGATCTCATTGCGCCGATCGGCTACGGTCAGCGCGCGCTGATCGTGGCGCCGGCCCGCGCCGGAAAGACGACACTGCTGCAGGCGATCACCGAGGGGGTACACCTCAATCATCCTGACGCGGTGCTGATGCTCCTGCTGGTGGACGAACGGCCTGAGGAAGTGAGTGAGGCGATTTCGTGGAACGTTGGTGAAGTGATCGCATCCAGCTTCGACCAGCCGGCGCAACGTCACGTGGACGTCACGGAGATTGTCACGGAGCGCGCGCATCGCCTGGTGGAGATGGGCAAGGACGTGGTGATCGTTCTCGACTCGATCACGCGAATGGGTCGCGCGTTCAACACGGCAAACCGCGGCACAGGTCGCACGATGTCGGGGGGCCTGGATTCCAACGCGATGGCAAAGCCGAAGGCGTTCTTCGGATCGGCTCGCAACGTGTCGCCGGAAGACGGCGGTGGCAGCCTCACGATCATCGCCACCGCGCTGGTCGAAACGGGCTCGCGGATGGACGACGTGATCTTCGAGGAATTCAAGGGCACGGGCAACTGCGAGATCAAGCTGGATCGGGGGCTGGCCGAGCGTCGGATCTTTCCCGCCATCGACATTCCAGCCAGCGGCACGCGTCGCGAAGAGAAGCTGTACAAGCCGGAGCAGGTCCAGTCGATCTACATGCTGCGCCGCGGACTGCAACAGATGCCGCCGATGGGTGCGATGGAATGGCTGATCAAACGCATCTCGGCAACTGCCAACAACGACGCGTTGCTGGCTGGACTTTGAGCCGCTCGGGCGACCTCTGGTGCCACGCCCGTCGCGGTCTTGCTGCGGCGGGCGTTGTGCTGCTCGGGGGCGCACTCCGGACGACGGCGGACGCCCAGCAGCTGAAACGGGTCGTTGATCGACCAGTCCTGGCGTCCCTGCGGATCACGGGCAACGAGAATCTCTCG
>JANMNM010000312.1:0-1947 GCA_031373905.1 Gemmatimonadaceae bacterium | reverse complement strand
ATCCGGAAGATGGGTGGGTTGCGCACGCGCATCCCGATCACGTTCTGGACGTTCGCCATCTCCACGGCGGCGATCGCCGGCATTCCCGGGCTGGCGGGCTTCTTCTCCAAGGACGAGATCCTCTGGTATGCGTTTGCCAGCAGTCGCGGTGGCGCACCGTGGTTGTGGGCTGTGGCCGCGATCACCGCGCTGATGACCGCGTTCTACATGTTCCGCCTGTTCTGGCTCACGTTCCTTGGCTCGTCACGCATGGATGCGGAAGTCGCGAAGCACGTGCATGAGTCACCGCTGTCAATGACTGGCGTGCTGATGCTGCTCGCGGTGCTCTCGGCGGGTGGCGGCTACATCGCGATTCCGCACTTCCTGGAATCACAGCTGCCGTTGCCGAAGGTCATCGAATCGCTCGAGCACTTCGAAGGCACGCTCCTCGTGGTGTCGATCGTGCTGGCGTTTGCCGGGATTGCGATCGCCGCGTACATGTTCAGCACCCCGTCTCGTGCCGAGGCGATTCGCCAGCGGGTGATGCCGCTGCACCGTCTCCTGTCAGGCCGGTACTTCGTCGACGAACTGTATGAGCGAACGCTCGTCAGGCCGCTGGTGTGGATTTCGGACAGGGTCTTTCTCCGCGGTGGGGACCGCGCGATACTCGACGGCTCGTTGCATGGACTCGCGGCGCTGGCACAGCGCTCTGCGGGATTGCTCAGTCGCGTGCAGACAGGCAGCCTGCATCTCTATTCCCTGTTCGTCATGCTTGGCATTGCCGGGGCGCTGCTCTGGGGATGGCGACATGGTTGAGTCCGTGCTGCTCAACCTCATGCTCTGGCTTCCGCTCGCGGGGGTGGGGCTGCTGCTTGTTTTGCGCGGCAACGATCGGCGTACGAGGACCGCGACACTTGGCGTGATGGTTCTGCAACTCGGGATCGCCGCATTTCTCTATGGCCGGTTCGACAACGCCACGTCTGCGCTGCAGTTCACGACCGCGGCGCCGTGGATCCCGCAGTGGGGCGTGCAATACCTGATCGGGATGGACGGATTCAATGTGCTGCTCGTCGCCCTGACGGCGTTTCTCGGCCCGCTGGTGGTGCTTGGCGCGTTCAGCTCGATCGACCGCGACGTGACGCTGTTTCACGTCATGCTCTTGCTGCTGCAGTTTGCGATGATGGGCGCGTTCCTCGCGCAGGATCTCTTCCTGTTCTATGTGTTTTGGGAGGCGATGCTGATTCCGATGTTCCTGATCATCGGGATTTGGGGTGGCTCGCGCCGCGTCTATGCAACGCTGAAGTTCTTTCTCTACACGGCATTTGGCAGCATCCTCATGCTCGCTGCCGTCATCTATCTCGTGATGTCTCTGAAAGCCTCTGGCGGCGTGTCGTCGTTTGCCTTCACGGATCTCTATCAGGCGCGACTGCCACTGAACGTCCAGACGATCCTGCTGGGCGCATTCGCCCTGTCGTTTGCGATCAAGGTGCCGATGTTCCCGCTGCACACCTGGTTGCCGGACGCGCACGTCGAGGCGCCGACGGCAGGGTCGGTCATCCTCGCGGGCGTGCTGCTCAAGATGGGCACGTACGGGTTCATGAAGCTCGGCTTTCCGCTCTTTCCTGACGCGGCGCGGGTGTATGCTCCCGCACTGATGGTGTTGTCGGCCATCAGCATCGTCTACGGCGCCTGCCTGGCACTTGTGCAGGACGACATCAAGAAGATCATCGCCTATTCGTCGATCAGTCATCTCGGGTACGTCATGCTTGGTCTGCTGAGCCTCGAGTTGATCGGGATTCAGGGCGCGATGATCCAGATGGTCAGTCATGGGCTCGTCGCAGCGGCGTTGTTCCTGCTCGTCGGCATGGTGTACGAGCGGTGTCATACCCGGGAGCTCAAGGCGTACGGCGGGCTGGCACGGCTGATCCCGGTGTTCTCGGTGTTCTTCATGATCTTCACGCTGGCGTC
>JANMNM010000037.1:0-2793 GCA_031373905.1 Gemmatimonadaceae bacterium | reverse complement strand
CGCACCACGAATTCTACCACGCACGAATGCCGGCGGTACTGCGCTGCCACATCATGATGTTAGCGGACGGCGTCGGCGCCACCAGCGTTCGCACGGCACACGGGTGGCGCGCGCCGGGGCGTCGCTCGACGCGCCCATCGGCCGCCGAGCACGTCCCAGCCCGCGCGCGAACGCCCCCCACGGCGCACCGGCGCGCGCCCGTGGTCCCATGAGCGTCCGCGAGCGCGCGTCATCCTTCGCGCCGCACTGGCACGCGTCGGCGACGACGCCCCACTGACCGCACCGCCGGCGCGTCCGGCGCGACGCCACGCAGCACCGCATCCGCGACCTGCACCGCGATGCGCACCACGCACGTCGTCGTGGCCGCACCGACGGCGACCCGCACACGACGGCCACACAATACGGCAGCAAAAGTTCGCACTGATTGGCGCGCCGCGCACGAACCAACAACACCAGTCAACGATCGCTGCACGCTAACACCGGGATTGGCTGCGCAGTACCGCGCACTGAAGATTCTACTACGCACGATCGGTGGCGGTACTGCGGCTGCCACATCCAGATGTTATGCCGCGACTTTCCGCGCTCGCTTCGCCGCCGGCTGTGTACTGGCCGCGAGTTCCGGGCGAATGGCACGCCGCACCGTCGGCCAATGCAGTGCGCGGATGCGGTACTCACGCTCCGTCGCATGGGACCACGCCTGGGCGCCACTGCACTAGGACTGCGGATGACGCCTGCCGGCTTGCGGCCTTTGTGAGGAGCGGCTCGCAGTGTGCCGACCCTACAAGAAAGACTGCCTCGCTATGCGAAGAAACCGCCGCATACCTCTCGATCGCGTCCAGCATTGCACCCTCGCGGAGGTCGTTCTGCTTGCACCACCGAGCGTACGCCACGTGCGAGTCAGTCTGACCCATCCATTCCAGCGTGCCCAGCACTTCTCTGTGGATCGCAGAGCACGATTTGATGCAGTCAGTGCTGTTGAGATATGCGAAGCCGCGTTCAAACGTCTCCGCCGCGTGGAGATCGACAAGCTGGCGATAGGCGGCGCTCGTTCGTTCGACCTTGCCGAACATCTCTTCCGAGTCACGAAAGAAAGCTGCGTTCGGCTCCGCAAGATCGACGGCCAGAACCTCGACAGGAGACTCCGTGCAATATCTCGCGACGGCAATCGACTCCAAGTTGCCGTGCGCCCCACTGCGATACGAGTCCGCATGCGAAGCCGGTATCTCAGCGAAGATCACTCCTGGGCGCAGCTGCTCAATGATGCAGAACAGTGCCTCCGCCGAGGCCATCCCCTTCGCGGAGTGAACGGTGCCGACAAGGTAGATGCGCATGAACGCGATGCTTGAACTCGAGACTTGAAGGGAAGTGCGCTACCACGAGAGAAACATGGCCTCCGCAACGCGCAGCGTTACGAGCGGCATAACACCAGGCATAGGCTGCGGAGTGCCCGCCCGATGATTCTAGCACGCGCCAAGACTTCTGGCACTCTGCTGCCTCATGTCCTTGTTAGGGTCCAGCGCCGGCACCACATCCGCACCGTCACGCGCACGGCCACGCGCCACCGCGCTGCGCGCTACCGGCAGCGAGCCTGCGTGCCGTAGGTGACAGTCGTGCACTGACGTAGGAAGGCGGCAGCCGACGGCGTGATGCCCACCACCTTGTTGGTGGCCTGTCGATACAGCTTGAAGTTGAGTTCTGTCTCCGGACGTTCGTCGGCCCAGTCGACGAACGGGCGCAGCTGCGGCCGACCCATCGCACGTGTGGCGCGCGCCGTGCGCCGCACGGCGATCGTGACGCGGGGGGTCTGCCGTGCGAGGCCAGGACGTCGAGGGGTCGCCGCGGCTGACGTGACGATGCCCACTCCCACCAAACCGACGCCGCCTTCGTTCTCGCTCGCGAAGAGAAACATCTCATCGCCGACGCGGACCTGCTTCCCGCCGTACATCGTCTTCTCCGCGACGAACGTGAACGTCGACGCCGCCGCATCGCGAATCTCGGCCTTGATCACATAGCTCACGCGCGCGCCTCGGTGTCAAACGCGATCATACGTCGCTGAACCCTAACACCAGGCATAGGCTGCAGAGTGCCCGCCCGATGAGTCTATCGCGCACCCACACTTCTGGCACTCTGTCGGCCTCATGTCCTTGTTAGCCGCCCACCACGCGCAGTTCCCCTTCGCGCAACTCGCTGAGCGCGCTCAGCACCAGCGGCGCAAGCGGCGCCAGCGTCGGCAACGTGTTGCGCACTGCGCGCACAACAACGATGCGTAGCCGACGACCGCGAAGGTTCTGCTGAAACCGCAGACTCTGATCCATGGTGACAAAGGCGTCGTATTCGCCTTCGGCAGCATCGAGCAACGGGCCATCGTCGAGGTCCGACCAGCGTCGCGCGTGCGTGGTGTCCGTCCGGTGCCCCGGCAACAAGAACGCGAACGCGGCGGGTAGGTTGCTGTCGAGGAGGATGCGCATCGCGACCGCCGCGCTAGGCGGCCGGGATCAGTTTGTCACGAGTCGCCCACTCAAGCACCGCGACGGCGTGCTCCCGCGACACGCTGGGAAACTGCTCCACGAAATGATCGAGGGGATGGCCCGCTTCGAGATAGTCGATCAGGCTCCGCACCGGCACGCGCGTGCCAGCGAAGACCGGGGTGCCGCCGAGGCGATCGGGCGACGCAGAGACGAGCGGGTTCGGTAGAGTCGACATGGCGGTAGGGGCTGGTAGGCGCTCAAATCTACACAACGACTCGCGGCGCGGCTAACACCAGGATTGGCTGCGCAGTACCGCGCGCCGATG
>JANMNM010000265.1:0-12010 GCA_031373905.1 Gemmatimonadaceae bacterium | reverse complement strand
GTTGTCGATCGGGGATGTGAGCGAGGAACGGCTGCGCGACTACAAGCGGGAGCGGCTCTCGCCGTTGCAGGACCTGGTTGGTGGCGCACTGGCGGGGCTGGAAGGCCAGGGCGGGCTGGTGGACTGGTTTGATCATTGCGCACGGTTGAGCGAGCGCGCCTGATCCAGCGGAGAGATCGGCCGATCTGAGCACGACCGCTGCTCGCGGTCGGCGACAGATCTCTCCGCCGTTGTCACACATCGTCGCCGACTGACCGCTCCCAGCGCCACACCGGGCCATCGTCCGGATCGATCACGGAGCCCACATGCTGGAACCCCGTTGTCTCCAGCACTCGGCACGAGGCATTGCGCTCCGGGAGCGTGTGCGCTCGCACCACACGGACCGCAGGCCGCGCGTCGCGTGCCAGCTGCACGAGCGCCTTCGCCATGACAGACGCGATGCCACGACCCTCCTCGCCTGGGAACGTGAAGTACGCGAGCTCCACCGCACCCGTGGCATCGGGGCCGCCCTTGAACCCGCACGTGCCCACCACGCGGCGGAGACTGCCCTCGAGCGCGAGGTACCCGGCCCACGGCAGTGGCGGTGAAATCCTGGCGAGCATCTGCGCAAAGGCGGCAGCGATCGCGGCCACCGTTGACGTATGCGGCCCGAGCGTCAGTCCGTGGTGGCCGGCGAACGCGTCCGGATCGCTCGCGAGGCTTTCCGCGGCCACGGAATCAAGACACAACAGCGTCAGCTCGATCATCGGATGAACCTCGTTCCGGGGGACAGCATTGGCGCTACCCGCACGAAAGTACGGGGCATGCCGACTCAGCGCGCGCGCGGTCCAGCGTCGTACCGCATGCCGAGGTTGCGTGAGTCACCGCCGCGGACGTCCACCTTGATCACGGCTCGCATGGTCGAGGTGTTGGAAAAGACGGCCATTTCCCGCGCCTCGAATTCGGCCTCGATGCTCGAGTCCGGGGCGAGGACGATGACCGGGCGCCTGCTGCCCGCGGACTCGACGAACACAGCCACCGGCACAGATCCGGTGTTCTTCACCGTCGCGCTGAACCGTCCGGCCTGACCACCGCCAAGCAAAAATGCCTGACCGGCATCGATCGACGTTTCGCTCTGGAAACCGCTCCACGACGCGCAGCCGGCCGTCAAGGCGAGAACGGTCAGACCTGCGATGACGCTGCGGCTGATCAACATGGTGTGTCGCTCCGGTTGTGTGACGGGCTGTGGTCCTGCTTTGGCAGTTGTTCGACCGTGACTGCGGTCCGGATGCAGTCGCACGCAATGCTCCTGCGCGCCAGAGTAGCATGCCCGCTTCACTGGCCTCCCTCGCGCGGCCACGACGCCAGACACGCCGAAGTCCGACCCCGGAAAGCAGTGCATCGATCACGGACCCCGACGAGAGCACGACTTCTTCAACACTGTGCCGTGCTGTCGCCGCGATGTGACACGGGATGATCGCGTCCTCGAATCGGCGCATTGGGAGGCGTGCTTCCAACGTGCATCGCAAGACGCGCGGATCGAGCAGCGAGCCCCGTCGCATCGGGATGTCGAGGGGTACCCGACCGGCCCCGCCGTCGACGAGGGCACCAGCCCCGCCGGGTCCGCGGTGAACCGGCTTGGGCGCCTCGCCCGCGTGAATTCCACCCATCGAACGTGCCGGGCGTCGCGGCGGCACGTGAGACAGCACCCCATATTTCTACGGCCCCGATCCAGATTCCAGTCCGGCATCGGCTGGCGGCGCCGGTGTGAATCGGCGGCAGAGGTTGCTCCATACATGGCACATGAGTGCGATGGACGACGGTACCGGTCCAGGCATCGGACGGGACCGGGCGCCGCTCGCACGCAATTCTTCCCACCTCTTCAGGATCCCACATGGCGCTTGCCTCCACGCACACGACGACCAGCACCGCCGACACGGGTGAGGGCGTCGACGCGCCGGATCTGCAGATCTTCGTCTTCGCATTGTTCTTCATCTTCGGCGGCATCACGAGCCTGAACGACGTGATCATCCCGAAGCTGAAGGATCTCTTCACGCTGAACTATTTCCAGGCGCTGCTCGTGCAGTCGGCGTTCTTCGCGGCCTACTTCATCTTCTCCGTCCCGATGGCTGCCATCGTCCGCAAGGCGGGCTACATGCGGGCGGCGGCGATCGGGCTGCTGATCATGACGGCCGGATGCCTGATGTTCATTCCGGCGTCGAAGTCGGGCCAGTTCGGCGTCTTTCTGTTCGCGCTGTTCGTGCTGGCAGCCGGCATCACGATGGTGCAGGTGGTCGCCAATCCGCTGATCTCGATGCTTGGCCATCCGCGGACCGCGTCGAGCCGGCTGACCTTCGCGCAGGCCTTCAACTCACTCGGCACGACCGTCTTCCCGATCGTCGGGTCGATCGTGATCCTTGGCAGCCTGGCACGCATCGATCCCGCCACGCTGACGGGTGCCGCGCTCGATGCCTACCGGACGACTGAGACGCAGGTGGTCGTGAACACCTATCTGGCGCTCGCGCTCTCGCTGGTGATCGTGGCCGCCGTTGTCTGGACACGCCGCAACCGGCTGCCGAATGTCGTCGAGGAGACTGGAAGTATCCTCAAGTCCTTCGACCTCCTGAAGCGGCCGCGGTTTCGCTTCGGAGCGGCGTGCATTTTTCTCTACGTCGGCGCAGAAGTCGCGATTGGCTCGCTGATCGTCAACTATCTCATGCAGTCGAGTGTGCTCGGCCTTGGTGCCGAAGCGGCCGGCAAGCATGTCGCGTTCTACTGGGGCGGTGCCATGGTCGGCCGCTTCATCGGCGCCGCGGTGCTGCGCCTCGTATCGCCGGGCCTGGTGCTGGCGTCGGTCGCAACCGGCTCGATCGCACTCATCACGCTGTCCGCGCTGAGCAGCGGTTGGCTCTCGGGGTGGTCGCTGCTCGCCATCGGCCTCATGAACTCGATCATGTTTCCCACGATCTTCACCCTGGGAAGCGAAGGGCTGGGCAAGCGCGCGGCGGAAGGCTCCGGCATCATCGCCATGTCGATCGTCGGTGGCGCGATCATTCCTCCGCTGACGGGCCTGATCGCTGATGCGAGCACGCTGAAGGCGTCGCTGATGTTGCCGGCGGTCTGCTACGCATTGATCGCGGCGTATGGGCTGTCTGCACGCAAGCCGCTCGTCGCGGCGTAGACGGGCCGCGCTTTCACGGTGGATTCATCTCCAGTCGCTAAGCTGATTCCATGCGACTGCTGCTCGTCGAGGACGACCCGGAACTCTGCCGCACCGCCGCCGAGTACCTGCGGCGGACGGGGTTCTCCGTCGATGCCGCCTCCGACGGTGCCAGCGCCATGCGCGCGCTCCGGCTCAGCACCTACGACGCCGTCGTGCTCGACCTGCGACTCCCCGATGCCGATGGCTTCGAGATCTGCCGCGAACTCCGGCAGATGGGATCGGACACGCGTGTCCTGATGGCGACGGCCCGCGACTCGGTCGAGGATCGCGTGCGCGGACTGGATCTCGGTGCGGATGACTACCTGGTGAAGCCGTACGCGATGGCCGAGCTGGCCGCGCGTGTCCGTGCGTTGCTGCGCCGCCCGGCCACGACGCTTGGAACGGTGATCCGGTGAATGACGTGTCGCTCGACCTCACCACGCGGACCGCGACCCGCGGCGCGCGCGTGATCGAACTGACGACGAAGGAGTTCGCCGTGCTGGAAGTGCTCATGCGGCATCCGGGTGCCGTGCTCACGCGCGATGCAATCAGCGCCAGCGCGTGGGATGACAACTACGATCCGTTCAGCAACGTGATCGATGTGTACATCGGACGATTACGCCGGAAGATCGATGCGCCCGGCGATGAGCCGATGTTGCTCACCGTGCGTGGTGCCGGCTATCGGCTGGGCATCGCAGCGCGCGCGACGGGATCGAAGCCGTGACGCCGCAATCATCGGTGCACAGCGGGCTGTCGATCCGCGCCCGGCTCGCGCTCTGGTACGGCGTCTCGATGCTGACGGTGTTCCTGGTGTTCGCGATTGCCACGCGCGGCACGGTTCGCAGCACGCTCCAACGTGAATTCACGGCCGGAATTCGGAGTTCCGCGGGCGCGGTGCAGTCCTTCTTCCGGCTGGAGTTCACCGAGTATCGTGATGCGAGGGGGACGATCGCTCACATTGCCAATGAAGTGGTGTTCCCGGATCGGCTGGTGGAGTTCGTGCGACCGGATGGTGTCACGGAATTCCGCACGGGTCCCGGCCCTCGAGTGCCCCTGCGCACGGAACGGAGCACCACAGCACTGCCGGAACCGGTGGAACGCGTCACGGTCCTGCTCGACTCGGCGGTTGCACCGGGCTGGCAACTGCACGTCTCCGCGAGCGCGGCGCCGCTCGAGTCGTCACTCGCGCGCATCGATCGCTGGCTGCTGATCGGCATTCCACTCGGCGTACTGCTGGTGGGCATCACGGGGTGGTGGCTCGCGGGGCGCACGTTGCGACCCATCACGGCGATGGCCGAGGCAGCGACACGGATGGCGCTGGACCGACGCGTGCGGGCGGCGGGGAGTGCAGACAGCGCAGCACAGCGCCTTCCGATCGACAATCCCGCCGACGAACTCGGGCGCCTTGGCACGCGGTTCAATGCATTGCTGGATGAAGTGGACGGCGTGCTGCAGCAGCAGCGACGATTCCTTGCCGATGCGGCGCACGAATTGCGCACGCCGGTTGCCCGCATGCTGGGTACCGTGGACCTCTCCATGCTCGACGCAAACGATCCGGTGGCGCAGCAGTCCGCGCTGGTTCGGGTGCGTGCGGACCTGAACCGGACGGCGCGACTGGTGGATGAACTGCTGCAGCTTGCGCGTGCGGACGCTGCGGACGGCATTTCACCGCAGCCGACCTATCTGGATGACCTCGTGATGGACTCCGTCCACGCATGGCAACCACTTGCGACGACATGCGGCGTGCAGCTCGCGCTGCGCTCCATCGAGGAAGCGCCCGTCTCGGTGGATCGCGTGCAGGTGGATCGGCTGGTCGGCATTCTGCTCGACAATTCGGTCCGCTACACGCCGCGGGGCGGGCAGGTAGAAGTCAGCGTGGTGCGCGATGGCGAGGAGGCGACGCTGAGCATCGCTGACTCCGGTATCGGCATCAGCGGCTCCGAGTCGGAGCGTGTCTTCGAGCGGTTCTATCGTGGCGCCGGAGCCCGCGAGATGTCGCCTGATGGCAGTGGGCTCGGGCTGGCGATTGCGCGCTGGATCGCACACGCCCATGGCGCCACCCTGAAGCTTACGGCAAGGAGCGGCGGCGGCACGGTTGCCTCAGTGCAGTTTCCGATCGTGTCGGTCCAGGCGGCGACAGCGGCGCGGCAGGGTGCGGCGTGATTCATCCGCCATTCATATGCGGACGGTATGTTGCACCAATGCACACTCCCGCACAGGTCCGGCATCGCGCGCGCGCCGTCGTGGTGCTCGCGATCGGCATGGGTGCGATGGCGGTACCGCTGGTGCCGGCGTTCGCGCAGGATGGTCGAACGCCCGGTGGGTTTGCCCAGACAGGCCGCGGGTTCACGCTCGGCGACGCCACGGCGCTCGCGCGGCGGCGGCATCCGCTGCTGAGTGCCGCTGGCGGTCGCCGCCTCGCGATTGTCGGCGCAGCGCGACAGGAATCGGCATTCCCGAACCCGATCCTCGAGTGGCGCCGCGAAAACCTTGGCAGTCCGCTGGACCGCGATGAGTTCTTTTCGGCCACATTGCCCGTGGACGTCTACGGGCGTCGCGTGGCGCTTCGCACGGCGAGTGGATTTGCCGCGCGCGGAGCGCTCGCGGATTCGTCCGTGACGGCGCGTGAGGTGGAGTTCACCGTTGCCCGGGCGTACTGGCATGCCGCATTTGCGGTTGCGTTGCGCGAGTCCGCTGCAGGACAGGTCGCGGCAGTGGACTCGATCGCGCGGATCGAAGAGGAGCGTGCGCGTCAGGGTGCCGTGCCCGAGGGCGCGGCACTCCGCGCGCGACTCGAGGCGGATCGCGCGCGCCTCGTGGAGATGTCTGCGCGCGCCGAGGTCGAACGCGCGCGTGGCGCACTGGCCAGCGCACTTGCGATGCCGATCGACAGCGTGCCACTGCCGACGCAGGCGTTGATTGCTGACGCGATGCCTGCACTGGCGCCGTTGCCGTCGCTGCTGGCGGCGGCGCGTGCGCAGCGCGCCGAACTGCAGTCAGCGCGCGCCCGGGTCGACGAGGCGATTACGCGACAACTCGCCGAGCGACTCGGCACGCTGCCGGCCCTCGGCGTGCAGGCTGGCAGCAAGCGGACCTCGGGGTTCAATACCGGCACGATACAGATCGGCATGTCGCTGCCGTTGTTCGATCGCAACGGCGGCAACCGGCAGCGAGCGCAAGGTGCGCTGATGGTGGCGCAAGGTGAGCTCCGCGCACTCGACGCAGCGCTCGAGGCCGACGTGATCGCCGCCAGCCGTGCCTACTCGCTGTTGAGTGATGAACTTGCACGTACAGTCCGCGGCACGAGTACAGGCGCGCGCACGCTCGACGAGCGCGGACGCACCGTCGCTGACATCGCCGTCGTGGCATATCGCGAAGGGGCGATCTCGCTCTTTGAACTGCTCGATGCGGAACGCCTGCACGCCGAGGTTCGCAACGCCGCGTTGCGTGCTGCCATTGATGTGCAACTGGCCCGACTGGATCTGGCCCGCGCGCTGGGCCTCGCTGCTGATGACCCGCTTCCAACCCAGCCCGCACGATGACCTCCGCAGAAACCCACGTGAAGCGATGCACCGTGATTCCGCCGCGCTCACTCATTGCGCGCGGCGTGCTGCTCGGGATGGTCGTGCTGCTTGCCGCATGCGGCGGCGCGGCGAAACCGGCGGCAGCGCCGGCCTCGAATTCGGCAGCACCGCAGCGGGACACGGCCTACGTGGACTCGGCCGCGATGACGATGGCCGGATTCTCGACCATCGAGGCGAAGTCCATTCCCTGGCGGGATGTGTGGCAGCTGCCTGGTCGCCTGATCCTCGATCCGACCACGACGCAGCCATTGGGCTCGATCGTGGAAGGGCGCGTGACCCAGGTGCTGGTGCAGCCCGGTGATCGCGTCCGTCGCGGTCAGATTCTCGTCACCATTCACAGCCATGAACTGACGGATGCGCTGAACATGCTGGCTCAGGCGCGTGCGGGGCGCGCGGAAGGCGCCAACACCGCGCAGCTCGCGGCGGCGTCGATGGCACGCAGCGAGCGACTGTACGCCGCAAAGGCCGGCTCGCTGGCGGACCTCGAACGTGCGCGCGCTGCACACACGGCGGCACTCGAAGGTCAGAATCGCGCGGCGGCAGAACTGCTGCGCTCGAGCGAACTGGTCGAGCACCTGCATCCTGCTGGCCCGATGGGACGCGGCATCGACCCTGAGGATGTGATCGTGCGCGCGCCGTTCGACGGGGTCGTGGCTTCGCGCAGCGCCGAACCCGGCAGCGTCGTACTTCCCGGCGCATCGCTGGTGACGGTCAGTCGCGTGGCCAACGTGTTGCTCGAACTGCGTGTGCCGGAGGCGGCGCTTGGTGCCGCCAAGGTCGGCAGCGACGTTGCGTTCTCGGTGCCGGCGTTTCCCGGTCGCACCTTCAATGCGCGCATCACGCGAGTATCGCCAGCGCTCGACTCACTCACGCGCACGGCAGATGTGTATGCGAGCGTGCAGAATGGCAGCGGCGAACTGCGATCGGAGATGACCGCATCGGCAGAGCTCTTCGGTCTGGCGCGCGACAACGTGGTGGCCGTTCCCGTGGCGGCAATTCAGGACTTCGAGGGCGACACGGTCGTCGTGTCCGGCGTGCGACGGGGCAGCGGTATGCTGCTGGAGGCGATTCGTGTGCGCGTCGGACGGCGCTCCGGTGGGATGGCCGAGGTGAAGAGCGGGCTGCGTGCCGGTGTGTCCGTGATCGGTGACCGCGCCGCGATTGCGCGCGCGGAGATCCTCCGTCAGCGTGACGCGCGGGCGTCCGAGGGCAGTCCGGAGTGAAGCGGCTGATCGAGTTTGCGCTCCACCGAAGGCTCACGATTGCTGTCGGCATGGTGCTGTTGTGCGGATTCGGCGTGTTCTCGCTCTCTCGCATTCCGTTCGATGCCTTTCCCGATCTGACGGGGACGCGTGTGGATGTGGCGACCGCCGCGCCGGGGTTGGCACCGGAAGAGGTCGAGCAGCTCGTGACGTATCAGCTCGAGTCAGCGCTGATGGGATTGCCCGGTGTCACAGGTGTCCGCTCCATCTCGAAAGCGGGGCTCTCGTTGATCACGGTGCCGTTCCCCGATGGCACCGATGTCTACTTCGCCCGCACACTCGTGCAGCAGCGGCTCGCCGAGGCGCGAGGCGCGCTACCGGCCGGGCTGGAGCCGCAGATGGGCCCGGTCGCAACCCCGATGGGCGAGTTGTACCAGTACACGGTGACGAGCGACTCGATGTCGCTGGGTGAGTTGAAGGCGCTGCACGACTTCACGATCCGCCCGCGTCTGCGGACTGTGGCGGGTGTCAGCGACATCAACTCGTGGGGCGGCCTGATCGAGCAGGTGCAGGTGGAAGTGGATCCGGCCAAACTCGCCGCGCGAAACCTGAGCCTGACCGACGTGCAGGCGGCGCTGGCGAACAACAACCTGTCGTTCGGTGGCGCCTACGTTGAACAGGCGGGCACACGATACGCCGTGCGTGGCGTTGGTCGGATTTCCGACACCAGTCAGATCGCGCAAATTGCACTCAAGGCTCCTGGCGGTGTCACGGTGCGCATCGGCGACGTGGCGACGGTGAAGCAGGGCGGCATGCCGCGATATGGTGCGGTGACGCAGGACGGGACGCGCGAAGTCGTGACTGGCATGGTGCTCAAGCTGCAGGGCGCCGACTCACGCATGGTGATCGACGGCGTGACGAAACGCCTCGACGAGGTACGTGCTGCGCTGCCGCGGCATGTGAAGATCGTCGCTTTTTACGACCAGACCGAGCTGGTGGATCGCACGACTCGCACGATCATCAAGAACCTGATCGAAGGCGGACTGCTGGTCAGCCTGGTGCTGTTCGTGTTTCTGCGGAATGTCCGGGCATCCCTCATCGTGGCGTCCGTGATTCCGCTCTCGATGCTGTTCGCCTTTGGCGGCATGTACATGTTCGGGTATTCGGCGAACCTGATGTCGCTTGGCGCGCTGGACTTCGGCCTGATCGTGGACGGCGCGATCGTCATGGTGGAGAACTTCGTGCACCGGCTCGAGAAGCCGGCCGCGACGGACGAACAATCGGTTGCCGCACGCCGGTTCGCGCTGTTCCGCAATGCGGCGATGGAGGTCGGGCGTCCGGTGCTGTTCGGCATTGCGATCATCGTCGCGGTGTACATCCCGATCTTCACGCTGGAAGGGATGGAAGGCCGGATGTTCAAGCCGATGGCGTTCACCGTCGTGCTGGCGGTGCTCGGCTCGCTGATGCTGGCGTTGATCTACGTCCCGGCCGCGTCGCTGGCGCTGCTGCATCACGTGCCTGTCAAGCCGAGCACGATCGAACTTGGACTTCGCGAGCGATATCGGAAGGCACTGGAGTGGACCATGCACCATGGTCGACCGATCGTGATCGGTGCGGTGGTGCTCGTCATCGCGTCGGCCTACTCGCTGTCGCACATCGGCAGTGAGTTCATGCCGAAGCTCGACGAAGGCGCGATCCTGATCAACACGCGCCGCACGCCGAGTGTGTCGCTGGATGATGCGACCAGGTTGTCGATGCAGTCGGAGCGGATCGTGAAGCGATTCCCCGAGGTGCTGACCGTGGTGACCAAGGCGGGGCGCCCTGATCTCGCGACGGAAGCGATGGGGCTGTTCGAGGGTGACCTGTATGTGATCCTCAAGCCCAGGAGCGAGTGGACCACGGCGAAGACCAGCGATGGGCTGGTGGCCGCGTTCGATTCGGCATTGAAGGCCGTGCCTGGGCTGTGGGTGTCGTTCACGCAGCCGCTCGCGATGCGCCTGGATGAGGCGGAAAGCGGCATCCGCACCGATCTGGGGATCAAGGTCGTCGGGCCGGACATCGCGAAGAATCAGCAGATCGCGGCGCGCATCCGGAACGTGGTGTCTTCGACATCCGGCAGTGCCGATGTGAGCCTGGAGATCAGTGAAGGTACCGGCCAGGTGCGCGTGCTGCCGCGCCGCGAATCGCTGGCGCAGTTTGGATTGTCGGTCGCGGATGTGCGCGATGCGGTCAATCTCGCACTCGGCTCCGAGGTCGCCACCGAAATCGTGAGAGGCCCGCGACGCATCGGTGTGGCGGTTCGCTTTCCTGATGCGCAACGCAACGACCTGACGGAATTGTCGCGAATCACGGTGCGTGCGCCGTCCGGGGCATTGGTGCCGTTGTCATCTGTTGCCGATGTGGAACCGGGCACTGGCCCCGAGTTGATCGGTCACGAGGATGCGCAGCGTCGCACGCTCGTGCTGAGCAATGTGCGCGGCCGCGATCTGGGTGGCTTTGCGGAGGAGGTGCGAGCGCGCGTGGCGCGGGAAGTGCCGCTGTCGCCGGGAATCTTTCTCGAGTGGGGCGGGCAATACGAGAATCAGCAGCGCGCGATGGCTCGTCTCGAGTTGGTGGTGCCGTTGGCATTGCTGCTGATCGTGGGATTGCTCTATGCGAGCTTCCGTTCGGCGTGGCAGACGGCGCTGGTGCTGACGAACGTGCCGTTCGCGCTGGTGGGTGGCGTGGCAATGCTCTGGGCGCGCGGGCTCAATCTGAGTCTTTCGGCGAGCGTGGGGTTCATCGCGCTGTTCGGGATCGCGGTGCTGAACGGGGTGGTGCTGCTCTCACACATCAACGCGTTGCGTGCTGCCGGCATGTCGATCGACGTCGCGGTGCGTCAGGGTGCGGAAGACCGTTTGCGGCCAGTGGTGATGACGGCGCTGGTGGCGAGCCTTGGGTTCGTGCCGATGGCGCTGTCCACATCGCCAGGCAGTGAAGTGCAGCGGCCGCTGGCAACGGTGGTGATCGGCGGGCTGGTGACGTCGACGGCGCTGACACTGTTTGTGTTGCCGCTGTTGTATCGCGCGCTGGCGGGGTGGCGGGGGGTGCGGCGGGGGAGCGAGCGGTTGCCGCTCCGCGATGCGGGGGAGTTGGCGTAGCGCTCGTTGCTTTCGTTGCACTCGTTGCTCTGCGCGCGCGCCAACGAAATGTTTTCACGCGGGGGCGCGGGGATCGCGGAGAACTTTATTTAGCAAGGGATGTGGTGCGGGCGGGGAGTTTATCCCACATTGCAACTACCTCACGTTCTGTTGGGCGCGTCACGCCACGTGTGTGGACCGCCCCCGCGTGCTCCGCGTCTCCGCGTGACCATTTTCTTTCGAGCTTCGCTGACTGTTCGAGCGCACCAGCGCCGCTGACTGCTTTTCGCACCGCTGACTGTCCGAGCGCGTTCTGCAGCAGGGCTCGTCGATTCGAGCACCAGCGCGCACCTGTCAGCGGTGCGGGTATAGGTCGTCGCCGAGGGTGATGTCTGCGCCAGTCCATGCGGCGGTGAAGTCGCGCTGTGACGCGCGGGCGTCGCGGTGCTGTGCTTCGAGACTCTTCCACAGGCCGAACAGCGCGCGCGGATTCGCCGGATGCTTCTTCAACTCGGCGCGAAACGCCTGTTCGGCCTTGGCAGGCATCCCTGCCGCGAGCAGCACAACTCCCAGGCGCTCGCGCTCGGGTAGCAACCAGTCGGGTGGCTCATTGTAGCCGAGATTGTCCTCGGCGACGACCGCGGCGGTGAAGGCGGTGATTGCGGCCGTGCGGTCTCCCTTCGCGTCCGCGATGCGCCCCGTGAGGTCGGCGATCGCCACGGCGAGCACGTCACCGCCCCAGTTCACGGGACCGACCATCGCTTCCTTCGGCACTCCTTGCGCGGCGCGCGTCAACGCCGCGAGTGCCTGTTCGGCGTCGGCGATCTTTCCGGTGGCCGCGAGCGCGGCACCGCGCGCCCAATGCAGGAAGCCTGTCTGCAGCGTGCGCGTCGCCTTGGGCGGGCGAGTCGTGTTGGCGAGGAT
>JANMNM010000243.1:0-1656 GCA_031373905.1 Gemmatimonadaceae bacterium | reverse complement strand
ACGTTGCCAAGCGAGTCGACCGTCATCGAGTCCTGATTCCTGTCCCGGAGCCAGTTCTGCATCAGCACGATCTCGTCGCCCTGTGCATTGATGATCCGTGCCGTGAGCCGCTGCACTGCAGCCGAGGCGCCGTGTGTGGGCGCCCAGCGGGAGATCGTGATGGCCTGTGCATGATGGTGAATCATGCCGCTCATGAAGGCGATGTCAGCCGTCGTGTACGGATATCGCAGTGAGTCGGCGCGCGCGCGCGCGGTGGCGCCTTCCTGACCCATGACGAACGGTGCGATCGGAGTCGTACGTGCTCCAGCGCACGCGCCGAGCACCGCAGTGAAGGCCAGCATGCTGAAGAGTGATCGGAAGCGAAGCATGAACTCTCTGCGTGGCTGGGATCAGACACCGGCCGTATCAGTGGCGGTTTCCGCTGGAATCACAAAGATACTGCGTCAGTGCACCGGGGCGAGGTTGACGTGCGCTGACTACGCAACACGAACCACGAAGTTGCAGTCCAGGTTACCGTCCGGGCGTCGGTCGCGGGAAATGCTGAGCCCGCTAGCGGTCCTGGCCGGTTCGCGGATGAGGCGGGGAATCTCGGCCGATGGCGACCGAGAGGATCGGTATGAGGCGCGCCGAGGCGAGCCGTTCGTCATCCACTCTCAGGTGCCCGGTACACGCGTCGGACGAAAGACCACGACGTCCGACCCCTCGGCGAGAAACGCCGACGTCGGCGGCTGCGAGAGCACGTCGACGAACTGTGTGCCATAGAGCGACGCGACATTCGCGTGCAACGTGGCGCTGCGTGCATGCGCGACGCGCCACCTGGGATGCCTGACGCTGTACTCGATGGTCGATCCGTCGCGTTGCCTCGTGTATCCCCAGTAGTGCTCCGTGATGAACTCGGCTTCCGAGCCTGCCTGCAGCGCATGGAGTGGTCCATCTGTCTCGACTGTGAGGCCGTCCCACGCACCGGCGTGCTTCCACGAGTACCGGGCGCTGGTGCATTCACCCGAGGCATCGCGGGCGATGTCGTGGCGCATCGGGAGTGCGCGGTACGGCTCGTTGTACCACGCGCGCGCAACCCACGCGATCGCACGGTGAGGAACCAGCTCCCGAATGAAGACGACACCGCGCCGCACGCCGTCATCGGCATGACGACGCACGTAGAAGCGCAGATTCACCTCGTCGAAATCGCGATAGCCTGGAACGCTCACGCCGAGCACTCGCGTCCTGAGAAACCGGAATCCGATCACGCTGGCGTAGACCGTGCCTTGCCAGGTGTCGAGCTCCGTTCCCGCTGGCACGTACGGCTCGAGCAGGCCTGGTGGCACGGCATAATTCAGCATAGCCAGATCGCGCCACTGCGCGGACAGAAACGGGCCAGGCACGGGGCTCACCTTTCCTCGAAATGTTTGTCTCGTGCGCGTCACCATTCCTGAATGAATGCAGCTGCACACCGGTTCCTGCAGCTTCCCCGCCACGCCGCGTGCTGGCGTGAGCCGGTACGCATCCCCACCTTTCGGCATGACAAACCGCCCTGTCCTCGTTGCCGCCGCCCTCGCTGGGCTTGCGACCCCCGCCATGTCGCACGCCCAGAGTGGCAGCGGCAGCTTCGTCCTCCGGCTTGGCGCCGATACCATTGCCGTCGAAAGCTGGACGCGA
>JANMNM010000236.1:0-3189 GCA_031373905.1 Gemmatimonadaceae bacterium | reverse complement strand
TGACTGAGCTGAGAGAGAAATGATCGGCATCATTGGACGAAAGGTCGGGATGACCCAGATCTTCAACGAGATCGGGCAGCAGATCCCGGTGACTGTGGTGGAGGCAACTCCGAACACAGTGACAAAGGTGATGGAAAAGGCGACGGCTGGTTTTGCGTCCGTCGAGCTGGGGTACGGCGCACAGCGCCTGCGTCGCGAATCGAAGCCTGGCGAGCGCACGCCGCGCGGCAACCGTGCACCGAAGGCGGAAGTGGGCCATGCCGCAAAGGCTGGCCTGACGAACGCGCCTGAAGTGATCCGGAGTTTCCGCATCGACGATGCGCCGGGGAAGAATCCGGAGATCGCGACCTACGAACTGGGGCAGAAGCTCACCGTGGAGCTGTTCGCGCCGGGCGAGATCGTGAAGGTCACCGGCACGAGCAAGGGCCGTGGTTTTCAGGGTGTCGTGAAGCGCTATGGATTTGGCGGCGGTCCGAACACGCACGGCAACACGAAGCATCGCCGTCCCGGGTCCATCGGACCTGGCACGGATCCGTCGCGCGTGATCAAGGGCAAGAAGATGCCCGGACATTACGGCGATCACCGCCACACCCAGATCGGCCTCCGTGTCGAGAAGGTGGATGCGGAGCGCAATCTGATCTACATCCGCGGTGCCGTGGCCGGTCCGACCAACGGAATCGTCCTCGTCCGCAAGCAGGGTTGAGCCGATGACACCAGAGAATACGACACTGCAGGCACGCGCGTTCAGCGCGGACGGCAAGGCCAAGGGCGCGGTGACGCTGCCCGAAGCGCTGTTCGACGGAACGGTGAACGTGCCGGTGATCCATCAGGTAGTGAAGGCCACACTGGCCAACCAGCGTCAGGGCACCGCGTCGACCAAGACGCGCGGCAAGGTGACGGGCGGAAACCAGAAGCCATGGAAGCAGAAAGGCACTGGTCGCGCCCGTCAGGGCTCGACGCGGGCGCCGCACTGGCCGGGCGGTGGTACCGTCTTTGGTCCGACGCCGCGTGACTACACGCAGCGCGTCCAGAAGAAAGTCCGCACCCTGGGCAAGAAGAGTGCGCTCAATGTCCGCGCACGTGAGAACGACCTGCTGGTGATCGATGCGTTCGAGATGAAGGCGCCGAGCACCAAGACGATGTTGTCACTCCTCGGCAAACTGGGTGTGGCGGATCGGAAGGTGTTGTTCCTCACGGATGGCGTGAAGCCGATGACGTTCCTCAGCGCACGCAATATCCCGTCGACCCACGTGATGCCGTATCAGGACGTCGGCACGTATCACGTGATGTGGTCGGACGTGGTCATCATCGAAGCGTCGGCGCTGTCCGCCGCGGAGGCGAAGTAAGATGCCGACGATTCACGAAACGATTGTGCGTCCGATCATCAGTGAGCGGAGCAGCACCGCGTACCAGAACCTCGGCGAGTACACCTTCGTGGTACACCCGAAGTCAACCAAGCACGGCATCGCCAACGCCATTCAGATCCTGTTTGGTGTGACGGTGACCGACGTGTGGACCCTCAATTGTCGCGGCAAGCAGCGCACCGTCGGGCAGTCAAAGGGGAAGCGTCCCAACTACAAGAAGGCGATCGTGCGGCTGAAGGCCGGAGACACGATCCCGGTCTTCGAGGGTTAAGCGATGGGCATTCGTCAATTCAAGCCAGTGACGAAGTCGTCGCGCTTCCGCAGCGTGTCTGACTTCGCCGTGATCACGCGTACGACGCCGGAGAAGTCGCTCACCGAGCCGCTCAAGAAGAGCGGCGGTCGCGACAACCACGGTCACATCTCGATGCGTCGCATCGGTGGTGGTCACAAGCGCAAGTACCGCATCATCGATTTCAAGCGCAACAAGTTCGGCATGGTCGGCACGGTGCGCGAGATCGAATACGATCCGAATCGCTCGGCGCGTATCGCGCTGGTCGAGTACACCGATGGCGAGAAGCGCTACATCCTGCATCCGAAGGGACTGAACGTCGGCGATACGATCGTCAGTGGTGCAGGGTCGGATGTGCGTCTGGCCAATTGCCTGCCACTGCGAGAGATGCCGCTTGGCACGTCGGTGCACAATGTCGAACTGAAGCCGGGCAAGGGCGGGCAGCTGGCGCGGTCAGCCGGCTCGAGCCTGACGGTGATGGCGAAGGAAGGCGAGTACGTGACGCTGCGTCTGCCGAGTTCGGAGATGCGGATGATTCACGGCACCTGCATGGCGACGATCGGCGAGGTCGGAAACGCCGAGCACGAGCTGTTGAGCCATGGCAAGGCGGGCAAGAGCCGCTGGCTCGGCAAGCGTCCGAAGGTGCGCGGTGAGGTGATGAACCCGGTCGATCACCCGCACGGTGGCCGTACGCGCGGCGGGCGCAACGTCGTGGACAAGTGGGGCAACAAGGAAGGCGTAAAGACGCGCAACAAGAAGAAGGCCTCGCAGCGGCTGATCGTGCGTGGCCGGAAGCGCGGCAAGGCTACCCAGTAACCGGAGCGACGACACATGGCTCGGAGTCTCAAGAAGGGGCCGTTCGTGCAGACGCGCCTGGTGGAACGGGTGGCTGCGATGAACGCCAGAAACGAGAAGAAGGTGATCAAGACCTGGAGTCGGGCCAGCACGGTGCTGCCGGATTTCGTCGGTCACACCTTCGCAGTGCATAACGGCAACAAGTTCGTGCCGGTGTACGTGACGGAGAACATGGTCGGTCACAAGTTCGGCGAGTTTTCGCCGACGCGGCTGTTCCGGGGTCACGTGGGCCAGAAGGCGGCGGACAAGAAGACCGGCGGCGCGCCGAAGGGAGGCAAGTAAGCCATGGCGAGCACGATCGTGAACGAAGCGAGGGCCATCCAGCGCGGCACGCGGCAGTCGCCGTACAAGGTACGCCTGGTGGTCGACCAGATCCGTGGAAAGAGCGTCAACGAAGCACTGGCGCTGCTGCAGTTCTCGAAGAAGCATGCGGCGAAGGAAGTGAAGAAGGTCCTCGATTCGGCGGTGGCGAATGCGGAGTATGCGAGCCGTGAGAGCCGCACCCCGGTGGACGTGGACCAGCTGATGATTTCGCGCATCGTGGTGAATGAAGGACCGAAGTTGAAGCGCTTCACGCCAGCGGCGATGGGGCGGGCGACGCCGATGATCAAGCGGACGAGCCACATCGAGATCACGGTGACTGAGCGGGGGACGCGCTAATGGGTCAGAAGACCAATCCGA
>JANMNM010000022.1:0-18532 GCA_031373905.1 Gemmatimonadaceae bacterium | reverse complement strand
CCGACAGCGGCGGGGCCGAAACGGCGAGGTGCGTGGGGGGCATCCCGCCACGCTGCCCAAACCAGCGCGCGCCCACCACCCGCGACGCGCCTGCCGCCGCCGCCGCGACCTGCGGCACGACGCCGGCGGCGATCGCCGCCCAGAAGGCCACCCGATCCGCGCGCTGCCAGCGCACCAGTCGCTCCTGCCGTCGGTCCATCGCACACCTCCCTCTCGGCTTGGTGTTGCAACGACCGGTTGAATTCACCCAGAGCACGCAGATCACGAGTGGCAATGCGAGCCGCAGTCGCGTGAGCATACGGGACATGACCGCGCGCCAGACAGCAGAGCGTGCGAAGAAATGCATGGCTGCGAGCCTCGAGAAAACAGCACCGCGGGGCATCCGGCTGGACCTCACCTCCTACGGGTGCTCCGCTCCGACGGATTCACGGACTTGTGTCGACACCGGCGCGCAGCGAAGTGTTGCTTCAGATCTGTTCCAGCGCCGCAGTTCGCTCCGCCCAGTTCGTCATCGCGTCGTCGAGAAGGCGCTGTGCGGTTCCGAGTTCCTTCTCCAGTCGTCCCGCCTCGCGCGCCTTGTCCGCCGAGCCATCATACAGGTCGCCGTCCTCAAGAGACCGCTGCACCTGCTTCACTCGCTCTTCGAGGCTGATCACCTCGCGCTCGGCGTCGTCCGCGGCCTTCTTCGCCTGCTTGCGCGCCGCGGCCTGGCGATCATCGGCTCCTTTTGTCTTCTGTGCGCTGGCGCGTTCCTGCGCACGGCGCCCTTGCACGGCTGCCGCGCTCGCGGACGCCAATCTGGCGCGGCGTTCGTCCTCGATCACTTCCCACTCCACGAATGGACCGTCGAAGTCGCGCAACCGCGTGCCGTCGAAGGACCAGACGCGTGTCGCCAGCTCGCGGAGAAACGCACGGTCGTGGCTCACGAGGATCACGGTCCCCTCGTAGTCGTCGATCGCGTCCTCGAGTGCCTCGATGCTCTCCACGTCGAGATGGTTCGTCGGTTCGTCGAGGACCAGGAGATTTGCCTTCTGCAACATGATCAGTGCCAGTGCCACACGCGCGCGCTCACCACCGCTCAGCGTGTTGATGGTGCGCATGACGCTGTCGCCGCTGAATCCAAAGGCGCCGAGATGTCCCTGGATCTGCCCGCGGCCCCAGAGTGGTCGCACATCCTGGATCGCATCGTAGATCGACTTCTCCAGCGGGAGCTGGCCAAGGTCCTGCCGGTACCACGCGGCATGCACCGAGCCGCCGACGGCAACGGCACCAGCGGTTGCCTCTCGCGCGCCGAGCAGCGTTGCAATCAGCGTCGACTTTCCCGCGCCGTTCGGACCGACGAGCGCGATGACGTCCGCGCGCATGGCTGTCAGGGTGACGTCCGCCAGCAGAACCCTCTCGCCGATTGCAACCTGCAACTTGTCGGTGTGCAGCACCCTGTCGCCGCCGCGATCCCCGATCTCGAGCCGCAGTGACATCGCGCCAGATTCGCCTGGCGGTGGCGACAGCCGCGGAAGTCGACTCAACTTGGACCGGCGACCCTTTGCCTGCGCGCTGTTGACACCCGCGAGGTGCCGACGGATGTACTCCTCCTCTTTCGCAATGAACTTCTGTTGCTTGTCGAGCTGGCGCTGAAACGAGAGCATGCGCTCCTCTCGCTGGCTCACGAATGCGGAGTAGCCGCCCGTATACGCGTGGGTGGTTCCACCTGTGACGTGCAGCACGTGATCAACGGTTTCATCGAGAAAGGCACGATCATGGCTGATGACGATGACCGTCTCACCGAGTTCGCCGAGGTATGTCTGCAACCATCGGGTGGTATCGAGATCCAGGTGGTTGGTCGGCTCGTCGAGCAGCAGGAGTTCGGCTGGCGCGGCAAGTTGACCCGCAAGGCCGACGCGCCCACGTTCGCCACCGCTCAGCCCCGCCAGCGCGCGCGTGCGCGACTCGACGGCATCGAAGCCGAGCCCTTGCAGCACCTTGTCCACGCGGGCAGGAAAATCGTAGCCTCCCTCGTGCATGAACTTCTCCTGCAGTCGCCCGTAACGTTCCATCAGCGACTCATCGCCGTCGCCGAGCTGGCCCGCCAGGACTGCCAGCTCCTTCTCGATCGCGATCAGCGGCAGGTACGCAGCGGCTGCAGCTTCCCACACGGTGGTCGCGTCACCGAAATCCCGGTGCTGGTCGAGCAGTGAGACCTTGAGCCCGGGCTGACGCGCCACAGCGCCCTTGGTTGGCTGCAGCTTGCCGGTGAGGATATGGAAGAGCGTTGTCTTCCCGGCGCCGTTGCGACCGATGATGCCCCACCGCTCGCCTCGCGCGATGGTTACGGAGACATCCTTGAGCAGTGTGGTGGCGCCGAAACTGACGGCGACGTCGGCGAGCGAAATGAGCGTCATACCATCAAATCTCGCACCGGTCGGAAGGGCAATGATCGCGGAGGCGCCCGCTCAGCCGGTGACGTATTGCGCGAAAAGTCTTGCCAGCATGCGGTCCGGCGCGTCTTCACAGATGCCTTCGTGCACGGGCGACGCCTGCAGCACGTCCGAACGTGGCGCCGTGAGCCAGTGAAACCGCTCTGACGTCGGCGCCAGCGCAATCGGTCCCGCGTGTTTATCGCCGGCGGCGACGCGCTCCATCGTGCGCAGGTACCGCGCGAGCATCCCGACATCGATGCCCGGCACGCGATCCCGCAGCGTGCTCTCGTTCGTGAGTGCCAGCAGTCCCAGAAAGCCAGCCTGACGTGCGTGGAGGAGCACACCGACGGACACGAATGCGCCGAGGTGTACGTGAGGGACCGCGCGAAGGACCGCGAAGTCGTATGCCGTCAACGCTGTGGTCACCGTCGTGCCGGGAAGTGCTGTGCGGGCGATGCGCGCAACGCCTCGCGAGCTGCGAGTGCCGCACCGACGAAGCCTGTTGACGACTCGAGGCGCGTGCGCAGATACCGCAGGTATCGGGCGCGCGCCGTCGCCGCATCGGGAGAATCGTCACCGGTCAGCGGATCGAGCAGCAGGGCGTCCGGAATCGCTGACAGAATTGTCTCGAGCACATCACCGTCGAGCGCACGTTTGGCCGCGTGATCGGTGGCCTCCAGATCGCCACTGCGCAAGAGGAGCACGTGCTGCTTGATGAGCGGGAATGGCGTCGCGACCCGTGCATCATCCACCCCTGGCCAGTCGAAATGCATGTACAATGCTGCTCCGTGGTCGATCAGCCACGCCTTGCGCTGCCAGACCAGGAGATTCGGGTTGCGCGCGGTACGGTCCGGATTCGTGATGAACGCGTCGAACCAGACGAGTGTGGACGCAAAGTCCGTGTCGATCACGTCATGCGCCGCGACCGGATCGAAGTTGAAGGCGCCGTCCAGATATCGAAGCCCGACGTTCAGGCCGCGGCTCGCCTTGAGGAGGTCTTGAATCTCGGAATCGGGCTCGCTCTGCCCGAATCGATCAGGCAGTTCGATCACGGCGAGTTCCGGTACCGGGAGCCCGATCGCGGAGGCGATGCCATGGGCGATCATCTCGGCAACCAGGACCTTGGCGCCCTGTCCCGCGCCACGGAACTTGGTGACGAAGAGTCCACCGGCGTCCGTATCGATGATCGCCGGCAGCGAGCCGCCTTCGCGCAAAGGCTGGACGTATCGTGCGGCACGCAGATGCGGGACGGTGGATGACATGTCGGGCAGGTCTAGACTGACTCGACCGCGAGCCCGATGCTGCGGAGTGCAACCTGCACGGCGCCGCGCGCAGCGTCCACCGGCTGGTGACGCACCACAGCACCCGGCACGAGCGTCTTCAGCCGATGCTCCAGCCGCTTGCGCATCGGTCGTCCTTTTGCTAGCAGCCCGCCGTGCATTGCAACCGGAACGGCGGCGCGCTCATCGACGAACAGGTCGCGTGCGAGCGCACGAATGTGCAATGCGAGTTCCTCCACGGCCATCGTGACGACGGTGTTCGCGCGCAGGTCACCCACTTCTGCGGCAGAGAGCACCGCCGGTGCCAACGCCGCCAGATCCGCTGGCGTTGCCGATGCCGCCCAGGGGATGATCGCAGTCACGTCGTCGAGTTCAAGCGCCGTGAGCACCGCGCCGGTGAGCGCTGTTTCGGGCTCTCGGCCGTCGTGCGCGGCGGCAATCACCTGCAGTGCCTTGCGTCCGATCCACGACCCACTGCCCTCGTCGCCGATCACCGGCCCCCAGCCTCCACAACGCCGCGGCGTGCCGGCCGGACTCCGCCCCCACGCAATGCTCCCCGTGCCGGCAATCAGCAGTATCCCCGGGCCCTCCGAAAACGCGTCAGCCATCGCCGCTTCGGCATCGGAGATCACGACCACCGTGTCCGCCACCTCGAGTCGCTCCAGTTCCTGCTGCAACGCGATCTTCTGCGCTTCACGTCCGACGCCGGCGACACCCACGACCAAGGCACGCGGCAGCAGATGCCCCATCTCGGCATCGATCACCGCATTCCTGACGAGTGCGGCAATGAGCTCCGCCGAATCCGCCTCCGCACCTGGGCGCACGGCGCTGCCAGTGCCCTGCGACTTGAACAGGACCTGCGCGCGGTCATCTGCCACGTGCACGCGGGTACTGCTCCCGCCGCCGTCAACTCCGACGACGACGAGTTCTGTTGGGCTGTTCATGGTCGGGCCTCAGTCTCAGGAACGCCGCCGGATGCGACAGGCGCAGGGGCGGTCGGTGCTGGATGGGTGAGTGACGACAGGATGCCTGCTGCCAACGTGATGCCGGTGCCAATCAGCACGTACCATGGCCACGCAATCGTCGCGACACCACCCAGCGTCGGCGCGAGGGACGGTACCTTGCTGATGAGCAGTTTCGAGAACACGATCACGGCCATGCAGGCGATGCCGATGCTCATCCCGGTGATCGCATCGCGCTGATTCGCGCGTTTCCACAGGAGCGCGAGCGAGAACCCGCCCACGAGTCCGCCGTGCGTGAAACTCTGGATGCTCAGTGCCACGACCACGACCGGCGTCCCCTGTTTCGGATACAGCAGCGCCCCGAATGTTAGCGCGAAGCCCCAGATCAGTGCGATCAGCTTGCCGATACGCAGCGTTCCCGGATCCTCCGCGCGCTTCCCGGTGAGCGGGAGATAGATGTCGTGCGTAGTGGTCGCGGCAAGCGCATTGATGGTTGCGCTGTGCGTACTCATTGTGGCAGCAACAATGGCCGCCAGTATGAGCCCCAGCAGGCCAGGTGGCATGCGCTCGACGATGAATGTCGGAAAGATCTGGTCGCTCGCCTCGAACGCCTTGCCGCCATAGTAGACGAAGAGGCCGAGACCGATGCACAGAAACAGCGTGAACTGCGCGAAGACCACGAAACCGCTCGCGATCAGCGCACGCTGTGCGTCCTTCAGCCCGCGGCTCGCCATGAGGCGCTGCACGATGAGTTGGTCCGCCCCATGCGATCCCATGGCGAGGAATGCCCCTCCGAGCAAGCCGGCGAACATCGTGTGCGGTCGATCGAAGCCGGCGTACCAGTCGATGGCCTGCAGTTTTCCCGACGCGCCCGCAGTGGCTACGATCGTGCTCCAGCCGCCATCCACGCTCCGGCCGAGCAGCACCAGCGCGCACACACCACCAAAGATGTAGACCCCCGCCTGGATCATCTCGGTGTACACGACCGCTCGCATGCCGCCCTTGTACGTGTACACCACCGTCAGGAGGCCCAGAACGAGGATCGCGGACGGCATCAGGTACTGCTCGGGAATCGTGCCACCCAGAATCAGCGCCACTGGAATCGCGGTCGCAAAGATCCGGACGCTGTCTGCAACCGCGCGGGTTGCCATGAACACAATGCTCGTGAAGCGACGCGTCTCCGGACCGAAGCGCGTCTCGAACAACGTGTAGGCCGTCACGAGCTGTCCGGCGAAGTACCTCGGCAGGAGGACGTACGCCACGACGAAACGACCGATGATGTACCCGGCAACCACCTGAAGGAACCCGAGGTTACCGACGTAACTCAACCCGGGAATGCTGATGAATGTGAGTGCGCTGGTCTCGCTGGCCACCACGCTCAACAGGATGCCCCACCAGGGAATTGCATGACTTGCGACGAAGTAATCCGTCGCGTCCTTCTGCTTGCCGCCGAGCCACAGACCGAGCCCAGTCGTGCCAACCATGTACACGAGCAGCACGAGGCCGTCGAGCAACGTGAAACCGCCTCCCATCAGGCTTCCAGCGCGCTATTCGACAACGTACGCCTCCATGGCGAAGTATTCGGCCAGTCCAAGCCGGTTGAGTTGCGCGGCTGTCTCGGAGTTGCGATCCTGCACGCGTTGCCAGAACTCACGGTCGTCCTGACCCGGAAACGGCGCGGAGTCTTTCTGTGACTGATGCTTGAAGATTGCCTGAATCTTCAGGCGGAGCTCTTCCTGGCTCAACGGCACCAGGACTGTCGCATCGGTGATCGGCCATTCCTGCCACGCGCCGCGGTACAGCCACACCTCCGGACGATTGTGCCCGAGGGCCACGTACTCGATGAGCGCCGCATCGATCGCTTCCTTGCACATGCGATGCGTGCCGTGTGGATCGCTCAGGTCGCCAGCGACGAAGACCACTTCCGGATGGAACTCCTCGAGCAACTGGCGCACGATCGCCACGTCGTCCGGGCCGATCGGGTCCTTGCGGACCTTGCCGGTCTGGTAGAACGGCATGTCGAGGAACCTCGCGTTGTCGCGAGTGAGTCCGACGACTTCAAGTCCACTGACCGCCTCGGTTTCGCGAATGATGCGCTTGATGTCCTGCACGGCAGGCACATCCACGTCGCCTGAACGCTTCCCGGCCATCACGCCAAGGAGATGAGAGGCAAATTCCTGGACGTCGGCGCTGCGGAGCTCCACCGGCGTCGTCGCCTCGGACGTCCTCGCGCCTAGCCGTCCGAGGAAATCGAGGTGGCGTCGCACATCGTGATCGAAGACGGCGATGTTCCCGCTCGTCATGTACGCCACAACGATCGAGTTCCGGTTCTCAACCATCTTCCGCAGGATGCCGCCCATCGAGATCACGTCGTCGTCGGGATGCGGTGAAAAACAGATCACCCGCTTCTCGCGGTGCAGCTTGCTCTTCCCCTTGATCCTCGCGCCGAGCGAGTTGAAGACGAAGCCGTTGATCGCACCGGGAGAGCCGTATGACGCAACCAGCGACGACAGCCGGTGCTCCGCGTAATCGTGTTGCGTCAGCTTCAGGATCGCCCGGCCCACCGTCTGTGACAGCCAGACCACCGCGCGGACCGCGAGACCCGCATCCCACGAGATCTCGTCCACACGCCAGGGAGTCGCGATGCGCGTCAGGTCAGCCGCCGCCGCCGCGTCAATGAAGAACCGGGTGTTCGGGTGGCCCTGAAGGAAGGTCGCCGCCACTTCGAGATTGACCGGACCTTCCACGGCGCGCTGCACGATCCCCGCCTTGTGTTCTCCTGTCGCCAGGATCGCGATCTCGCGCGCTGCGAGAATCGTCGCGACACCCATCGTGATCGCCTCGCGCGGCACGTTCTCGGCACCGAAGAAATCCGAGGCGGCGTCTTTCCGGGTCACGGTGTCCAGTGTCACCAGGCGCGTCCGACTGTCGCGGCCGGAGCCAGGCTCGTTAAACCCGATGTGCCCGGTCTTGCCGATGCCGAGCAACTGGAAATCAATCCCACCTGCCACGGCGATCGCCGCTTCGTAGGCAGCACACGCGCCGCTCACATCCGCGCGCTCCACGAGACCCGGAGGCATGTGCGCCTGCTCGCGGGGAATGTCGATGTGCGAGAACAGGTTCTCCCACATGAAACGGTGGTACGAGTGAATGGAGTCAGGCGACATCGGCCAGTATTCGTCGAGATTGAATGTCACGACGTTGGCGAAGCTGAGGCTCCCATCACGGTGCCGTCGAATCAGTTCCCGGTACACACCAATCGGGGTGGATCCGGTCGCCAGACCGAGCACTGTCCTGCGGCCCTCGCTCGCGTTGGCGCGCATCAGGGTCTCGATGCGATCAGCTACGTGAATCGCAAGCTGATCGGGATCGTCACTGATGACAATCGGGATTTTCTCAGGGTTATGCATATGAACCGGCAAACTAATCGCCGGCATGTGGGCAGGGTGGACACGGCGTCGTCCTGCCGTGGTACGAAAAAGGCGGGCCCCGGAGGGACCCGCCTTCTTGCACCACTTGACCGATCAGTGTTCAGGCCGAGAACGACGATCCACAGCCGCAGCCACCGGTGGCGTTCGGATTCTTGAACGTGAAGCCCGAACCTTGCATCGACGTCGTGTAGTCAATCATGATGCCGTTCAGGTACTGCAGCGAGAACGGATCGACGAAGACCTGAAATCCATCCTGCGCGAGCAACGTATCGTCCTCGGCCGGCTTGTCTTCGATCAGCAGGGAGTACTTGAAGCCACTGCAGCCGCCAGGCTGCACGGCAACGCGCAGTCCACCAACGGTCGGATCGACCGCCTCGGTCTCGAGGAACTTCTTCACCTCAACCGCCGCGGCCGACGAGATGGTCAGCAGCACATCAGGCGTCTGCATCGTGCTCATGCGTCTTCCTCCAGAAAGGGGGTCGGGGAATCCCGACCTCTACACTCTGCAATTTACGGTCGCGACGCCCGCAGGGAAGGAGGGTGGCCGAATTCAGGGAAGATCGCCGCCGCCGGCTCAGGGCCTCACGGCGCCGCCAGACTCCCGGGAACCCGCTCCCGCTCCTACCGCCGCGCTGCGCCGCGCCGGCGCAGCGCCACGGGCTCAATACTCCCCTCCAGCGCGCCGACGACCGCGTCGGCAAGTGCCGACCGAACGCCGCCGATCTTGCGGTTCTCTCGCGTCGGATTCACCCGGTTTGTGAGCAGGATCACGAACAGGTCCCGCGCCGGATCGATCCACACCGAGGTGCCCGTGAATCCGGTGTGCCCGAAGGCGCGGCGCGACAGTCGCCGCCCAGCCGAGTTGCTGCCGTTTGGTGTCTCCCAGCCGAGCGCGCGCGCGCTGATGAGCGTGTCCTGCACGCGGGTGAATTGCCCGACGCTTCGTGTGCTCGCGAGGCGAACCCCGTCGAGGACACCGTCGTTCAGCCACATGCGCGCAAAGCGCGCAAGATCGTCCGCTGTAGAGAACAGGCCGGCATGGCCGCTCACACCGTCGAAGCGGGACGCATTCTCGTCGTGCACCTCGCCGCGAAGCTGCCGTTGTCGCCACGGATCGAATTCCGTCGGCGCGATCCGGGCCCTGAGTTCGGCCGCCGGTCGGAAGCGTGTGTCCGCCAGGCGAAGCGGGCGTGCCACGATGCGCTGGAAGGCACTGTCCAGCGGCATGCCGGTCACCTGTTCAGCGACCATCCCCAACAGCATGAAGTTCATGTCACTGTAGAGAAAGCGCGTCCCGGGCGGAGCGTCCGGGCCAACCAGCATGAGCTGCGCCCGGGCATCCGCCCGATCGGTTGCTTCCTTGTAGAAGGGGCGCCAGGCCGCGAGTCCGCTGCTGTGCGTGAGGAGCTGCCGGATCGTGATGCCTGCGACGCGCTCACCGCGCCACTCGGGGAGATACCGCACCACCGGCGCGTTGAGCTGCACGCGGCCCTCGTCCACGAGCCGTAACATCAGCGTGGTCGTCGCAACGATCTTCGTCAGCGATGCAAGATCGTAGATCGTCGTCCGGCCGGGCCTCGTCGAATCGGCGGCATCAAGCTGCCCCACGCCGACCACGGCGAGGGTTGCTGTTCGCGATCCGATGAATGCGACGGCGCCTGGGAACGCGCCGTCAGCAAGAGCGCGCGTGAGCACGGCCCGAACCGAATCCTCCACCCGCGCGGATGCCGCGGGCAATGAGTGCGCGTTGCGGGACGCGTCGTGTCGGGGTCCCTGCGCGTCCGTCGTGGCCGTCCGCGCAGTCGCGACGAGTACCAGGGTGATGGTGGCGCGCATTCTCACTGGCCGGCCACCCGGGTGGCGCCGTCAGCGCGCGTGAAGATCCCCGGTAGCGTCACCGGTGATCGTCCACCGAACTCGCCGCCAAGAAGTGCCTGTGCCGCAGCACGCTCAGGGCCTTCACCGACGCTGAACGTCGCGACGTACGTGCCAACTTCCGGAAACTGACCAATCACGTAGGGATTCCCGGCCGCGACGACGATCGGATCCAGACGCGGTGCGATCCGTCGCATCCAGTCAGCAAACGGCTCCGCAATTGCCGTGCGGCCGCGGCCTTCGACACGCCGAACGACCGTCACTACCACGAGGCGCTGGCGAGCGGAGCGACGGGCGATGCTGTCAAGCGTCGAGCGCGGCGTCAGCGGGCCCACTCTCGCGATGGAAATCGCCCGGTGTCGCGAGCGAAATTCATCGATGAAGGCATTGCCACCGCCAAACTCCGTCTCGGGTGTGTAGACCACGAGCTGGATCGGATTGTCATGCAGGATCGGAATCTGATTCTGTCCGTTCCGGAGTACCGTCACGGCACGCGCTGCAATCTGCCGGGCGACATCGCGGTGCTCGCGATTGCCGACCACGATCCGCAGCGAGTCGAGTGAAACGAACCGGCCGCGATGCAATCCGACCCGAGCCTTCATCTCGAGATTCTTGTGGGCGGCCGAGTCGATCAGGCTGGCAAAGACCGGATCCCGCGTCGCCCGCTCAGTCAGTGCGTCGAGCACTGGTTGCACGTCGGCGGGCTTGAGCAACACCTCTGCGCCCGCCTCGACCGAGCGGATCGCGATGTCCGCCTGCGTGAACATTCGTGCAACTCCCTGCATCGTCAGCGCGTCAGTGATCGTCAGGCCGCGAAAGCCGAGCGAATCACGCAACTCGTCGTGCAGCACGCGACGCTGGAGCGTGGCTGGCAGAGCGTCGCCCATCCACGTCGGATTGCTGATGTGTGCTGACATCACGGCGGCGACTCCGGTGGAAATTGCCGCGCGGAATGGTCGCAGCTCGACGGTGTCGAGGTGGGCGTGCGTGAGGTGCACGACGGGGAGCGCATTGTGCGAATCCGTCTCGGTATCACCGTGACCGGGGAAGTGCTTGACCGTTGCCAGGGCGCCGCCATCCTGCACGCCGCGGGTGAACGCCGCGACCATGGCCGCGACCGCTCCCGGGTCTTCGCCGAACGACCGAACGTTGATGACAGGATTGGCGGCGTTGTTGTTCACGTCCGCGACGGGCGCGTACGCGAGGTGGATTCCGATGGCGCGCGATTCCACCCCGGTCACGAGGCCCGCTCGGTAGGCAAGCGCCGTGTCACCGGTGGCGCCGATGGCCATGTTGGTGGGAATCAGTGTTGCGCCTCCACCCTTGAGCATCGATGGGATGAAAACGCCCCCTTCCAGGCGGCCGATCGACGGCTCCACATCACACCCGACCAGCAGGGGCACGCGAGCAATGGCCTGTAAACTGTTGAGCTTGGCTGCAACTTCGATCGGCGAGCCGACCGACATAAGGATGCCGCCAATGCCGTCATCCCGAACCCAGCGCGTCGCCTCGGCGAACGCACTGTCGGTCGCACTTTCGTAGTCGCCCAGCAGCCAGACGTGAATCAATTGCGCGGCGCGCGCTCGTGTGCCGAGGGTGGCGAAGACGCTGTCGACCCACTGGGTCGCGCCCGGTGAGAGCGCTTGACGAGGATCGCGGGATTCCTCTCTGACTGCCGGACTCTGCCTTTGCGAGCGCCAGAACCGGGCGGAAAGCGTCTGAACGTTGAGGGGCGAGCCTGCTCCAGCGCTCCGGCCGTCAGTGCCACCCGCAGCGAGCGCAACCGAAAAAGCGACGATGTGGGAAACCCGCATGGTTGAGTCTGTCAAGGGAGTATCGAGCCGGGCGGTGGAGGTCGCCGTCAGCCCACGCCCTGAAGGCTAGCCGGTCCACGCCGCGGGGTATACCGGGGTACATCCGGAACGGGCCGCCGGGTCCACACGCAGACCGGACGGGCGCCGTTGCTGCAACAGTTCCCTCCATCGTATCTTCACCCTTCTACGTTGCCGGGTCGCGACGCAGCCCGCATGCCCTGACGGCGGAGATGCCGTGGGGCTTTCTTTTTTTCGTCCGGTCTGCGGTCCCGTCGCCGTCCGCGATCTTCTCTGACTTTTCGGCACCACACCGCCATGCTGCTTTCGCTTTGGGATGCGATCAAGGCTGGCTATCTGCGCGTCATCGCGCCGGTGGCGGATCTGCTCGTGCGCCACCGGGTCAGCCCGAACCTGATCACGACGGTCGGCACCCTGTGCACGATGGTTGCCGGTGCGATCTTCGCCTCCGGACACATCCGGACGGCCGGGTGGTTCCTGGGATTGACGGCGCTCTTCGACGTCCTGGACGGCACGGTCGCCCGGCGGACCGGCCAAAGCACCGTTTTCGGCGCCTTCTACGATTCCACGCTCGACCGCGTCGCCGATGGCTTCGTGCTCGGTGGGCTCGCCGTGTTTTACGGAGCGAACGCCGTCCACAAGAGCCCGATCATGCTGTCGATCACGATTGCAGGGTTGATCGGGACCTTCCTCACGTCCTACACCCGGGCTCGTGCTGAATCGCTCGGTCTTGATGCGAAGGTCGGCATCATGCAGCGGCCTGAGCGCGTGACGCTCCTGTCGGCACCACAGGCGTTCTTCGGCCTTGCGCTCAACGGATGGGTGTTGGCGGGGATCGTCACACTCCTTTCGATCACGGCGTGGATCACCGCGGTGCAGCGGATCCTGTTCGTGTACAACGTCACTCGCGCCGACGCCGAGGCGACCCGGTCGGTGGCTGAGAGCGCGCGCAAAACCAATTCGTCATCACTGCCGACACAACCGTCGATGTCTGATGACGTTCCAGCGCCTGTCACTCCCTGACCTCGGCGCCTTTCCTCTCGGAGACACCATCTCGTGCCCGGTTCGCTCACACGTCCGTCAACCATCAAGCCTGCTTCCGGCAAGCTCGGCATCCTCACCCCAGGGCTCGGCGCCGTTGCCACAACCTTCATGGCCGGCGTCGAGAGCATCCGGCGCGGTCAGTCGAAGCCGATTGGCTCGCTCACGCAGATGGCGACGATTCGTCTCGGCAAGCGGACGGAGCATCGATCGCCGCTGATCAAGGATTTCGTGCCGCTGGCGGGGCTCGACGACATCGTGTTCGGGGCCTGGGATCCGATTGCTGACGACGCGTACACGGCGGCCCGGAAGGCCGGCGTGCTGAGCAACGAGCATCTCGCATCGGTCAAGGATTTCCTCAGCACGATCAAGCCGATGTCTGCAGCATTCGAGTCGCGGTTCGTGACCAGACTGCTCGGCGTCAACAACGTGAAGACGGGCCCGACATATCGCGACATCGCTGAGCAACTCCGGGCGGACATGCGGAACTTCAAGGCGGCGCATGGGTGTGATCGCCTGGTGATCGTGTGGTGCGCCAGCACGGAGGCCTTCATCCAGCCGGGGCCGCAGCACGCGACCGTCGCCTCGTTCGAGAAGGCGATGGACGTGAACGATCCGGCCATCGCACCATCAATGCTGTACGCATACGCGGCGTTGATGGAGAATGTCCCGTTCTGCAACGGCGCACCGAACCTCACGGTCGACCTGCCGTGCATGCTGAGTCTGGCCGATGAGCGGGGCGTGCCCGTCAGCGGCAAGGACTTCAAGACCGGTCAGACGTGGATGAAGACGATCATCGCGCCGGGCCTGAAGGCGCGCATGCTCGGGCTCGAAGGCTGGTACTCGACGAACATCCTCGGCAATCGTGACGGTGAGGTGCTCGATGATCCTGCATCGTTCAAGACGAAGGAGGAATCGAAGCTCTCCGTGCTGCACAACATCCTGCAGCCGGAAGTGTATCCCGATCTGTACAAGGGCTTCTCGCACGTCGTCCGCATCAACTACTATCCGCCGCGCGGCGATAACAAGGAAGGCTGGGACAACATCGATATCGTCGGGTGGATGGGATATCCGATGCAGATCAAGGTGAACTTCCTCTGCCGCGACTCCATCCTCGCGGCGCCGATCGTCCTCGATCTGGCGCTGTTCAGTGATTTCGCACATCGCGCGGGCATGAAGGGGATCCAGGAATGGTTGTCGTTCTACTACAAGAGCCCGATGGTCGGCCCGGGGCTGCAGCCCGAGCACGATCTCTTCATTCAACAGACGAAGCTCAAGAACACGCTCCGGTTCCTCATGGGCGAGGAGCAGATCACGCATCTTGGACTGGAGTACTACACCTGATGCGCAGCAGCGACGCGACACGCTCCCCGGTCGCGCGCTGCCGGCCGGGCGCTCGGCTGCCCGGCCTCCGGAGGCAGTGGTTCCGTCTCGCCCGGCCAGCGCTCGCGCTGCTGGCTGTCGCGAGCGTCGCCGCGGGTTGCACGACCCGCGATCCGCAGGCGTCGCTCGATGTTCGGCAGTGGACGGATGACCTGGCATTCAGCGTACGCCTCACGCCGCGTCCGCCGTACGCGCGCGAGGACATCATCGTCAGGGTCGTCGTCTCCGACAAGAAGACCGGTGCCCCGATCGAGAATGGCGAAGGGCGGGTCTACGCCATGAGCCACGACAGCGTCCAGGTGTACGATGGCCTCGAGCGCGGTCCGGAGCCCGGCACGTACTATGCGAAGCTCAATTTCCTGACGGCGGGGGAATGGGCGATCGGCCTCCAGTTCCGGAGTGATTCGACGCGACAGCTCGAAACCATGGACTGGCTGCAGTCCGTTCGCAACGCCCGCTGATTTCATGCGACTCTTCCATCGCACGTCGATCATCCCCGCTGATGTCATGGTGCTTGCCGACGAGCATTTCTCCGCGCTCGGGTTGCGTCGGACGGCGGACTCGCCACGCTCGCGCACGTTCTCGGGTGGGCTTGGAACGCTGCGGGTCAGCGTGCGCAGCGACGGCGGCCACTACACGCTCATCGAAGCAGTGTCCGACCAGATTGGCGAGAGCCGGCTCGACAAGAACGTGAAGAAGTTCTTCACTCGGGTGCATCGCGCCGCAGACCCGCATCACGCCCCCACCGCGGGGTACTGACGTGGAGTTCCCAACGCACTCGCTGGACCTTGACGCCATGCTCGCCATGCCGCCGCGTGATGCCGATACCGGCGTCAGGACCGGTCGCAAGCATGCTGACCTGCTGTCCCGTGAAGAGCGACTGATGCTCTACCGGCACATGCGCATGACGCGGTCGCTCGAGGAACGCCTCGTCGCACTCTATCGGCAGACCAAGGTCATCGGAGGCCTGTTTCGCTCGCTGGGGCAGGAGGCAGACGCCGTTGGAAGCGCCTTCGCGCTCGAACGCCGCGACGTCATGTCGCCGCTCATCCGAAACATGGGCTCGATGCTGGTGAAGGGCGCGACACCGCTCGAGATCCTGCGGCAGTACATGGCGAAGGGCGACTCGCCAACGAGGGGCCGCGAGCTGAACATCCATTTCGGCGATCTGCAGCGAGGATTCGTCGGGCAGATCTCTCACCTGGGTGACATGATCCCGGTGATGGCCGGTATTGCCTTGTCGTTCAAGCTGCGTGGTGAAGACCGTGTCGTGCTCGTCTACATCGGCGACGGTGCGACCTCGACCGGCGCGTTTCACGAAGGCGTGAACTTCGCTGCCGTGCAAAAGCTTCCGATGGTGGTCATCGTCGAGAACAATGGCTACGCATACTCGACCCCGACGGGGAAACAGACTGCGGCGAACTCGTTCATGGACAAGGCCGTCGGATACGGCATGGCGGGCGCTCAGGCCGACGGGAACGACGTTCTCGCGGTGTATGACGTGACGAAAGCCGCGGTTGATCGGGCACGCGCAGGCGATGGTCCGACGCTGGTGGAGTTGATCACGTATCGCCGGAAAGGGCACGCCGAGCACGACAACCAGTCGTATGTTCCGGCGGGGGAAGCGGAGTGGTGGGCGAACAACAACGACCCGATCGACCGCTACGTCAGCTGGCTCACTGAAAACGCGTCGGTGAGCGCAGCGGAGTTCGCGGCGATCGATGCATCGGTTGTCGCAGAAATCGACGCCGCGACCGATCTGGCGGAGACCAGTGCGATGCCGGATCCTCTGGAGGCGCTCCAGGGTGTTTATGCCCAACCGGCATCAGTGCCGCCGCACTGGTATCGCGACGGGGTCAGGACCGCCGTGGCACAGCACGAGCGACCCGCGGGATGGGGAACGCACGATGGCTGAGATCACGTATCTCGAAGCGATCCGCGAGGCCCTGGTCGAGGAGATGGAGCGTGATCAGAACGTGTTCTGCCTCGGTGAGGACATTGGCGCGTTCGGTGGAGCGTTCAAGGTGACGGACGGGCTGATGGCCCGCTTCGGCGAACACCGCGTCATCGATACGCCGATCGCCGAAGCCGCGATCATTGGTGCGGCTGCCGGCGCGTCACACATGGGCATGCGCCCTGTCGCTGAACTGCAGTTCATCGATTTCATCTCGTGCGGTTACGACATGCTCACGAACTATGTCGCAACGGCGCGCTACCGCGCAATCCTGCCATGCCCGATGGTCGTGCGAGGCCCGAGCGGTGGGTATGTGCGCGGCGGTCCGTTTCACTCGCAGAATCCCGAAGCGGCCTTTCTGCACACGCCCGGTCTCAAGATCGTCTATCCGGCCACGGCGGCCGACGCGAAGGGGCTCATGAAGTCAGCGATTCGCGATGACGACTGCGTCCTCTTCTTCGAGCACAAGTACCTGTACCGACGCGTGAAAGACGTGATGCCGCCGGGCGACGTGGTCGTCCCGATCGGCAAGGCGCGAACCGCGAGGGAAGGGACGGACGTCTCGATCATCACCTACGCCGCCACGGTGTGGAAGGCGCTCGAAGCCGCTGAACTGTTGCAGCGGGACGACGGCATTTCCGTCGAAGTGATCGACCTGCGAACGTTGCTTCCGATGGACGATGATGCAATCGCGGCGACGGTCAGGAAGACGCACCGCGTGATGATCGTGCATGAAGACACCAGGACGGGCGGGATCGCGGGTGAGATCACCGCGCGCATCAATGAGACCTGTTTCGAATGGCTGGATGCGCCCGTCCTGAGGGTCACGGCGCACGATGTGCCGCTGCCGTACTCTCCGCCGCTCGAAGACTTCGTGCTGCCACAGGTGAGCGACATCGTCTCCGTGGCACGACATCTCGCCCGCTACTGAGCCGACCTGACCGTGACCGACCCGCAAGCCGCTGGCTCCACCACGCCCATCTCCGACGAGGACCGCACGAACCGTCGTTACCGGAATGTCGGCGTCGGGTGCTTCACGACATTCATCGGCTTCTTTGGTGGTGGCATGGTCTCGGTGCTGCTTTCCAAGATCGCCTCGCAGGCCCTGCGTGAGCCGCAGTGCGAGGGGCTGCCAAGTTGCAACTGGGTGACCTGGGCTGCGCGCGGTGGCGTGGTGGGCATGATTATCCTTCCGACGATCTCGGTGTGGCGCCTCAAGCGTGGCGACGCCGTTCAGGATCGTTCCCGCTCTATTGGACCGAGGTGAGCCGGTGGCTCGTATTGATATCGTAATGCCGCAGATGGGCGAGTCGATCGCCGAGGGCACGCTCTCGCGCTGGCTCAAGGCGCCTGGGGACGCCGTCAAACGCGACGAAGCGCTCTTCGAAATCTCGACCGACAAGGTTGACGCCGAGATCCCCTCACCGGCCGCCGGAATTCTGGTCGAGATCCTCGTCACCGAGGGGATGACCGTCCCGGTCCAGGCGATCGTCGCACGGCTGGAGACCGATGCGGCCGCGGCCGTCGTCTCCGCGCCGGCACCGCCAGCAGCTGCTCCGGCGGATGCAGCCCCGGTCGTCGCTGCGCCTGTCGCGACGGCGGCACCCGTCACCGAAGTGCCGGTCGCCGCCACGCCGGCGAACAGCCTCGAGGAGCGGCTCCGCACGCGCTCGTCACCGTTGGTGAGGAAACTCGCTGCGGAGCACGGGGTCCAGATCGCCGAAATCAGCGGATCCGGTATCGCCGGCCGCGTCACGAAGCGGGACCTGATTGCACATCTGGACGCGACACCGATCGCCGTGCCCGCCGTGCCCGCCGTGCCCGCCGCGCCCGCCATGCTCCCCGTCTCGGCGGCGCTTCCTGCGCCGGTCAGTTCCCCGGTCGCAAGCACCGGCGAGACGCAGTCGGCGCAGGCCTGGCCAGGTGATGTCGTCGAGCCGATGTCGAAGATCCGCCGGCTGACATCGGACCACATGGCGCAGGCCATTCGTGTCGCGGCGCATGTCACGAGCTTCTTCGAGATCGACCTCACACGTGTCGCGCGGATCCGCGCGAGCATGCGCAAGGACTTCGAGGCGCAGACCGGCCAGAAGCTCACCTTCCTGCCATTCATCGTGCAGGCAGTCATCGAGCAGCTCAAGCGGCACCCGGTGATGAATGCCGCCGTCAACGGCACCGACATCATCTACCGCAAGCAGTACAACATCGGCATTGCCGTGGCGCTCAATCCGACCGGGTTGATCGTGCCGGTCGTCAAGCGCGCCGACGATCTTTCGCTGGGCGGACTGACGCGCACGATCAATGATCTTGCCGCGCGGGCCCGTTCCAAGGCGCTCAAGCCCGATGAGGTCACCCAG
>JANMNM010000177.1:0-12068 GCA_031373905.1 Gemmatimonadaceae bacterium | reverse complement strand
CTGCTGCCGCTCGCACGACTCGACGCGCCGCAGCAACGCAGTGCGCTGATGGTCGTCTGGCGCACGCTGCGTGGCTCCGCACGTTTCGTGTTCAACAAGCTGATCACGGGTGCGTTTCGCGTCGGCGTCTCCGACGGGCTTCTCGTGCGCGCGCTGGCCCAGGTGAGTGGCGTGAGCAGCGACGCGATCAGCCACCGGCTGATGGGGCAATGGGAGCCGACCGGGGAGTGGTTCGCACGAGTCATGCACCCCGACACCGACGACTCCGACTGGAGCAGGCCATATCCATTCTATCTGGCCTACGCGCTCGACCAGGAGCTGGAAGCACTGGGCGCGGCCAACGAATGGCAGGTGGAATGGAAGTGGGACGGCATCCGTGCCCAGCTCGTACGCCGCCGCGGCAAGACGATGCTGTGGAGTCGCGGCGAGGAGCTGCTTGCCGGCCGATTCCCGGAGGTCGAACAGACGGCCGAATTCCTCCCCGATGGAACCGTGATCGACGGCGAGCTGCTCGCATGGCGCGACGGCGGTCCGCTACCGTTTTCCGAGCTGCAGCGGCGCATCAATCGCAAGACGGTCGGCAGGAAACTGCTGGCGGACGTCCCGTGTGCGATGGTGGTGTACGATCTGCTGGAGTCGAACGGTGATGACCTGCGCGCCTCGAGCATGCAGCAGCGGCGCGACGCCCTCGAACTGGTCGTGCAGTCGCTGCCGAGTGGAGGTGTGCTGCACCTGTCGCCGATCGTCGCGGCTGACACGTGGGACAGCGTGCAGGGTGCCCGTGGCGACGCGCGCCGCATGCTGGCGGAGGGCCTGATGCTCAAACGCCGATCCTCGCCGTATGGCGTTGGCCGGCGTGTCGGCGACTGGTGGAAGTGGAAGGTCACCGCGCTCACCGTTGACGCGGTGCTCGTGTACGCGCAGGCGGGACACGGCCGTCGCGCAGGGCTCTTCACCGACTACACCTTCGCCGTGTGGGACGGCGACACACTGGTCCCGTTCGCGAAGGCATACTCCGGCCTCACTGACGCAGAGATCCGCCAGGTTGACCGGTACGTGCGCCAGAACACGCTCGAGAAATTCGGCCCGGTGCGAACGGTGACGCCCGGACTGGTGTTCGAGCTTGCCTTCGAGGGCATTCAGGAGAGCACGCGCCACAAGAGCGGCATCGCGGTGCGATTTCCGCGAATCAGCCGCTGGAGAACCGACAAGGCGGCGAAGGATGCCGACTCGCTTGCCACGATCAGGGCGATGCTGAGCGCAGTGCGTGGACACTCGTGACACGTCTTCCGGAACCGGACATCGAGGGGTGGTTCGCCGGCAATGGCTGGGAACCGTTTGCCTTCCAACGCGAAGTGTGGAACGCATACGCTGCCGGTGCCTCCGGACTGATTCACGCCGCCACAGGCACGGGAAAGACCTATGCCGCATGGCTCGGCCCCATTCAAGCATGGCTGTCGCAGAATCCGGACGCGTGCGCAGAGAAGACGCGCAACAAGCACGCTCCGCTCCAGGTGCTCTGGATCACCCCGCTCCGGGCGCTCGCCGCCGATACCGAGCAGGCGCTGCGCGCACCGGTCAGTGCGCTTGGCATCCCATGGACGATCGAATCCCGCACCGGCGACACCGCCGAGAAGGTGCGGCGGGCACAGCGCGAGCGACTGCCGTCTGCGCTCATCACGACGCCCGAATCACTCGAGTTGCTGCTCTGCCGTGACGATCAGGCCGCGCTGTTCGAGACACTTGAATGTGTGATCGTTGACGAGTGGCATGAACTCATGGCGACGAAGCGCGGCGTGCAGGTTGAACTCGCGCTGGCGCGGCTGCGAGCGCTCCGCCCGTCGTTGCGGACGTGGGGGCTCTCGGCCACACTCGGCAATCTCGATGTCGCGTGTGAGACACTCCTTGGCCGCGATGCGCATGGTGCCGCGAACCGTGGAGTGCTGGTGCGGGGTGTCGTGCCGAAGGAGATCGTCGTCGAGTCGCTGCTGCCTGAGGAGATGGAGCGCTTTCCCTGGGCCGGCCACCTCAACACCCGGCTGCTGCCGCAGGTCATCGCGCAGGTCGAGTCGTCCAGGTCAGCCATCATCTTCACCAATACCAGGTCACAGTGTGAGATCTGGTTCCAGTCAATCATTGCGTCGCGTCCGGAGTGGTTCGAGACGGTGGCGATTCATCATGGGTCGCTCGACAAGTCGCAGCGACGCATCGTCGAGGACGGGCTCAGGACCGGTCGCTTTCGCGCCGTGGTGTCGACGTCCTCGCTGGACCTCGGTGTGGACTTCGCTCCCGTGGATCTGGTGATGCAGATCGGGAGCCCGAAGGGCGTGGCGCGACTGCTGCAGCGCGCAGGGCGCTCCGGGCACTCGCCGGGGCGCATCTCGAAGATCGTGTGCGTGCCGACGAACGCATTCGAGCTGGTCGAGGTGGCTGCGGCACGCGATGCGATCGGCGCGGGCAGTATCGAGAGCCGTGATCCGCTTGACAGGCCACTCGACCTGCTGGCGCAACATCTCGTCACGCGCGCGATTGGTGGCGGTTTCACGCGCGCTGAGATCATGGCAGAGCTGCGGACAACGCGCGCCTACGCGCAGGTGACGGACGCAGAGCTGGACTGGGTGCTCGAGTTCATCACCCATGGCGGTGCCGCACTCCGCGCGTATCCGGAATACTCGCGTGTCACGAACGAATACGGGCACTATTTCGTCGCCGACGCCCGCGTCATCCAGCGGCACAAGATGAGCATCGGCACGATCGTCAGCGATACGGCACTGGCGGTGCGATTCCTCACCGGTGGGCGGCTCGGCACCATCGAGGAGAGCTTCATCGCGCGCCTGAAACCGAAGGATCGCTTCATCTTCAGCGGACGGGCGCTGGAATTCGTGCGTGTGAAGGAGCTGACGGCGTGGGTACGCAAGGCACGAAGCGCGACAGGCGCGGTGCCCAGCTGGCAGGGCTCACGGATGCCACTCTCGACGGAACTCGCGCGCGCCGTGCGCGAAAAGCTCGAGCAGGCTCGGGCCGGTGTGTTCGATGGCGCCGAGATGCGCTCCGTTCGACCGATTCTCGAACTGCAGGCAGCGCGTTCGCTCATTCCATCGCGCACCGAGTTGCTCATCGAGCGGCTCGAGTCGAGGGAGGGGCATCACCTCTTCGTGTATCCGTTCGACGGTCGGCTCGTGCATGAGGGGCTGGCGGCGCTGTGCGCATATCGCATTGCGCAGCTGGCGCCGATCACGCTCAGCTTTGCCTGCAACGACTACGGCTTCGAGTTGCTTTCACCCGAACCGATTCCCATCGAGGAGGCGCTGGAGGCGAACCTCTTCAGCAGTGCGCACCTGCTGCACGACATCACGGAGTCACTCAACGCGGCGGAGCTCGCCCGCCGTCAGTTCCGCGAGATTGCGCGCGTCGCCGGGCTGATCTTCGAGGGATTTCCGGGCCAGGCAAAGTCGATGAAACAGGTGCAGGCCTCGAGCGGCCTGTTGTACGACGTGTTCGTGAAGTACGACCCGGAGAATCTGCTGGTGTTGCAGGCGAAGCGCGAAGTGCTGGAGCGACAGCTCGAAGCGAGTCGCATCGGTGCGACGCTCAAGCGGCTGGGCGAAAGTTCGGTGCGGCTCGTGGATGTCGCACGACCGACCCCACTGGCATTCCCATTGCTGGTCGACCGATCACGCGCAAAGCTCAGCTCCGAGAAGCTGGTCGACAGAGTCAGGCGGATGATTTCGCAGTATGAGCGAGGGGCGTGACACCGCGCGCCACGCCGGTGGTTCGGGGCAGCGGAGGTGATGCGCTGCTCGCGCCGCGGGCTATTGCGCGAGATCGGCGCGCTCGGTGTAGAGCACCCGACAGATCACACCAAGCGGCGTTTTGGTTCCCACCCGGCTCCCGGTTCCTGCCGCGAGAAGTACCGACGCCCCATCGCGCGCACGTCGCGCACCGGGACAGAGCTGCAGCACCTGATCCACGTCACCACGCCCGGCGATGCGGTGCACCAGGAACCGCTCCGTTGCATCGCCGACGGTGAACCATGCGGTTGGCTGCATCCGATCCGCGGTTTCGAATTTCCGGAACATCACGACCTCGCGAACCGTCACCGCCACATCGGACGCGATCCGCACGCCTCCGCGCTCGAAGTGGCCACGGTAGACATGTGCCCGGAAGACCGTGTCCAGCCTGATCGTATTCGGTAGCACCCACTGCGTGGCTGGTTCGATCGTGTAGAGCTCGTTCAGGTGCGCGGCGCGATCTCTGCGGTACTGCTGAAGCGTTGACGCAGGAAGCTGCGCCTCGAACACGAGCTGGTAGTCGTGAGGCGTGCGGCTCATCGGAAGATGCGAGAGGAACACGCGATCGCCGCCGAAGAGCAGCATGCCATGGACCGAGGGGCGATCGGTGCTGGCCGGCTGCACTCGTCCAAGGATGAATTCATCGTGCCGCACCCTGCCGATGAAATCGCCCGCATCGTGCGTTGCCTTTGCGAGCCACTGAACCGATGCCGGCGGCAATGCGAGCGCGTGTTCCGCAGGCTGTGCGATGCTGCCGAGCGGATACATGCGCCCAGGCTGTCGTGTCATCTCGACATGTGCGCCGAGAACGTTGGTGATCGTATGACTTGCGGCGAAATGCCCGAGCCGCGCCACGCTGGCGCGGAACGCGGTGAGGTCACGCACCGTGAGCAGGCCTGGGTACAACATGTCCCCGGACAGCAGCGTTCGGGTGCGGACATCATAGAGCATGACATGCGCAGGCTGATGCCCCGGAGTGGGCAGCAGGAGGACCGTGCGTCCACCAAGTTGAATTGGCGCAGCAGGCGCGTCGGGCCATGACGCCAGTCCGATCGCCGTCACCAATACCGCCGTATCCGCAGGGACCACATGCGTGCCCGGTCGCGCGGCGAGTGCCGTGTCCAATGCCCGGTGGTCACCGTGTCCGTGCGAATGCAGCACCAGCAACGGCCACGCGCGACCTGCATCGAGTGTCGCCAGCAGCGAGTCCACCACGCCGACGAGTGGCACCGCACGACCATCAGTCGGCGAGGCTCCCGTGTCGAGCAGCAGCGCGCTGTCTCGACCCGCGATCAGGTACATGAACGGAGCTTCCGGGTTGCTCCGCTTGCCCTGTCGGATGATCCAGAAGCCGGGCGCAAAGCGACGGACACGAAGCACAGGTTCGCCTTCCGCTCCGCCATTCCACACGCCCTCCGCGCGAGCGAGCTGCGCCGAGGCCATCGTGCACGGCACGGTCGTCGCGAGAAGGAGCAGCACTGGTGCCAGGCACGAGGCCACCGTGCGGTTCATTCCTGACGCGCCTGACGTTGACGCACGCAATTCCTGCTAGAGTTGCCTGAGCCAGCTCAGCTTCACGATCAGCGAGTTGGCGCGCGGGCTGAATCCACCGTCAAGTGCCTGCCGGTCGTTGTACACCACGTAGAGGAATGACAGCGGCGCAAACTCCCAGCTGAACCGCGAGTTGAGCGTGCCGCGCTGCAGGGCCGTGTTGTACTGATAGAACGCGCTCCACTGCACCCGGGGATTGAGGAACATCCGCAACTCGGGTCCGGCGAGGTGCGTCGTCACGCTGGTGTCGCGAACGCCGACGCTCGTGAGACGGTTCAGTTCGTACGACAGGCGCATCGCCACAAACGGACTCGGCGACCAGCGCCCGCCCACGCTGAAGCGCGACAGCTGGCCGTCGAAGAATGCACCGGTCGAGAGGCCGGCCGTCGTCGCGATCGCGGCGCTCTGGTCGGAACGCAGGTCCACACCGTATCGCACGAAGTCGTATGCACCCGGTGCGATCGAGACGCCGGGAAGGAACGGCACTGCCGCCACCGGTCGCTGCGCGTTCTGCTGGACGAACGGAATGATCGTCCCGCCGCGGCGGCTCAGCAGCTCGATCGATCCCTCGAACGTGGCTTCCTGCAGCGCGCCGGTGCGAGGCGTGTTGTAGATGGTGGCCTGGACGGCAGGCTTGATCCACGTCAGGCCGCTCGGCTTCCACGACGGCTGAAGCGTCCACGATGCGCCAGGGTTCGTATAGAGGACATCCGATCGCGAGACGAATCCGGTGCGCGGATTGTAGTCGTCGGTGACCAGCGCCCCCTGCATCGACGCCTCGAACGTCGGCGAGCGATACCCGATCCCGTATGTGCCGGCCGTTCCCGTGGTGCCGCGATCCGTGGACGTTGACAGCGTGGCATTGAACTGGACCTGCTCACCCAGCCTGCCGAACGCCTCAACCGACGTGACGAGGTTGGTGCCACCTGCCGTGGTCGGTCCTGCCTCGTCATCCCGGATGGCAACGGTGGCACCGATGCGCGTCGCACGACCGAAGAACCGGCTCGCACGTGCGACACCGAAGTTCCCCGCCCCCTGCCCGCCCGATGCGGCCTGCCGCATTGCGAGTGCGCCGGCCGTCGTGCGACCGGTGCGATACGCGTAGCGGACACCGCCATCGATCGGCAGCAGCGTCCCGTCTCCAGCCAGCCCGATCTGCCGTGAGAAGAACGGCTGCACGATGTACTTGCCGTTGGCGAGACCGCCGCCGTTGAGCAGGTCTGCATTCTCGAGGAAGAACTGGCGCCGCTCGGGAAAGAACACGCTGAAGCGCGTGAGGTTGACGACCTGCCGATCCACGTCAGCCTGCGCGAAGTCGGTGTTGACGGTGGCCTCGAGCAGCGAGTTCGCTGTCGGTGCCCAGATCAGCTCACCCCCCACATCGCCCGTCGTGCCGCGGAAGCCACCCGGTGCCCGGTCGCGGCTGGACTGACTGAGCGCATACGGGCGGAGGCGGATGTTCGTCTTCGGTGGCGGCGGCTGGATCGAGTCCAGTGCGCCGGCGTACGTCAGACGCCACGACGTGAGCTGTCGCGGATACGGCATCCACGTGCTCCACTGAAACGCGCGACGCACGTTGCGAAGGAAGTTGATGTCCCACGACGTCGAGCCGGGCGCGTAGCGGAGTGACGTCCAGGGAATGGCGAGCTCGGCGACCCAGCCGCTGTCGCTGCGCGTCGTCCGCACGCGCCACATCGCGTCCCAATTGAAGTTGAACGAGTCACCGCCGTCGAACGCCTGCACGTCGCCCTGTGCACCGTACGGATTCACGTGGAGCTGGAAGGCGGTCCTCCGATCACCCAGTGGACCCATCGTGACGGCGAAATCATCGCTCTCCGGTGGCTCGAAGTCGCGCCGGAGATCCGGGACGCGCAAGCCACGCGCGCCAAGGCTGTCCATGTTGACGGCACTGATGTAGAGGAACTCGTCATCAAACAGCACGCGCACCCGACTCACGAATGGCGACCTGGGCGCGTAGTCCGGGCGGGATGTCGAGAAATCCTCCGCCACCGGTGCTGTCTGCCAGTCCTTCTCATCGAGGACGCCATCGATGGTCAGCCGCGCGGTGGCGCGGCGGGCGACGAGGTGTCGACGCGACGCGTCAGTGGGCTCAGGGAAGGCAGGTCCGGCCTGCGCGCCAAGGGCACTTGCGGTCAGGAGCAGCGCCAGACACACGGATGATCTCATACGGCAAATTCGCCCGGCACGCAGCAGGAGTCGAGGGGTCGACCGTGCCCTGCGCAACGTCAACGGGAGTTCCAAAATCAGTGACATGGCCCAATAGCGCGCGGCGTCGCGATCTCGTTGAGTCCACGCAGGTCTGCGGGCTTCGCCGTGGCGATAGTTTCCTGCTCCGTGACCTGTCCCGCCTCCCTTGCAGGGATCGATGTCGAGCTCCTGCCGGACCGAGCTCTGTTCGTTCCCACGCTGCGCACGCTGATCGTCGCCGATGTGCACTGGGGCAAGGCGTCCGCGTTTCGCGCGCTGGGCGTGCCGGTCCCGCATGGAACGACACAGACCGGCCTCGATCGGCTCGCTGCGGTCATTCGCCGCACGCAGGCTGTTCACCTCGTCGTTCTCGGCGATCTGCTCCACGCACGGGCGGGGGTGCAGCCACGGTTGCTCGACGCGCTCGGCGCCTGGCGTCGCGCGCATGCGGCGCTCGAGATCACGCTCGTCCGCGGCAATCACGACTATCGCGCCGGTGATCCGCCCGCATCGCTCGACATCACCTGTTGCGACCCGCCGATGCACGTCGGCCCTTTCGCGCTGCACCATCACCCCACGAACGATCCGTCAGGCTACGTCCTCGCCGGGCACGTCCATCCCGTCGTGCAGCTCCGTGGGCGTGGCCGACAGCGCGTGACACTCCCGTGCTTTGCATTCGGAGCGACGGGTGGAGTGCTTCCCGCCTTCGGCGAATTCACCGGCGGCGGCGTGATCGACCAGCGCGACTATGCGCGCCTGTTCGTCATCGCGGACGCGTCCGTCATCGCGCTGGACCACGATGCATCGCGTCAGCCGCCGTAACGAACGCCCGGATACAGCAGCGACAGGGACCCCGAGAAGAGCGGCTGGAAGATGTATCCAAACACCTGCCACGCGAGGAAGTACCCGACGAAGTTGAGCGCCGGCGTGCGCCAGATGAGGTTCTGCCACACGCGACCCTTCTCCTCGCCAACCAGCAGCGGTATCGCGGCGCTGCCGTCCATCGGCGGAAAGGGCAGCAGGTTGAACGCCGCCAGTAACAGGTTCATCGAGAACAGGGTGCCGAGGAAGAACGCGATCGCAATCATGACCGGCGTGCCGTCCGTACCCACGATGTGACCGAAACGGATCGTGCTCGGCGGGTTGAACACGCCGGTGAAGTCCCCAAGCCTGATGGCCAGTCCTGCGATCAGCACCAGCAGGAGATTGGCGGCGGGGCCGGCCAGCGCCATCCATGCGGAGCGCTTCGGATGCCGCTGCGCCCACGCCGGGTCGTACGGTGCGCTCGCAAAGCCGATCGGGAATCCCATCGTCAGCGCCGTCAGCAGCGGCAGCACGACCATCCCGAACGGCTCGCGACGGATATGTGGTGTGGGATCGAGCGAGACCTGACCGCCGTGATATGCGGTCAGGTCTCCCCCAAGCTTCGCCGCCCATGCGTGCGACGCTTCGTGCAATGTGGTCGAGAACAGGAAGACCACGTAGAAGGTGAGCCCTTCTCCGATGTTGTTCATTCCGCGCGAGGTGAGAGAATCAGTCGCACGGAAGTTAGTCGATACGTCAGGCTTACCGTGTTCCCGCTGCTGCGGTGGCGGTGGGCGGGACGGGCTTCGTTCCCTGCAACCAGTACCCGAACCACTGCCGCAGCCGGCCGAGGCGATCCACCAGCAGCCACGGCTCACCGGCGCGGGACAGGTCGTGGTTGGAGCGCGGGTAGCGGACCAGTTCTGCCGGCACGCCCATCTTCTTCAGCGACGTGTACCAGATCTCGGCGCTGCCCATCGCGGTACGGAAATCCTCTTCGCTCTGCACCAGCAGCATCGGCGTGCGCACCTTCTGCACGTACCGGATCGGTGACAGTCGATCATACAGCGCCTGGTTGTCCCACGGCTTGCCGTAGAACTCGTACTCCGTCAGGCCCTGGGCATCGCTGGCGCCATACCAGTAGGTCCAATCGGTGATGGTACGGTCGGTCTGGATGGCGGCGAAGCGCGTGGTCTTCGTTGCGATCCATGTGGTCATGAAACCACCATAGCTGCCGCCGCTGGCCCCGAGCTTCGTGCTGTCCACATCGGGGCGACGCACCGCAATGTCCACGGCCTTCATCAGGTCCTCGTAGTCCTCCATGCCCCAGCGGCCGCGCGTGCTGAACGTGAAGTCCGCACCGTAGCCGCTCGATCCTCGCGGATTCGTGAAGAGCACGAACATGCCCTGTGCGGCGAGGCTCTGGAATTCGTCGAACCACCCCTCGCCGTAGGCTGAATGCGGACCGCCGTGGATGTAGAGCACGACCGGATACTTCTTGCCCGGCTCATACCCGTACGGCTTCATCATCCACGCTTCGATCTCCAGGTTCCCGACACTCTTGTACGTGAATCGTTCTGCGTCACTCCACGCCACTTCACGATTGAGCGCGTCGTTGAATCGCGTGACCTGACGTTCGTTGCCACCGTTGGCGTCCGCGACGAACAGTTCCGTGGGCTGCGTCAGCGATGTCGAGGTATACGCCATCGTCGTCCCGTTCACGTCCATCGACAACCCGCCCACGCGCCGACGCCCGCCGACGAGTTCCTTCGGCGCACCGCCAGTCATGTTCGCATCGAGGATCGCGGCACGTCCGCCGATCGACGCGGTGAAGCGGATGGTGCCGTTCGACATCCAGGTGATGCTTTCCGGCTCGTATTGCCAGGTGCCGAGCAGATTGCGCGGGACGCTGCCAGCGACATCGACCACATAGATGCGCGCGGACTTCGCACGCGCCGGGCGACCGATGAACGCCAGCTGCCGGCCATCGCGCGACCATTCGAGGTCGGCCTCGGAGCCCATCCAGTCGGCCACCTTCCGTGGCGTGCCACCCGCGACGGGCACGACATAGATATCGGTGTCGTTCCGCTCGGTCTCATCGCGAACCTTGTCGTACGGGAGCTTGTTGAGCGAATCACGCTCGAGCTCCACGACGCTGTCCGGGCGCAGCCGTGCGTCGGCGACAAAGGCGATCCACTGCCCATCCGGAGACACTGACGCGGAGCGATGCGAGTAGATGCCGCGTGTCAGCTGCATCTTGGTCGTGTCGCCATACATCTGCTTCCAGAGCTGCGCCGGGCGCCAGGTTCTCGCGGTGCGACGACCGGGCATGAAGCCGCGTTCGTTCGACTTGAACGGCAGGTCCACGAAGTGGCGGCCATCAAAGCGAGCGGGATCGGTTGGCAGGGTGATGGCATCGAATGGCGGCCGTGCGAGCGCCGGCATCCGCATGTACGCATCGCGCGGTGTTGCGGTGGCTGAATCGATCGGGACAGGTTCCGCCCAGACGGCGAACTGCCCATTCGACGGCACGGTGCCACTGGACGGCACGGTTGGCATCTGCATCGCCTCACCACCCGCGTCAGCACGAATCACCCACGTGTTGCCTTTGCCCTGCGGCCGCGCGGAATTGAAGAGCAGGTGCGAGCCATCGGGCGTCCACCGTGGTGTGCTGCTTTCGTAGCCTGGCGACGTCCATCGTTGTGGTGCGCTGCCGTCGAGCGCCGCCACCCAGACCTCCTGATGGCGCTTGTTCTCCGCCTCGCGCACGGTCGTGACCGTGAACGCGACGCGCTTGCCATCGGGGCTGACGGCGGGCTGGCTGACCGTGGTGACGCGATACCAATCGCGCAGCGTCATGGCGCGGGGGGCGGCCTGCGCGTGCAGCGTACCAGCGGCGCAGAGGGTCGCGAGCAACGCGCGACGACCAAGGGGAAGCGGGGCGAAAGACATGGCTCGACGGATGCGCAGAAGTGGGGACACAGGGAGGTGCGCACAGTTTACGCCCCGGGGCCGGAGGGCGCTGCGTCGCGAGCTCAGGCGAACGCTTGCCACAAGCCCCCTCCCTCGGCGTTGCCCGGACCGTTCCTCGATTTCATCGCCAAGACGGGCCAGGACTGCATCGCTGCTCTCGAGGCTGACCTGAGTCTTCTGTGCCCGGAACCCGCCTCGGTCGCCATCAACACGAGCGGCCTGACGATGGATGGTTACACCGTACAAATGAGAGGTGGTCGTCCGGGTCAAGACAGTCGCCGCGGTTCTCCTTGGTACACGACGCGGGTGGACACAGCCGACGGCTTCCGCCGTGCAGCCGTGCAGCCGTGCAGCCGAGCAGGCGTGCTCGGGCTTGTGGCCACCGAGGGCCGTGTGCGGCCGCCGGTGATTGACGAAGGTGCAGTCGCGTTTCAGACCGGTGCGCACCGCGGCGCCAGCGCCGAACCCCGGGGCTGTCCCTCGCCAGATACCGGCGTCGGAGCACAGCGCACTGCCCGGCTTCGCGGCGCACCGAACGCCGCGACGTCACTGTTCCCGGTGATGCCCTCGCCGCGCTGAGTGTGCCGCGTCACACGAGGCAGAGTTCGTCGTGATGCAGGACCGGTGAAACCGTGACTGGTCCGTTGCCTCGACGCATACACGATTGGTGCAGGTCCGGGAGAAGATGCTCGGTGTCGGCGATGCCATGCCGACGCCAACTCTCTTCCAGGTTTCCACATG
>JANMNM010000176.1:0-8044 GCA_031373905.1 Gemmatimonadaceae bacterium | reverse complement strand
TCAGCGAACGCAATGTCCCATCGTTGTTCCGTGAGCGCTTCGGCAAACTGCACCGCGTCCTTCTTGTACACGCGGCACTTGGCCGAGACGCGCAGCAGGGCGATGTTCGCGCGCAGGGCGTGCAGGCTGCTTGGCCGCGTTTCGACGAAGTCCGCGTACTTGGCGCCGCGCGAGATCGCTTCCAGTCCGAGCGCACCAGTTCCGGCGAACAGGTCGAGAATCCGGGCGCCAGTCAGGTCAGCCTTGAGCTGATCGAGCAGCAGTGCGCGCACGCGTTCCGCTGTGGGGCGCACGCGGAAGTCATTCGGCGACGTCAGGTCGCGGCCATTGTACTTGCCGCCGACGATTCTCATCGGCGACGGATCGGGGCTGGCATCATTCCGGAAGATAGCCGACGCGGGTAAGCTTCGCGTGCTTGCGGACCGATCCGTGCTGCGACTTGTGACCTCGACTCCGGGAATGCGATGGGTGCCATCGTTCGCGACGCCAAGGGTAATGCGCTGGCCGATGGTGCCGCCGCCGTGCTGATCGAAGACGGGATGGTCCGAAAGTCGCCCGCGCCCGGTGGGAACGCATGACGGTGGCGGACCGCGTTGTTGCATTTGCGCTCGCCTGCCTCGCCGCCTCGTGCAGCGGCGGGGCACCGGCGACCGTTGCACCGACCCCGGTCACCGGCAGTGCCTCGTCGTCATCCAGTCCGCGTGCCTCTGACCCGGTGCCGCTGGCCGTGATCCCGGTGCAGGTGACCTACGTGCTCCGCGCGCTGACTCCGGTGCTGGATTCGCTGTTCCCCGCCCGGGACTCGCTTGCGAACTCCATCTGCCGGAACGCCGCCGGGCTGGTGTGCCATCAGTACGGATACCAACGTGACCCGCTGCTGCTCTCCGCCAGCGCGGATCGATTCTCCATCACCACGAATCTGCGATATCGTGGCCGCGTTGGCGTTCCTGGTGCCGGCATCGCCAGCTGCGGGTTCGCGCCTGAAGCGATGCGCCGCGCCACACTCTCGATGACCACGTCGCTGTACTGGCGCCGTGACTGGAGTCTCGGCTCGCGCGAAACGCAGTTCGCCGCCACGCTGCTTGACCAGTGCCGCGTGACGGCACTGCGCATCGATGCGAGTGGAGCCCTGCGCTCCGTCGTGGACGGTCAGCTCAGGACATTCGCCGCCCAGGTTGATTCGGCGATGCCGACGGCGGCGGATTTTCGTCCGCTCGCGGACTCGATCTGGCGCAGCTTCCTCGAACCATCCGCGCTCGACTCGCTGAATACACTCTGGCTGGTGCTCGATCCCGAGACGATTCGCGTGGTGCCGCTGACGGGAGCGGGCGCCTCCTTCCGGACGGCGATCGTGGTGTATGCCAGGCCGCGCGTGATTGCCGGCGCCAGGCCGCCCACCATCAACCGACCCTTGCCGACGCTCCAACTCGGGACGAGCCCCGCGGGCTTTGCGATTCCGCTCTCGGTCGAGTTGCCGTTCGAGGAACTCAATCGGCGCGCGACGGAGCTGCTGGTGGCGGAGACCGCGACGACGGGCGTGAAGGTGGAAGCGGTGCGCGTGACGGCAGCGTCTGACAGCGTGCGCGTGGCGCTCGACGTGGCAGGGAGCCTGCGCGGCACCCTCACGCTCGCGTCCAGGCTGCGTTGGGACGCCGCGGCGCGCGAGCTGCGACTCGACGAGCTGGAATGGAGTCTTGCCAGTCGCGGTGCATTGTCACGGGTCAAGGCGACGCTGGCGGCACCGCTGATCGGGCGCGCCATCCGCAAGGCGACCAATGGCGGACGCGTGCGGCTTGGCGCGCAGCTCGACTCGGCGCGCACGGAGATGTTGCTGCTGCTGAATCGTACCGTCGCGCCGGGCGTCATCCTCGGCGGGAGCATCGCCAACTTTCAGGTCGAAAGCGTGTTTGCCAACGAACGCGGGTTCGTCGTCCGCGCGCGACTCGACGGTACCGCCAGCGTCCTCATTCAGTAGGGCCGACGCTCAGCCGCGACGCTCCAGTCGCGCGGGTAGCCCGCCGCGCGGACGCAGCGTGATGATCGGTTCCATCTCGGGATCAGGACCGTCCATCCGCACCCGCCATCGACGTGCGAGCGTGGCCAGCACGAGCATCGCTTCCATCCATGCGAACTGTTCGCCGACGCAGATGCGCGTGCCGCCCCCGAATGGGAAGTACGCCATTTTCGGACGCGCAGTCTGTTGCTCGCCGCCGAGCCATCGCGACGGCAGGAACGCGTCCGGGTCTGGCCACCAGCGTGGATCGCGATGCACGATGAACTGTGGCGACAGGAAGAGCGTACGCGCTGCAAATGCATACTCGCGAATCTGATACGGCTCGGTCGATCGTCGCCCGACGATGTATGCGGGGGGATACAGCCGCATCGATTCCGCGATCGTCGCGCGGGTCACCGGCAGCTGCGCCAGATCATCCATCGTCGGGAGGCGATCGCCGATGACGGCGTCGATCTCTGCGTGCAGCGCTGCCTCGGCCTCCGGGTTCCGTGCCAGCAGGAACCAGGTCCAGCTGAGCGCGTTGGCCGTCGTCTCGTGTCCCGCGATGAAGAGGGTGATCGCCTCGTCACGGAGCTGTTGATCGGTCATGCCGGTCCCATCGCCTTCCGAGTCCACCGCGTGCAACATCATGGACAGCAGGTCGCCGGTGTCTTCACCGCTCGCGCGCCGCTCTGCAATGATCCGGGTGATGGTTTCATCGAGCCGCTGCTTGCCGGCCTGAAACCGCCGGCGCTTCCGACTCGGCAGCAGATCCATGATCGGTGTGAGGAGCCCGTAGCCCAGGTCGAACGAGGCGAACACATCATCGAGTGCCCGGCCGATCTCACTGCTCTCGTCGCGAACGTCGGCTCCAAACAGCGTGGCGGCGACGATTGCGAGTGTCACATGCATCATCGCGCGATTGATGTCGAGGTGCTGCCCGTCTTGCCAGGCATGCTGTGCCTGCATCGCGGCGCCGGTCATGGACGGCGCGTACGCCGCGATGCGGGCCCGGTGAAATGCCGGCTGCACCAGGCGGCGCTGTCGAAGGTGCTGCTCGCCCTCGGACGTGAGCAATCCCTCGCCGATGAGGATCTTCGCCCGCTCGAGTGCCTGACCCTTGCGAAAGCCCTTCTGATGGGTCACGAGGAGATCCCGGATGTCGTCGGGATGGCTCAGCATCACCAGGGTCTGCCTGCCCAGGCGCAACTGCACGACGTCGCCGTACTCGCGCGCGAGCCCGCGCAGGAAGCTGAGTCGCTCGTTGTTCAGCTTCAGGATCAACTCACCCGGGTACCGCGCACGGGGGCCTGGCGGTCTGGAGGGCGCGGCAGTCGGCATCGCAGGACTCAGTCGGAGGAACCCGAAGAATACTCGGGCCGACCGATCCCGCGGATCAGGCCAGGGCTGTTGCCCGGCCCCGCCCGGGCAGGCGGGGGCCACGGCAGTTGCATGCACCCGCAGACATGCACCCGCAGACATGCACCCGCTAGTCTTGGACGCAGGGTGCGACCGGGCGCGAACGTGAGTCGGACGCCGGGGCCGCTCCTCGAGTCTGACCTGCCCGGACACTGTCCATCAATCCATGTTTCCGCCGCCCGTTCTCATCGGTGTGCCGTATGACGGCAGCTCGTCGTTTCTCCGGGGCGCCGCGCTGGCGCCACGGCTGATTCGCGAGGCATTGCACTCGCCGGCGGGCAACAGCTGGAGCGAAGCGGGCGTCGACATATTCAGCGCGAACCGGCTGGGTGACGCCGGCGACCTGGAGCTTCCGTCGGATGCCGCGGAGGCGCGCGCGCGGATCGAGTCGGGTATCTCCGCTCTGATCGGCAGCCCGGTCCGGCCCATCGCGCTCGGCGGCGATCACTCCGTCACGTACCCGATTCTCCGGGCGGTGAATCAGCATCATGCGCCGCCGACCATCCTGCACATCGATGCACACGCGGATCTGTATGACGAGTTCGAGGGCGACCGCTACTCGCACGCATGCCCGTTCGCGCGAATCATGGAGGAAGGTCTCGCGAGTCGACTCGTGCAGGTCGGCATCCGAACGCTCACGTCGAGTCAGCGGTCGCAGGCCGACCGCTTTGGCGTCGAGGTGATCGACATGATCGCGTGGATGGACGGCGTGCGCCCGATCGTGGCCGGACCGGTGTATCTCTCGATCGACCTGGATGGGCTGGACCCGGCGTTCGCGCCGGGCGTGAGCCACTGGGAGCCCGGCGGACTCTCGACGCGTGATGTGCTCGGGATGATCCACTCCGTCGCGACGCCAATCGTGGGCGCCGACGTCGTCGAATTCAATCCCGCGCGCGATTCGTCCGGATTGACGGCCTCCGTTGCCGCCAAGATCGTGCGGGAACTCGCGGCTACGATGCTACGCGACGCGCCCTGAAACGGGCTGCGCTGGTGAACACGTTCGACGCACGGCATCTTCCCTTCATGCATCGTCGTCGACTTCTCCGTCGGGTCGTCTGGCTGCTCACTGCTGCCGTGCCGTGGCGTGCGGCGACGGCCCAGCCGGTCCCTTCCGGCCCTCCGGTAACGCCTGCCGACGTTCGCTTCATGCAGGAGATGCTTGGGCATCATCAGCAGGCCGTGGAGATGACGGCGCTGCTTCGGACACGGACGAGGACACGCGAGCTGCTGCTGCTCGCTGACCGGATCGAAACGTCCCAGACGGATGAGATGGCCCTGATGCGACGGTGGCTGCTCCGGCAGGGCGCAACAGTGCAGGGCGCAACAGCGCAGGGCAACGACAGCATGAGCGGTCACGCCATGCATGGCGTTGCCATGCAGCACGCACTCATGCCCGGGATGCTGACCGCGAGTCAGATGCGCTCTCTCGCTCGAGCGAACGGAGCCCGGTTCGACCGACTGTTCCTCGACGGCATGATCCAGCATCACCTTGGCGCCATCACCATGGCTGCCTCCCTGCGAGCCTCGCCGGGCGCGGCGCAGGAGTCGGCTCTCAATCGCTTCATCATCGACGTTGATGCCGACCAGCGGGCGGAGATCGCCAGAATGCGCCGGATTCGCGCGCGACGATAAGTTACGGCGCGATCCGGTGGTTCCACGCCGGGCCCTCACCATGCGACCCTGTCTCTCGATGACCGCATTCCGATCAGTGACAAACTGCACGCGTCTGGTGGCGTGCCTGGTACTCCTGACCTGCGTCGGCAGCCCGTCGCTGCGTGCGCAGGCCAAGGCGAGCACCTCAGATCCGCGATTCAGCCTCCGCGGCGGCTGGAACGACGCCGAGGAAGCGATCAGCAACCTCACACTGCTCGCGCACCGGAACCGACCGGACGGGTTCTTCAATCCCGATGATGCCGGTGACTTCGCGTTCGCGATCTCGGATATCGCGTTCAGCGGGAAGTACGCCTTCATCGGTGGGTACCACGGATTTCAGGTCTGGGACATCTCGACGCCATCGAGCCCGACGCTCCGGTTGGCGTTTCCCTGCCCGGGCGGGCAAGGTGACCTCTCGGTGCACGGCAACCTGCTCTTCATGTCAGTCGAGGAAAACAAGGGACGGATCGATTGTCGCGGAATGGGTGTTGACGGCGCGGTGAGCCCGGATCGGTTCCTTGGCGTCCGCATCTTTGACATCAGCGATCTTGATCATCCCCGGCAGGTTGGCGCAGTGCAGACCTGTCGCGGCTCGCACACGCACACCCTGGTTCCTGATCCGAAGGACTCGACGGCGGTCTACCTCTACGTGTCCGGAACGTCTGACGTGCGGAACAGCCGCGAACTGGCTGGGTGCTCCGACGGATCGCCGGCGACGGATTTCGCGACGGCACGCTTCCGCATCGACATCATCCGCGTGCCGCTGGCCGCGCCGCAGGATGCGCGAATCGTCAATCGTCCGCGGATCTTTTCAGATCGCCGCACGAACGCGATCAGCGGGCTCTGGCAGGGTGGGCGCCATGGCGACGGCACGCAGGAGACCTCGGAAACGGATCAGTGTCACGACATCACCGTGTACCCGGCACTTGGACTCGCAGCCGGGGCATGTTCCGGCAACGGTATCCTGCTCGACATCACCAATCCGGCTGCGCCGAAGCGCATCGATGAAGTGATCGACCCGAACTTCTCGTACTGGCACTCCGCCACGTTCAGCAACGATGGCAGCAAGATCCTGTTCAGCGACGAGTGGGGTGGAGGCACGGGCGCACGCTGCCGCGCGACGGACAAGATGCGCTGGGGCGCGGACGCGATCTTCAGCATCACGCGCCGGAAGATGCTCGCGCAGGGGCACTACAAACTTCCCGCCGCACAGCGAGACGTGGAGAACTGCGTGGCGCACAACGGAACGCTCATCCCGGTGCCGGGACGCGACATCATGGTGCAGGCGTGGTACCAGGGCGGACTCTCGGTCTTCGATTTCACGAACCCGAAGAACGCCGTCGAGATTGCCTATTTTGATCGCGGGCCAATCAAACCCGCCGAACTCACGCTCGCGGGGTTCTGGTCAGCCTACTGGTACAACGGCCAGATCTACGGGTCCGAGATCGGACGTGGCCTGGACGTGCTCGAGTTGAAGCCGAGCGCGATGCTGTCGCAGAACGAGATTGACGCGGCAAAAACAGTGCATTTTGGCGGGAGCAATCCGCAGACGCAGGAACGTCTCGTGTGGCCACCCAGCATGGTCGTGGCTCGCGCGTACGTGGACCAGCTCGAGCGGGGCAACGGCGTCGTGGCTGGCCAGGTCGAGAGCATCAGGGCGTCGCTCGGCCTCGCAGAGCAGCAGGCTGGTCCGGCGCGTGCCGCGACACTTGGCGCGCTTGCAACGCGACTGGAGCGTGGCGCAGTGCGCGCGCGTGATGCGGCGCGCGTTCGCCTGCTCGCGGCAACGGTCCGTCAACTCGCGGCGAGGGAAGAGTAGACGGCCTGTGGGAGGCGGCTGGGCACGGGTCATCTGCCGGGCCGGATGGTGCTTCTGACCCATTGCCGCGCGCGTGTCCGCGTGAGATGATGAGTGCACGGGCAACGTCTGATCATGCAGGTCAGCGCCTTCGCGCGCGGTGCCTTTCACCTTCCGTCGGCCGCCATTGCCGACTCGGACGCTTCTCAAGGAGCTGCGTGATGCGATTGCAACCCTTCCGCCGGACCCTCCTCGCCGTCGTGCCGTTGATCGCGGCCCTCGCCGCCAGCAGTCCGGCTGCGGCACAACTCGGCGCGCTTCGCCGCGCCGCAGAGCGTCGGGTCGAGCAGACGGCCGAAGATCGAGCTGCTGCAGCGAGCCTGATCGAGCCGACGTTTGATGCGACGACCATCGAGATCACTGCCGAGCGACTGGACCGATATACCGCTGCACTCGGGAAAGTGAAGGCGCAACGAGCCGAGAACCGGGCGAAGTACGACGAGATGGAGGCCAGGCGAAGTGCGCTCGCCGACTCGGCGGCCATGTTCGACAATGACGGTGCGCGGAACGCGTTCGAGAGCAGCACGACTCGCTACAGCACCTGTCGAAGTGACGTCAGGCGTGCGGCGGAGCAAGCCAGTGAGCGCAGCATGCAGGAAGTCATGACGAGGATGCAGCGCGATCCCATCGGAGCACAGAACGATCCGAAGGTGAAGGAGATCATCGGCGCAATGCAGGCCATGGCATTGGCACAGCAGAGCGGCGACTCGGCTGCAACGCGACGCGCGCAGGAACGTGTGTACACGGTCATGGGCGTCACTGTGGCCGACAGCGCGTCGCTTGATCGCGCGGCGGCGCCGAAGTGCGGCGCACGCCCAGCGAAGCCCGCCAGCATGGTCAGGGCCGAGAGTTTTCGGGCGCGGGCAGACTCGGTGGATGCTGCGGCGCGTGCGCTGAATTCGGCTGCCGGCGGTGTGAAGGGTGCGGATGTCGGTATGACGGATGTCCAGTCCCGAATGTTCTGGGAACGCGTCATGTCGTGGCTGGGTGGCATGCGGGCCGACGCGGCGATCACGCGAACGTTTTCGCGCGCTGAGTACGATCTGCTCGTGGCGAGACGTGGAGCGCTGCGCCGCGCATTCTCCGGCGGAGAGTGACTGCCGGATGTGCGCGCCTGGTGC
>JANMNM010000167.1:0-120239 GCA_031373905.1 Gemmatimonadaceae bacterium | reverse complement strand
TCCTCTGGTCGGCGGACGACACTGCGGCTGGGCACTTCCGACGCTATAGCCCTTCCACGCTCCGCAGAGCGATTGATCGTGCCGGCTTCGCGGTGGAATACCTCAGTGGCATGTTCGCCTGGCTGCCCTTGCCGGTGTTCCTCCGCAGGAGTCTGCCATCGAGACTCGGTCGCCGCGACGCCGTCGCCTCATCTGTGGACGTTGAGCATGTGCTCCCGCGCAACAGCCTCGGACGTGTCCTCGAGGCACTGCTGAGGCGCGAGAGGGAGTGGATCACCCGCGGCGGCTCGCTGCCGATCGGCGGAAGCCTCATAGCGGTCGCGCGCCCGAAGTGAGGCGGCGCTGTGCGTCTGTCATCGTGCGGCGGACGGCTGTCGGGTCCGCGACGGCGCGAGCCCCCTATGACTGCTTCACGAAGACGTACTCCACACATCCCACGGACCCGTACTGCGTGTTGAGGTTCGTCAGTGCGAAGCCTTCGGACTGGATCGGGAAGATGATCTCCTCCGGCTTTGCCGCTTCGAACGGATAGCCGCCCAGCCAGTCCAGCCAGTCGTGCCATACACTCATGCCGCGGTTCCTCGAATACGTGGCCATCGAATACCAGGGCATGTGGCCCCTGATCACGTCCGACACCGCCATCTTCGCCGTCCACCAGGGAATGAAGACGCCGGATACGGCGAGCCTTCCCAGCGTCGAGGAGCAGTACACTCGCTTGATCTTCAGCCATCGCCGCGACCAGACACCCTGGTCGTTGTAGAGCGCGATGAACAGTCGACCATGTGGCTGCACCATCGGCAGCACATTCCTGATCGCCGGCCACATGGCGCCGGTGTGGTGGAGCACACCCCACGAGTAGACGACGTCGAAGCTTCCAAGGGATTCGAGGAACGCCTTGTCCAGTACGGAACCGTGAAGAATGCGCCAGCGTGGTGAGTCCTTGGCGTACCGTTCACGCATTTCAAGGGTGCAGCCGACGGACGACGGGTCGTAGTCGAACGACGTGACATCTGCGCCGAGCCGATGCGCCGCAAGCGAGAACAACCCGCTGCCAGAACCAATGTCGATGAATCGCTGGCCGGCTAGCGTGTCCACGCCGAGCTTCTGGCGCAGCGAGGCGACCGCCTCGGCGATCCGATCATCGTTGACCGTACGAAGAAAGCTCCGCCAGTTCTCGCCAAAGGAGAACCGGTCTCCCGTGCGCAGTTCGGCGGCGTGCTCGCTGGCTACGGTTCTATCAATAGGTGACGGGGAACCCATGACTTATCCATACGGTAAGGGGGCGCAGATACAGTGACGCAGCGGGTACTGCCGCAGACGCTGGCATCACTGAGAGCGAACGGCTCCGCGCAGGTCTCGCGCTGGAGAAGAAAGTACTGAAGCCGACGGGACAGGCGCACGCAGCGCTGGTCAGTTCGACGTCCGTGCCATGAGTGCAGCGATGACGCGCCCGCCGGCCATGCCATCCCATCCGTCCGGTGCCCGCGTGCCAATACTGCGAACGCTCGCCATGACGAGGGCCGGCAGCTCTTCCGGTGTGGCCACGAGTTGGTTCGTGCCCTCAGTCACGGTCACGGGCCTTTCGGTGTTCGGGCGAAGCGTCAGGCATGGGATTCCGAGCGCGGTCGTTTCTTCCTGAACCCCGCCGGAATCGGTGATGACGACGTGCGCGCGTGTCATGAGCCGGAGCATTTCCTCATACGGTACCGGGTCGAGCATGGCGACCGCACCCGCGTCAATGCCGAACTCAGCCATTTTTGCACGGGTCCGTGGATGCGCAGGGAAGAGCACGCGGCGGTCCTTCGCAATCTTCTGGAGGGCGGTGACGATGCCCCTGAGTCGTCTCGCGTCGTCAACATTCGAAGGTCTGTGCAGGGTTACCAGCACAGTGCCATCATCAAGCCACGATCCGTCCGGCGCGGGCTGAATTCCTTCGCGCTCGAGCGTGAACATCAGTGAGTCGATCATCACGTTGCCCACGAATGCAACCTTCTCCTCCGGGACACCTTCGGACCGCAGGGTCGGGTGGGCGTCCCGGGACGGGGTCAGCAGCAGGTCAGCCAGGCAGTCAGTGACGATGCGGTTGATTTCCTCGGGCATGGACCGGTCATTGCTGCGCAGGCCGGCTTCGACGTGCGCGATCTTCATTCCCAGCTTCGACGCGACGAGGGCGGCGGCGACCGTCGAGTTCACGTCACCGTACACAACCACCCAGTCCGGAGCCTCGGCCAGGAGCACCGGTTCGATCTTCTCCATGACTCGCGCAGTCTGCACGGCGTGACTGGCGCTCCCAACAGCGAGGTTGTGTGTCGGAACCGGCAGCTGCAGCGACGCGAAGAAGCCCTCTGACAGCGCCTCGTCATAGTGCTGGCCGGTGTGGACGACGACCTGCGTGACTCCGGCGCGAACACCAGCACGATAGACGGGGGCGAGCTTCGGAAAGTTTGGCCGGGCACCGACGACGTGGAGCAGCTTCATCGAAACGCTTGGGGAGGAGAGAGGGTAAGGGTCACCTGCGGGATACCGCGCCCGAAAACTACCGCCGTTGGGTCTCCCTGCGGTCCTTCTGGCGTAGCCGAACCCGCTGGCGCGAGGTCACGACCGGGTGCATTGATGCAAGGACGATCGAGCCGGGCCATTGGCACCTGTGCCTCGCGCCTGCTTCTGGCGCCGGAGCGGCCGCGCGACCGCCTGCAGCCCGCGCGATCGGTTCGCCATGGGTGCGCCGCTCCATGTATATGCGCTGCTGTTAGGTTCGGAGTTGACGTCGGTCCCGGCTCGACGATGTCCGCCGGATTCGACAGGCAGCATGTGCATCATGACCGTACCGGCCGCGGGCCGGCGCGCAACCTTCAGGCGTGGAGATCCGCAGGATGAGTGAGACGACGGCCGGTGGCACCCTCGAGCTCCGCGACAGTCGCACCGGAAGTTCGTACAGCACGCCCATCACCACCGAGGGCCCGGAAGGCGACACCTACGTTCGAGCGGCCGACCTGAAACAGGTCAAGCGCGGTGCGCCAGGTGAGTTCGGGCTGCTCAGCTACGATCCGGCGTTCATGAACACGGCGAGCTGCAAGAGCGCGATCACATTCATCGATGGCGACAAGGGTATTCTCCGCTACCGCGGTTATCCGATTGAGCAACTCGCCGAGAATGCGACGTTTCTCGAAGTTGCCTACCTGCTGCGGCACGGTGAGTTGCCAACGCAGCCGCAATACGACGTGTGGGTGCACGACATCACCTTCCACACGTACGTGCATGAGAACATCCGGAAGTTCCTCGAAGGCTTCCGGTACGACGCGCATCCGATGTCCATGCTCTGCTCGTCGGTGGCGGCGCTCTCGAGTTTTTATCCGAAAGCGCACAACATCTTCGATCCGAAGGAACGATACATCTCGGTGATCCGGCTGCTGGCGAAGCTGCCGACGCTGGCGGCGTTTGCGTATCGCCATGTGAAGGGACTACCGATCATCTATCCGGACAACCAGCTGAATTACGGCGAGAACTTCCTGTCGATGGTGGCACGGATGAGCGAGCCGAAGTATGAAGCGAACCCGGTGTTCAGCCGTGCGCTCGAGGTCCTGTTCATCCTCCACGCGGATCACGAGCAGAACTGCTCCACCAACGCCGTGCGCGCGGTGGGTTCGAGTCACGTGGATCCCTTCAGCGCCGTGTCCGCAGGGATTGCCGCCCTGTTCGGCCCGCTGCATGGCGGGGCGAACGAGCAGGTGCTGCGGATGATCAAGGAGATCGAGCACGTGAAGAACGTGCCGGCCTTCATCGAGGCGGTGAAGAATGGCAAGGGCCAGCGCCTGATGGGTTTCGGGCATCGCGTGTACAAGAACTATGATCCGCGGGCCCGGATCGTGAAGAAACTGGCGGATGAGGTCTTCGCACAGATCGGGATCGACAAGGATCTCGAGATCGCGCTTGAGCTGGAGCGGATCGCCCTCTCGGATGACTATTTCATCTCGCGAAAGCTGTATCCGAACGTGGACTTCTACACCGGACTGATTTACCGGTCGATGGCGTTTCCCGCCGATTTCTTCACGGTCCTCTTCGCCGTGGCCCGCACCGCCGGATGGCTGGCGCAGTGGGAGGAGATGCTCGACGACAAGGAGCAGAAGATCGCGCGCCCGCGCCAGATCTATGTCGGGCACGGCGAGCGGCCGTACGTTGACTCATTGGCGAACAAGTTCCCGCGTGCGGTGAAGGACAGCATTCGGCGGTGACGACAGGCGACGCCCGCGAGGAACCGCAGGGCACGCGTGGGCGTCGTCAGATGGAGGAGTCACAGTCGGAGCCACGGCGTCAATCGCGGTGGACGGCGGCGCGTGTGCGGCAGGTGACACCTCGCACCCCATGCGTGTCAGCGGATGCGCTGGCGCGGCCAGGGAGAAACTTCAATCATCGCGGTCTCTGGAGCACGCGCCTTGGATTCAGCAAATCGTCGACAGGGAATCATCCTGGCTGGTGGCTCGGGTACGCGGTTGTATCCGATCACCCGTGCCGTCAGCAAGCAGCTGCTCCCCGTGTACGACAAGCCGATGATCTACTATCCGCTGGCGACGCTGATGCTCGCCCAGGTGCGGAACGTGCTCCTGATCACCACGCCGCACGAGCAGGCGATGTTTCATCGCCTCCTTGGCGACGGCAGTCAGTGGGGAATGTCGATCGAGTATGCGGTCCAGCCGTCGCCTGATGGGTTGGCGCAGGCCTTCCTCATCGGCCGTGACTTTGTCGCGGGGCGGGACAGTTGTCTCGTGCTCGGCGACAACATCTTCTACGGCGCGGAGCTCAGCAGCGCGCTGCAGCGCGTGAGTGCCCGCGACACGGGCGCGACGGTGTTTGGCTACCGCGTCAGCGACCCCACGCAGTACGGTGTGGTTGAATTCGACGCCGACGGACGCGCCATTGGCATCGAGGAGAAGCCGGTGGTTCCGCGATCCAACTACGCGGTGACGGGATTGTACTTCTATGATTGGCGGGTCTGTGAAATCGCAGCGGGCATTCGTCCGTCGGCCAGGGGCGAACTCGAGATCACGGATGTGAATCGTGCCTACCTCGATCTCGGGCTCCTGCACGTCGAGATGCTCGGCCGCGGTACCGCCTGGCTGGACACGGGCTCGCATGAGTCGCTGCTTCAGGCCGGACAGTTTATCGAGACGATTGAGCATCGTCAGGGATTGAAGGTGGCATGTCCTGAGGAGATCGCGTGGCGACTCGGGTGGATCGATGACGCCGCCGTTGAGGTGTTGGCGGCGCCATTGATGAAGACCGGATACGGGAAATACCTGCGCGCGATGCTTGCCGAGGGACGGTTTCGTTGAAGTTCACGCGCCTTGCGATTCCAGACCTCGTTCTGATTGAACCGCAGGTCTTTGGCGACGCACGCGGCTCGTTCGTGATGACATGGCAGGATGAGGCATTCCGGCGCGGGATCGCCGACGTGACGTTCATCCAGGACAACCAGAGCAGGTCACGCCAGTGGACACTGCGTGGATTGCATTTTCAGTCCCGGCATACGCAAGGCAAGCTGGTTCGCTGCTCTGCGGGCCGGGTGTGGGATGTCGCCGTCGATGTCAGACGCTCCTCTTCGACTTTCGGAAACTGGGCGGCCACCGAGCTGTCAGAGGACAACCAGCATCAGCTGTGGATTCCACCGGGATTCGCGCACGGATTTCTCGTGCTGTCGGAAACGGCTGACATTCAGTACAAGGTCACCGATCGCTATGACGCGAGCAGCGAGCAAACCATCCGCTGGAACGACCCGGCGATTGGAATCGACTGGCCGATTCCCGCTGGCGTTCAGCCTGTATTGTCCGCGAAGGATACCTTGGGAACACCGCTCGACATGAGTGCGGCGCTGCCGTGACGACGAGCGTGATGATCACCGGTGCAGCTGGCCAGCTTGGCCGTGAATTGCTCCGTTCAGTGCCGGACGATGTCCCGGTCTTTGCCGTCGACATCCCGGAGCTCGACCTGACGGACAGTGCCGCGGTCGCGTCGTACATTGCCGGGCATTCGCCGGCCGTGATCGTGAATTGCGCGGCGTACACTGCCGTGGATCGTGCTGAGGAACAGCCGGCATTGGCGCACGCGGTCAATGCGACGGCCGCCGCGGACCTGGCTCGGGCGGCGCAGCGATACGGCGCTCGCATGATCCAGATCTCAACCGACTATGTCTTCAGCGGGGAAGCATCGCGTCCGTGGCGCCCCACGGACATCACCGCGCCGCAGTCCGTGTACGGTCGCACGAAGCGTGATGGAGAACTTGCTGTTCTTGACCAGCTCCCGGGTCGCGCGCTGGTCATCCGCACTGCGTGGTTGTACTCGGTTCACGGTGGGAATTTCGTGAAGACGATGTTGCGGCTGATGCGCGAGCGCGACGAGGTGCGCGTGATCATGGATCAGATCGGGACGCCCACGTCCGCCAGATCGCTGGCGCGAACGGTCTGGGCGGCGGTGGCGCGGCCTGAGGTTGCCGGGATCCTGCACTGGACGGATGCGGGCGTCGCCAGCTGGTACGATTTCGCCGTCGCAATTCAGGAGGAATCGATCGCGTGTGGCTTGCTGTCACGCGAAATTCCTGTGCGCGCCATTCCTTCGGCGGACTATCCAACGCCAGCACGTCGTCCAGCGTACAGCGTCCTCGACACGACCGGGACGATGCGGGCGCTCGGCGAAACGCCGGTCCACTGGCGCACCAATCTCAGGCACATGCTACGGGAGCTCGTCAATGCGTAGGCTGCTCGTGACGGGCGGCGCTGGCTTCATCGGCGCCAACTTCGTTCAGTACTGGCTGGCGTCGCATCGTGAGGCCAGGATCGTGGTGCTCGACGCGCTGACCTATGCCGGCAATCTGGCGAGTCTGGCGTCCGTGCTTTCAGATCCGCGACTGGTGTTTGTCCATGGCGACATCACCACGGAGGGATTGGCGATGCGCCTCCTGCGTGACCACCAGCTGGACACCGTGGTGCACTTTGCCGCGGAATCGCATGTCGATCGCTCGATCCACGGGCCCGACGCGTTCGTTACGACGAACGTGGTCGGTACGCATGAACTGCTCAAGGCCGCCAGAGAGGTGTGGCTCGTGGAGCAGTCTGTGCCGGGACCGCATCGGTTCCATCATGTGTCGACCGACGAGGTCTACGGTTCACTTGGTCCCGACGATCCGGCATTCACGGAGATGACGCCATACGCGCCCAACTCCCCGTACTCGGCAAGCAAGGCGGCGTCGGATCACCTCGTACGTGCGTATCACCACACGTTCGGGCTGCCAGTCACGACGAGCAATTGCTCGAACAACTATGGTCCGTTCCACTTCCCGGAGAAACTGATCCCCCTCCTGATCGTCAACTGCCTGAGCGGCAAGCCCATTCCGGTGTATGGCGACGGACGGAACGTCCGCGACTGGCTCTATGTGCGTGACCATGCGCGAGCCATCGAGGCGGTTCTGGAGAGGGGGCGTGATGGCGAGGTCTACAACGTTGGAGGCAAGAACGAGTGGACAAACATCGATATCGTTCGCACCGTGTGCCGGCTCGTGGATCACGCCGTTGCGGCTGACGCAGAACTTGTCACACGGTTTGCGTCCTGTCCGTCGTCGGCGAGGCAGAGTTGCGAGCAGCTGATCACGTTCGTGGCAGATCGGCCCGGCCACGACCGTCGCTATGCCATCGATCCGACCAAGATCGAGACCGAACTCGGCTTCACGCCCGAGGAGTCATTTGAGACCGGCATCCGGAGAACGGTGAGCTGGTTCCTCCAGAACGAAACGTGGTGGCGCGGAGTGATGGACGGCAGTTATCGGGAGTGGATCGAACAGAATTATCGAGTGCCCACGTTGCCGGAGTGAGTTCGTCGAGTCGGGGGGGTACTCATCCCGGTTTGCCCTGGCCGTCACTCGCGGTGGCAGAGATGGCTGATAGCGATCCGCAGTGGCCAGAGCAACCTTTCCTCATCTCGTGACGACAACGCCGACGACCGAGCTGCCATGGTGGAAGGACCGACTGCTCATCGCAGCCGCTGTGATCTTCTGCCTGTGGAGCATGCTGTCCCTGACGTGGCCGCTGTCCGGTGACGCGGGCGTCTTCGCATGGATGGCGGACACGGTCCACCGAGGCGGCGCGCCGTACAGGGATGCCTGGGATACCAAGGGCCCTTCGGCGTGGCTGCCCGCATTTCTCATGCAGGCGCTCACAGGTCGCAATGCGTGGGCGATACGCGTCTTCGACATTGCAATGGTGGTCGCTGCACTGATTGCGATGCGCCGGATCGCACGCCGCATCGGCCAGCCGGACTCGGGCCGGATTGCGATCGCGCTGTATGCGCTCTGGTATGCCGGGCTCGATTTCTGGAACAGTGCGCAGCCGGATGGCTGGGTAGCATCGTGGCTCATCATCGCCTGCGCCTGCGCAATGACGGGAGGTCCGGTCGGCGCGCTGCTCGCCGGCGCGCTGGTCGGCCTCGCGACGCTCGTGAAGCCATTTTATCTCGGCTATGCGGTGGTCATGTGGGGCATCGTGGCGAACGCGCGAGAGCAGACGGTGGGGAAGCGCGTTGGCAATGCGCTGCTTGTCGGCGCCGGCATCGGCGGATCGATCGCACTTCTGCTGTTTTTTCTGAAGCAGCGAGGCGGTCTCGATGCTTTCTTCGAAGGGCAACGCTGGAACCGGGAAGTCTATGCCGGGCTCGGAAATCCATGGCTGACACGCATCCCGGTGACGTTCGACGGGATGTTGGTCCTGCCGTGGGGAATAGTTGGCCTGATCGCACTTTTCGGTGCGTGTCAACCGAAGGGCGCGCACCGCCGCACGATATCTGCGCTCGTCGTCGGATTTCTCGGTGCTGTCGCCGGCGTGGCGCTGCAAGGGAGGTTCTGGCAGTATCATTGGCTTCCGATGCTGCCTTTCGCTGCACTGCTCACCGACATCGGTTTCGCAGCGCTGCGTCGGGAGACGGCTGGTGAGATCGCAGGAAGATTCCGGACCGTTGCGCTCATCGCTGTACTTGCCGTGGCGCTCCTTCGACCGCTGCAGCAATTCTTTCGCTGGGCACGTTCGAGAGTGTCACCCGATGCGATTGCCAGCTACGAACGGCGGGAATACAGGTACTTCGGCCGGTATCCCGGTTCTCTCTACCAGGTGGTGGACAGCCTGACGCGCGGTATGTCGCAACCACCCGAGATGCTCGTGTGGGGTATGCACATGGCGCCGCAGTACTTGCGGGCGATGCGTATTCCGTCGCGGTATGCCGTAATCCGGCCGCTGTACGATGGGGCGGGCTCTGTATTTCGCAGGCAATACCGGGCGGCGTTCGAACGGGAACTGACCGCTTCGCCGCCGCACTGGTGGCTGCTGCCAACGCCGGCGCTGATGGCGGCGGAGGAAGAGATCCGCGATCACGACATCGAGATGTATCCAGAGGCTGCGGCTGTTCTGCGTCAGAAGTTTCGACTGACGGGGCAGACCGCGGACTGGATGATCTACGAGCGGATTGCGCCGCCTGGTGCGCGCTGACTTCTGGCGTATGTCGCACAGACGCTGTGCACCGGGCAGATCCCGCAGTGCTTCACGCGGGCCGTGCACACCAGCGCCCCGATTTCCATCAGCGCCTGATTGTGCGTCCAGACAGCGTCAGGTCTGGTCGGCAGTGATCGCTCGGCCAGGTCCCAGAGTGCGTTCTCTGTGACCGCGATCTTTCGCTTCGCGCGTGGCAGAAAGACTCGCTGCAGCACCCGCGCGACGTTGGTGTCGACCAGCGGCGAGCGGCGGCCATACGCGAAACTGGCCACCGCCCCGGCGGTATAGCGACCGATCCCGGGTAGTGCGTTCAACGCCATCGCATTCGCCGGCAGCGTGGCATGTGGATCGGCACCATCGCGCGTGACGAGTCGCGCCGTGCGGTGCAGATTCCTGGCCCGGGCATAGTAGCCGAGGCCCTCCCACGCGGCTTCCACCTGCGCGACCTCCGCCACGGCGATGGTGTGCAAGGTGGGGAAGCGCTCCAGGAACTCGTGCCACCGCGGCACCACGCGCAGCACCTGGGTCTGCTGCAGCATCAGTTCCGACACCAGGATGGCGTACGGATCGCGGGTGCGACGCCAGGGCAGATCCCGCGCGTTGTGCCGATACCATGCCCTGAGCAGCCGCCCAAAACGCCGCAGCGCATCATCACTGATTCGCGCGGCGGGAGAACGGCCGGGAGATCGCTGACGGGCAGGCAGGATCAGCTGACCCGCTTGGTCTTCTTCCGCAGGAAGTCCATCAGCACGAACTGGCCGAGGCTCATCGTGTTGGTGAAGTACGCCTTTCCGCGGGAGATCCCGGACACACGTTTCACGAATTCCACCAGCGCGTAATCCCGTGCCAGCATGAACGTGTTGATCGTGATGCCCGAGCGCCTGCAGTCGGCGACTTCGCGCAGCGTCTGCCCGATCACGTTCATGTCGAGGCCCATGCTGTTCTTGTAGATCTGGCCGTCAGGCATCGTGAGGGCACTGGGCTTGCCGTCGGTGATCATGACGATCTGTCGCATGTCCTTCTTCTGCGACATGAGGATCCGTCGCGCGAGCTTGAGCCCTTCGGCCGTGTTGGTGTGATACGGCCCCACCTGTGCGCCTGCGAGTTTGGCCAGCGGGATCTCCTCCGCGCTGTCATGAAACAGCACGACACGGATCGAGTCGCCCGGGAACTGCGTCCGGATCAGGTGAGTCAGCGCCAGCGCAACCTTCTTCGCCGGCGTGAAGCGATCCTCGCCATACAGGATCATGGAATGCGAGGTGTCCAGCATCAGCACCGTCGCACAACTCGAGCGATACTCCGATTGCCGCACCATCAGGTCACCGTACTCGAGATCCATCGGAACCTCGAGCGATCCGGTTCGCAGCATCGAGTTCTTCAACGTCTCGTTCACATCGAGGTTGAGGACGTCGCCAAACTCATACGGACGACTCCACGCGTCGCTCTCGATGCCGGTGGCCAGGTATGGCGTATCGTGACTACCAAAGGTGCTCTTGCCGAAGGAGCCAAGAATGTTCCGGAGTGACTTGTAGCCGAGGAAGTCGATGCCTTTCTGCGAGAGGTTGAACTGCACGTCCTTGCTTGCCGCGCGAGCCAGTCCGCCCTTCCCGGTGACGGGTTGGTGCGAGTCCATGGCCTTTGGAGGGAGCTCCGTGTTGATGAATCCCTCCGCGATCAGGCGCTGCACGATCTGGTCGAGCAGCTCGGCCAGCCTGGCCTGCGCATCCTCATCACCGTCGCCACGCAGTGCCTCGAGCATTTCCGGCGTGAATTGGCCGCTCTCGATCAGTGCATTCAGCACGGCCTCCTTGAGCGCATCCATCGAGCGATCGGCTGGTTCTTCGTCGCCGCCCCAGAACGAGTTGTTGGCACCGGACTCGGCGAATCCGCTCTGGAGCAGGAAATCCGACAGGCCGTCGAGTAGCGCCTGCAGGTCCACGGCGTCCGCCAGCTCAGGGTTGTATTTGGTATAGGTGTGTGGCTTCACGGATCCTCCGGCGCGGGGCCTGCGGCGCGCGCGCTGCGCACCACTCCTGATGATAACAGCCACCGGCTGGCATGCGTGCCCGAACTTCGGTCGCCCTTCAGGAGGCTGTGCGCGCCAAATGCTGTGAGTCCGGCTATTTTCTCTCGCTTCCGCCCCCTCTCCGTCCCCACTGTCATGTCCCTCGTCATCCCTTCCCGCGCTCGGCCCATCACCGGTCGGAAGATCCGGTTCGGGCTGGTTGGATGCGGCCGTATCTCGGCGAACCACATTGGAGCGATCCGCGCCCACGGCGATCGTGCCGAACTGGTGGCAGTCTGCGATGTGGCGCCGGATCGCCTGGCCGCGGCGGCGCAGGAGACCGGTGCCGCCGCCTATGACTCCCTCGACGCGCTGTTGACGCATGAACCGCCGGTGGATGCGGTCATCCTCGCGACGCCAAGCGGGCTGCATGCCGCGCAGGCAATCACGTGTGCGGCCGCCGGGCGCCACGTGGTCACGGAAAAGCCTATGGCGACTCGCTGGCAGGACGGCAAGGCGATGGTCGCCGCCTGTGATTCTGCGGGCGTGTACCTCTTCGTCGTCAAGCAGAACCGACGCAATCCAACGCTGCAGCTGGTCAAGCGTGCGATGCAGAAGCGGCGCTTCGGCAAGGTGTACATGGTGAATGTGAACGTCTTCTGGAGCCGACCGCAGAGCTACTACGACAGCGCAGCGTGGCGCGGAACGTGGGAGTTTGACGGCGGTGCATTCATGAATCAGGCCAGTCACTATGTGGACCTGCTCGACTGGCTGATCGGCCCGGTCGAGAGCGTGCAGGCCTACACCGCGACGCTCGCGCGCAACATTCAAGTCGAGGATACCGGCGTGTTGTCCATCCGCTGGCGCACCGGAGCGCTCGGTTCGATGAGTGTCACGATGCTGACCTATCCAAAGAACCTCGAAGGATCAATCACCATCCTTGGCGAACACGGCACCGTTCGACTTGGAGGCGTTGCCGTCAACCGCATCGATCACTGGGAGTTCGCCGAGCCGGATCCCGACGATGCGCTGGTCGCGCAGGCAAGCTACGACACGACGTCGGTCTACGGCTTCGGGCATCCGCTCTACTACGACAACGTCATCAGTGCGCTGCGTGGTGAGGTCGAGCCGGACACCGACGGCCGTGAGGGGCTGCACTCCCTCGAATTGCTCATCGCGACCTATCTCAGTGCGCGCGATGGCACGCGCGTGGCGCTTCCACTGGAGTATTGAGATGGCCGTCATGGTGCACCCGACCGCCATCGTCGATGATGGTGCGGTGATCGGCGATGGGAGCCGGGTGTGGCACTGGGTGCACATCAGCGGCGGCGCGCGCATCGGGGCGCGCTGTTCGTTCGGACAGAACGTCTTCGTCGGCAACCGAGTGGTCATCGGCGACAACTGCAAGATCCAGAACAACGTCTCGATCTATGACAACGTGACACTCGAGGATGACGTATTCTGTGGTCCGAGCATGGTATTCACGAACGTCTACAATCCGCGCGCCGCGGTGACCCGGAAAGACGAATACCGCGATACGATCGTCAGAACGGGCGCAACCCTGGGTGCGAACTGCACCATCGTCTGCGGCGTGACCATCGGGGCCTTCGCCTTCGTTGGTGCCGGCGCGGTGATACAGCGTGATGTGCCGCCATATGCACTGATGGTTGGCGTTCCCGCCCGTCAGATAGGCTGGATGAGCGAACATGGCGAGCGCCTGGCGCTGCCACTGACCGGTGACGGTGAAACGACGGATCCGGCCACAGGCGCGTCGTACCAGCTTCGGTCCGGCCAGGTGTCGCGCGTGGGCTGATCAGGCCGGATCAGGCGCGATCAGACCGGATCCGTGGCCAGCGGCATGTACATCGAGATCGCTGTACCGATGCCGACTTCGCTTTCAACGCTGATGACCCAGCAGTGTTCGCGTGCGATGCCCGCGACTGCGGCCAGCCCAAGCCCAGCGCCGCGTCGTTTGCGGGTGGTGAAGAACGGCTCGAACATCCGTGCCTGTGTTTCCGCTGTCATGCCGCTCCCGGTGTCCGCGAGCGTGAGCACGATGTAGCGGCCCGGTGCCGCCGCGTACTGGCCAGCCCTTTCCACGGGGACCTCGACGAACGTGGTCGCAACCGTCAGCGTGCCACCCTCGGGCATCGCCTCACGCGCGTTGATGATCAGCGCCGTCGCAGCGTCGTGGAGCATGGCGGGGTCCGCGCGGACAACCGCGGGCGATGAGGTGTAGCGCACGTCAAGCTGGATATCCGGTTGCAAGGCGCCCTCGAGTGACGTCAGTACGTCAGACAAGGCAGCGTTGACGTCAACGACGATTCGCGAAGACATGGCGCGGCCCCCGAACGACTGCACCTGACGGGCCACCTCGAGGCCATGTCCTGACAACTCGCGAATGCGCTTGAGCGCCATGCCCTGCATGTCCGGGTCATGCGTGTTCTCCATCGCGAGCTGCGTGAAGCCGGCCACGCCAATCAGCACATCATTGAACTCGTCTGCGACGCGTCCCGCAAATTCCGTCACGAGAGGTGCTGACGCCGCGTCTGATGGATCCGCGGCGACTGTCGGCTGACTCTCAGGCTCCTCACGCGCTGGCACTGACGTCGTGGCCACCGGTGTTGCGTGCACGGGGACATCGACTCTGACGGTTGAGGGCTTGCCGTTACCCGCAACCTCAGCTGCTGTTGGTGCCAGCGCTTCCTGCGCCGTCACGAGACGCACAGGGTGCGCGGCTCCGGCGAGATGGTTCACCGTCAGCAGGCATTCCTTGCGCGTCTTGTCGCCCGTCAGAAGCTTCACCCGCCCGCGCCGCGGCGCGGGCAATGTCGAGCCGCTGGTGATCGGCGCGAGAAGATGCGCCGAACCGGCGTCCACAAGTTCGTCGTCACGTTGCCCGACGAGGTAGCCAGCCGCAACGCCGAGCAGTTTGGCCGCCGCCGCATTTGCGGATTGAATTCGACCACTCTGTGCCGTTGCCGAGCTGGCGTCGGTGATCCACATCGCTACCGGTGATTCCTCGAAAACCTGTGTGGCACGATCGAGCTCTTCCTGCGTCCGTTCCTGCTCGACTTCCAGGTCCGCTGCAAGCACATTGAGCGCGACACCGGCCGCACCGACGTCACCGTTCTGCTTCGAGAGTTCGCTCCGATGCGTGAGGTTTCCAGCCGCCAATCGCTTGATGTCGGTGACCAAGGTTCGGAGCGGGTTGGAAAAGCTGCGCAAAGCGAGCAGCACGCCGCCAATGCCGATCATGAGTGCGAGGGCCGCCAGAATCATCGCATCACGAACGCCATTGCTTGCAAGCTGCGACCCGCCTGCGACGGGCAGCCCGATGAACACGCGCCATGGCAGCCGCGCCAGTTTCGCGAAACCGACGGCGCGCTGTATGTCGTCAACGCCGCGCAAGCTGAATGCGCCCGTGGATTGCACGCCCGCCGCGACGATCGAGTCGTCAGTATTGAACCTGTCGATCCAGCGAGTGGGGCGCGCGATCCGACCGAGCGGCTGCCCGCTGCGCCCAATGAGAACAGCAACGCTGTTGGGCGGAAGCGTGTCACTGCCGATCAGCGCCTGGATGCCCTTGTCGGACAACACGGCGACAATGACGCCGAGCGTGTCCGCGAGGCATTGGCAGGCCGTCGTGCGGCGAGGCAGCGGTCGGACGACGATCATTGCGATCGAATCAGCTTGATCGCGCTCGTCGCCTTCCTCGACCAGGTCGGTTGCGAGCCCCTCCGCCTGATTGCGTTGCGCGGTGAGCGTGGCCGTCGCCAGTGTCGCACGGCGCATGATCGGAATCGAATCAACCCTGCCAGCGTCACCGAGCAGCAGGCGTCTGCGCTGACCTGCACTGTCGATGTACGCAATGCTCAGTGCGCCAGCCAACGGGTTGGGCTTTGAATCGACGAGCTGCATCGGCCCGCGCGCACCCGGTGCACTCACGAGTAGCACGGCCGAGTCCAGCATCTCGTTGATCATCCGCATTCTGTCGTCGAGCGATTCTGCGGTGGCCTTTGCACGAGCGAGCACGTCGGTCTGCAGCGCCGCCCCAGCAGTGTTCTTCTCGTGCGTCGACGTGACGGCGAGATAGAGGACGATCGGAAGGATCGCCGCCGTCATCACGAGGATCAGACGGTTTCGAAGGCTGGCGAATGGCATGACGGTCAAACGGCGAGAAGGGACAACTGGCCCGGAAAGAGAGGCTGGTGCGCACAGAATAGACAGACAGCAGCCGGAATGGTAATCCAGCCGAGCCCGCTAGCGCGAGACTCATGGGACGAGCATCCCCCGCCCGGCGTCGCCAGGCGGGGGCTTGATCCTCGGAATGCCCTGGGTCAGAAATCGTCGCTGGGTCGGCGGCGCTTTTCCGGAACGGCGCGGCCGTAATGCCCAGTGTCGTTCCGGCTGATCTTGCGCCGCGCCACGAGCGCCTCGAGCACGAGCTCGCAGGCCGCCGCGGTCGTCCCGGCATCGGACGGATCCGCGAGACGAAGCGCCTTGACGATGTTGAGCAGGGAGGGGACTGTCTCGAATGCCTTGACCATCGTCTCCGCGGCGACCTCATCGGATACCTGCAATGCTCCGCCCTCGTCGAACCAGATCACGATCTCGTCACTCGAAAAGTCCTTGCCCCTTGCCGAGAGCGTCGCGTCGGCCCCGCGGCGGATGAGCTCGCGCGCGATCTTCTCGCCGCCCACGAGCTCACCTTCGTACTCGAGCTCGATCTTGCCGGTGATCGCCGGAAGGGCGGCGTACACGTCGCACATGCGGGGAACGGCGACGTCTTCGCCGGTCTGGAGCGCGCGGCGCTCCGCGTTGGACACCATGTTCTCGAGCACGGAGATCGGCATGCGCTGTGACACTCCGCTTCGACGGTCGATGCGCTTGTCCTCGCGCGCCTCGAAGGCGAGCCGCTCGACAACCTCCGACATGAAGGCCGGGACCCGGATCGCAACCGTGTCGCGCGTCGTCCAGGCCTCCTGCGTCGTGATGGCGACGCCGAGCGCCACGGTCAGCGGATAATGCGTCATGACTTCGCTGCCGATACGGTCCTTGAGCGGCGTGATGATCTTGCCGCGCGCGGTGTAGTCCTCCGGGTTCGCGGTGAAGCAGAGCATCACATCGAGCGGCAGCCGGACCGGGAATCCCTTGATCTGGACGTCCCCTTCCTGGAGGATGTTGAACAGGCCCACCTGGACCTTGCCCGAGAGGTCAGGAAGTTCATTCAGCGCGAAGATGCCGCGATTTGCCCGCGGCAGCATCCCGAACTGGATCGTGAGCTCGTCGCTGAGCATGTGACCGCCTCTCGCCGCCCGGATCGGGTCGACATCGCCGATGATGTCGGCGATGGTCACGTCCGGCGTTGCCAGCTTCTCGATGAAACGTTCGTCACGATGAACCCACGCAATCGGCGTGTCGTCGCCCGCCTCATTCAGTCGGGTGCGCGAGAACTTCGAGATCGGCGAGAACGGGCTGTCGTTGATCTCGCTGCCGGCAACGATCGGCATCTCGTCATCAAGGAGTGCCGTGAGCGCGCGGAGAATCCGGCTCTTCGCCTGGCCACGCAGCCCGAGCAGAATGAAGTTGTGGCGACTGAGCAGCGCATTCACGAGCTGCGGCAGCACGGTGTCCTCGTAACCAATCACGCCCGGCAGGAGGGTGTCCCCCGCGCGGATTCGCGTCAGAAGATTGGCGCGCAGCTCGTCCTTGACGGAGCGGGTTCTGAGCGCTGATGCGCCCCACGGCGAGCTCTTGAGCTCTCCGAGAGTGCTGGGTAGTCTGGCCACGAAAGACTCCGAAATCTGGTGAAAGACAAGCATCCGCAGTGAACGCCTGTGGCGGTCGAAAACGTTTCACAACTCGTATTCGTGCTGCGACGCGATGCGTCCCATCGACAGGAGGTTCCCGCGAAGCGGTCAGCCGACCGGCGAGACCTCGACGAGGTTGTCGTAGAACACCGGGCCATCGCCCATGTCGGTGACGCGCTGCGATGTGGTGTCATTCGCATTGCGGCCATCGGGCGAGAGCTTGCTCCACCAGATCGATGGTGCCCAGATCACGCCGGGGCGGATACCATCGCTGATTCGCACCCGGGCATGAAATGCGCCGCGATCGTTCTGGATCTGGACCATCTGCGCCTCGATGATGCTCCGCTGTCCGGCGTCATCCGGGTGCATGATGCATTCAGGCTCTCGTGCTGAACGTCGCAGGGATGCGACGTTCACGAATGTCGTATTCAGGAACTGGTGCGCCGGGCTGGAAATGAGCTGGAGCGGAAACCGGGCGGCGAGCATCGGGTCGGATTCTGCGCTTTCGCAGGGCGGGATGTACGTCGGAACGGGATCGAGTCCCATGTCACGAAGTCGCGATGACACGAACTCGCATTTCCCGCTCGGCGTGAGGAAACCGCCGTCGGCAAAGGGCAGGTATGGTCGTGGCACGTTCAGGTGGACCCACCCGCGGTCACAGAGTGCCTCGAACGTCACGCCACGCATGGTCGCCTGATTCGACTCCAGCACCTGCCGGATCATGGTGATGTCGTCGTCGCGCAGTGAGGGCTCGTCAAGCTGCATCACCGCGGCAAGTCGCCGAAAGATCTCGGTATTCGGCAGTGACTCACCCTCGGGCGCAATGGCGGGCTTGTTGAGCGACGCGTAGTAGTGACCGTAGGCGGTGTGCACGTCCCAGTGCTCGAGTTGCGTGGTGGCCGGGAGGACGAAGTCCGCCCAGTCGGCGGTGTCGGTCTGGAAATGCTCGAGGACCACAGTGAAGAGATCTTCCCTCGCGAGGCCGCGACGCACGGCAGTGGAATCAGGTGCGACTGCGGCCGGGTTGCTGTTGTAGACGATCAGCGCCTGGACCGGCGGTCCGCCGACGCCTGCGTCGGGCTCGGTGAGGGCATCCCCGAGTCGAATCATGTTGATGGTTCGCGCCGGCGGACCCAGGTCCGGCCGCTGCAATGCGTGCTTGTCGAAGGCGAACGCGCCGCTCGTGGACAGGTTGACCCCGCCTCCCGGTCGGCGCCAGTGGCCGGTCAGGGCGGGAAGACACGCGATGGTACGCACGGCCATGCCGCCGCCCGCGTGGCGTTGCAGGCCGTAGTTCACGCGCAGGAACGCCGCCTTCGCCGCGCCGTACGCCGCAGCGAGTGACGCGATTGTCTCCGCCGGAATCCCTGTGACATCCGCTGCGCGCTCGAGCGGCCATTCCGCAGCCCGCGTGCGCAGCGCGTCCACGCCAAGTGTATGTCGTGCGATGTAGTCGTGGTCGAGCCAATCGTGGGCGAACAACTCATGCATGATTCCAAGCGCGAGCGCCGCATCGGTGCCCGGGCGGATGGCGATCCATTCGTCACACTGCTCGGCGGTACGCGTGCGAATGGGGTCGATGCAGATCACGCGGGCACCGCGCTTTCGTGCGTCGAGGATGAACGGCCAGAGGTGTGGGTTCGCCGTCAGCGTATTCGTGCCCCAGAGCAGCACGAGGTCACTCTGCGGCACGCCTTCGATGTCGGCGCCTACGCTGCCGCCGACCGTCATCATCATGCCGACCCGGCCCGCCTCGGCACAGATGGTCCGCGCGAGCCGACTGGCGCCAATCGTGTGGAAGAACCTGCGATCCGTCGAGCTCCCCTGCAGCTGACCCATCGTGCCCGCGTACGAGTAGGGGAGGATCGCCTCAGGACCGTGTGGGCCGCGCCGGATCTCGTCGAGTCGCGCACCTATTTCGCGCAGTGCCACGTCCCAGGTGCATGGCTCGAACTGTCCACTGCCCTTCGGCCCCACCCGCCGCAGCGGTGTGCGCAGCCGATCACTGTGATAGGTGCGCTCGAGGTAGCGGTTGACCTTGGCACAGAGGAACCCGCTCGTCACGCGGTGGTCCGGGTCGCCCTGAATCCGGGTCGCACGCCCAGTTCCGTCCACGGTCACCAGCGTCGCGCACGTATCCGGGCAATCGTGCGGACAAACCCCACGCACGAGGGTCGAGGAGACTTTGGCGGTATTCGGCACAATTAGGGTAAGACTAGGGGAGGGCAGACGGAGAAGCGAGGGCCAAGCCACTTGACACGGGCGGAAGTCGGCGTATTCTTCACGTCGCTACCCGTCGGCGGGCCCGTCGACAGGTTGCGTATGCTGTGCCTAAACTCGGATATCCAAGGAGATTTTCCAATGAAGCGTATCGCCACGTTCGCCGCCATGCTCGTCCTCGCCGCTTGCGCCGCCAAGACGGAAGAAGCCCCGAAGGCAGATTCCGCCGCTGCGATGCCTGCAGCTGCGCCGGCTCCTGAGGCTGCTCCGGCAATGTCTGCCGACACGGCCAAGAAGGACAGCACGGCAGCAGCGCCGGCCATGGACACGGCCAAGAAGATGTAAGTTCGCCACTGGCGAACAAAGCGGGGCTGCTCTTCGGAGCAGCCCCGCTTTTCTTTTTTCGTTCATCCTTCGTGCCCGGCCACACGCCGCCGCGTCAATCGGCATCCACCGCGCTGGTCACGATCACCGTGTGGTCATGTCCGTCGTCGCGCCGCCAGATGAGCGAAGCACCGTCGGTCACCTCGCGTCGCAGCATCGCGATTCCGACCAGGGTGCCGTCGTCCGACCGGGCCGAACTCCGTGCGTCGCCGACCGGTACCGCATCCGATGCCAGAATCGGCGCGCCGACTGCGGGGGAGACGCCGTCGGGGTACATGACGCGTCGAAGCGTCCGGTTCACATGACCGCGAAAATGGACGCGCGCAACGGTTTCCTGGCCCGTGTAGCAGCCCTTCCGGTACGAGATCGCGCCCAGCGCATCCATGTTCGCCTCCTGGGCGAGGGTGTTCTCGTCGAAGTCGCGGCCCCATTCCGGCCGCGTCGCGACGACGCGGCGTCGGTCCCACTCCGCTTCGCCCTGAATCTTCGCGCCACCTGCGACGAGAATCCGCGTCACGTCCTCCCGCGCCGCGTGATCCATGTGCAGGTCAAACACCGGCGCGGTTCCGAGGTCCGGCACCCTCACAACTCGCACCGGATACCCGGCAACAGACGTGGAGCGATGCGTGAATGCGCCGCCGTCGCGCACCTCACCGAGCGCGCTGGCCGATGCACCGAGTGTGATGAGCAGGTCGGGTGCAGACGCACCGACCAGCGTCAGGCACGCAGTGGCAGCGGCGATGTCGGTGTAGCGCGCAAGCCGGGGATTCACGTACTTGCGAATCATGGCAGCGAATCCGGGTCCAGCGGCAGCGTTGGTGTCGACGAGCAGCGCGGCCCCGTCCGACTCGTCGGCACCGATGGCGAGTATTCGCACGTCGGCAATCACTCGTCCCTTCGCAGTCAGCGCACACGCATACTGCCCGTCCCCGCCACGCAGTGAGAGGACATCATTGGTCACGAGACCCGTGAGAGACTCGGCGGCTTTTTCGCCGGTGAATCGCATCCGGAGCCTGCTGCTCCGGTCGAAGAGCTGGACGGGTTGAAGAACGGGCGGCGTGATTGGAAGGGACATGCGGTGCACGTTGCGTCAGAAGAGGGAGTCGACGAAACCGGCATCGGCAGTCGCAAGTGCGTGCAACGATGCGTGGCCCGTGGAATATGGTGTCGCGAGGCCAGCGCCGCGTGCCCCGTCTCGCAGCCCGGCGGGCACCAGGGCAATTCCTCGCGCCGCCCGAAGCGTCGTTCTCGCGTCGTCCCAGACCGTGTGGTGCAGCGACACCGCCGTCGCTCCGAGCGAGCGGATCACTGACACGCACTGATCGAGGCCCGCCTGTGCCAGCAATCGCTGCGTATCCTCACGTTCACCGCGTGTCACGACGCCGAGGGGGAACTCGGAGGCGAGCCGTACGACGGCACTGGCTGCCTCCGGATCGAAGGATGGCGGGCTTGCGCCAATCGCGGACCGGAACGCATCACTCGCGCGCCGCAACACCAGCTCAAATGCCGTGGTGTCGATCCGGGAGTGCATCGCAATCGATGTGAGCGCCACGAGACTGGGAACACCAGCATGAAGATGCCTGATCGCAGACAGGTCCGCGCTGAATCCCTCGGCCTCAAGTGCGGTCTGCAGCGCGTTCGCGCGGAGCATCAGTGTGTCGAACAGGAGTTCTTCCGGTTCGAACAGCACCGCCGTGCGCATCAGGTGTCCCGGGCCGCAGCGTATGCCGCATCGAGCAGGTCGATCGGGTGCACCACACGGGCGGCAGAGCCACACCGCCGGAGCCCGGCGCCGATCTGCATCAGACAACCCGGATTTCCAGTGACAACGATGTCGGCGCGCGTCGCGGCGATGTTGCGCAGCTTGGGCGCCAACACCGAGTCCGAGACCTCCGGCTCGATCAGATTGTAGATGCCGGCCGAGCCGCAGCACTGATCGCTGTCTTCCAGCGCGATGAGCTTCAGGTTGTCGATCGCCCGCAGCACAGCCAGCGGGGCAGCGGTGATTCGTTGCGCATGCTGCAGATGGCACGGTGCATCGTAGGTCGCGCGCACCGGCCCCGGCAGCGAAGCGGGTTTCGGCCCGGCGGCTGCGAGCAGTTCCGTGGCATCGCGCGTGCGCGCGGCAACCGCCGCCGCTCGATCGCGCCACGCCGGCTCGTCGTGCAATAGATGCTCGTACTCCTTGAGCATCGCACCACAACCGGCAGCGTTCACGGCAATGAGGGCGTGCGGCTCAGCCTCAAATGCCGCGATGTTTGCCTTGGCGAGCGTCCGCGCGGCGATCAGGTCACCTGCGTGCGCGTGGAGAGCGCCGCAGCAACGCTGTCCGGTCACCTCGCGGACCTGGTATCCGTTGATCGTGAGGGTCCGCACGGTGGCGGCATTCGTGGCCGTCTGCAGCCCCTCCATGACGCAACCGCGAAGCAGCGCGACGGGCCCGGCTGATCCGGTGCCACGCGCGATGTATGGCCTGCTGCTGAAGACCGGGCGCGTGCTGGCGAGCATAGCCATGCCTGCGCCAATACGACCAGGGAGTCGGGAAAAAAGCGACGACAGACCGAGCGTGCGGACGATTCGGCCGCCGAGAAGCGCGAGGGGGAGTAATGCGGGTGAGGCGAAGATGCGAAGCATGAGTCGCGCAATCAGCGGCGGCGTCGTCGTCGCGCGAAGCGTGGCTCGGGTTGCTTCGAGCAATTGACCGTACGGGACGCCGCTGGGGCATGCGGTCTCGCAGGCGCGGCAGCCGAGACACCGGTCCATGTGCTGTCGGACGACCGGATCCTCAGGCGCAATGTCGCCATCGAGTAATCCGCGCATCAGCACGATGCGTCCGCGCGGACTGTCGTTCTCGTCCTCGAGGGCGAGGTACGTGGGACACGCCTGAAGACAGAATCCGCAATGAACACATGCATCGATACCGGCGGAGGCGGCGGCCAGCGGAGACCCAGGCAGTGCACACGGTGTTGCCGTGGCGGTGACTGGCGTTCCGAGCGGTGCGTCACGCATCCCGCACCTCTGTGCGATTGCAGATGTCCCGCGGGTCGAACGCGGCGCGGATCCGCGTACCGAGCGGGCTCTGAAACGGGTCGCGCGTGGTTGACCACCACGCGGCAGGTTGCCGCTCGACCACGCACTGCTGATCGAAACTCTGTCCGCCGAGGACAGCGCGGAGTTCAGATGTCGCGCGGCCCGCGATGACTCTGATGATCCCGCGCTGCACGCTCGCGTGCATGACAAGTTGCACGTCAGATTCGCCGAGCGCGGCGCGCACCGCCGCGAGGCGAGCCGACAGGGTGCTCACGGCGCCACTCAGGCGCGCGACAACCACCGCGCCCGCATCGAGATTCGCGAGTGCTGCCCACACCGACGGGTCACACGATTCCACACTCGCCACGCCAGACAGCGCCGAGTGCTGACCGCGGACGAAGGCATCATTTCCGCCGATTCGGACCAGCAGTGTGTCATCGCCGCGACCCACGCCAAGCGATTGAGCGGTAGCGCCGTCGAGCCACTCGAGCGCCAGCAGCGACAGCGTGTTTGCGCGGAGTCTCGGGATCAATGCATCGAGCGCGTCCGCGCTTCGAATCGGCATCGCGAGTGTCACGTCATGCACCGGCAACGCGCGGAGCCTGAGGGTGACGGCAGTGATCGCCCCGAGGGTGCCCCATGCACCGGTGAAGAGGCGCACGAGGTCGAATCCCGCCACGTTCTTCACGACGCGACCGCCGGGCCGAATGACGTCACCGTACCCGGTGACCACTTCCATGCCGAGCACGAGGTCGCGGGGGGTGCCGAATGCGTGCGCCAGGGGTCCGGCGGAGGCCGTCGACACTGTCGCGCCAATCGTCCCCAGCCTGTCGCCGGCCGGATCGAGACCCAGCCACTGTCCGTGCGCGGCAGTCGCATGCGACAGCTCGGCGAGCGTGGTGCCGGCCCAGGCGGTGATGGTCAGGTCACCCGGGACATAGGCGATGATCCCTGACAGCGCACGCATCGAGAGCGTGCGCGTGGCGCATCGGGGTGGTCCAGCGTCGCTCCACGTGCCGGATCCGTGCAGTTGGATCGGCTCGGCCGTCGCGCACGCGTCGACGATGACGCCGCGCACCTCGTCAGTGGTCGCTGGCAGTACGGGATCCGTGCTGTCGCGGTCTGCAGTCACGCGCCGCGCCCCGCCGGTGACTGATGCCATTCACGGCAGGAATGCACTGGCACGACCTTGCCGCGATTCGCCCGATGCTCCGGATCGAAGACGTCACGCAGACGGCACATTGCAGCCAGGGTATCGCCATCGAAGAGCGATGGCATGTAGTCGATCTTGTCGAGGCCGACGCCATGTTCACCGGTGATGGTCCCGCCTTCCCGGATGCATGCGTGCATGATCTCGGTCATGCAGAGGTGTACGCGCTGCGCTTCGTCGGCATTCCCTGCGTCGTAGCTGACGCTTGGATGCAGGTTGCCATCGCCGGCATGAAAGATGTTCCAGACCGCAACGCCGTGTCTGGCACCGATTGCTTCAATCTGCTGCAGGACGGCGGGGAGCCTCGTCCGGGGTACGACCGCGTCCTGCAGGACGAGGTGAGGTGCCACGCGGCCCATCGCGCCAAACGCCTTCTTGCGCCCCTGCCAGAGGAGTGTCCGCTCAGCGGAATCTGCGGCGATGCGGACGGTACGCGCATGCCGGCTGCGGCAGAGGTCAGCGACGACCGCCACATCATCATCGAGCCCATCCTCGACACCGTCGAGATCGACCAGCAGTACAGCCTCGCAGTCCACCGGATACCCTGCGGCATAGACCGACGCTTCAACCAATCGCACCGCGGCGCCGTCCATCATTTCAAGTGCCGCCGGCATGATTCCACTCGCGATGATGTCGCTGGTTGCCAGTGCCGCCTCGTGCAACGACATGAAGTCCGCGAGGAGCGTTCGCACACGCGGCGCGTCAGGGAGCAATCTGACTGTACAATCGAGCGCAATACCGAAGCATCCTTCCGACCCGACGAACGCGCCGAGCAGGTCGTAGCCGGCGCTTTCTCCATAGGGCGATCCGAGCGTGACGATTTCGCCGTCAGGCAGGATGACGGTGCACGCCACGGTGTGATTGAGCGTGACGCCGTACTTCAGGCAGTGCGGTCCACCGGCATTCTCCGCGCTGTTGCCGCCGATCGTGCAGGCAGACTGGCTGGACGGATCCGGCGCGTAGTGCAGCCCGTGCACCGCGGCCGCCTTCTGCAGTGTGCTGTTGACGACGCCGGGCTCAACGGTCGCGATTCGATTCGGCACGTCGAGACTGAGGATTCGAGTCAGGCGATTCAATCCGATCAGCACGGTTCCATCGGCCAAGGCACCACCGCTCAAGCCTGTGCCCGCACCGCGCGGCACAAAAGGCACACCCGTCTTCGCCAGTGCGCGAACGACAGCGATCAACTCATCGCGTGTGCCCGGGAACACCGCCAGCGACGGACTCTGGTGATAGCCAGGAAGGCCATCGCTGGAATACGCCGCGAGAGATGCGGCCCGCTCGAGGACGCGGCGCGGGCCGACGATCGCGGCCAACACCTCGCCGACGGTCGGTGTCACGACTCAGACCGGCGGCGGGCCATGATGATGACCATTCGTCTTCGCGCGAACGTGGAGGTCCGCTGCAGCTTCGAGGTCGGACAACGCACTCACGAGCAAGGCTTCCACCCGCTGCAGGCGCGCGAGCGCGTGACGTTCCGCGAGAATCTCGTAGAGCACTTCGCGCTCGACTTGAAGCAAATGCGCCACTTCGAACGAGAGTGACGCGCCATCCTCGGAGAGGGCGGGCGCCTCGTCGTGTGCCGCGCCCACCGTCATCGATGCAGTGATGGCGCGGAGCGCGATCGAGCGCACCGATGCTGCGGTACGAAGGAGTGCTGCGGGATCATCCGGGAGGTCCTCATACGCCGTCACTTCGCCCATGCGATACGGGGTCCCGGAGTCGACGTACCCGATGAACCTGAACCGACTCGTGCCCTCCACGAGGATATTGGCCCGACCGTCGGGCAGTGTCTCTGTCGTGCGCACGGTGGCGACGCAGCCGATCCGTCCCGACGCAAGCTCCGACTCGTGAGCACCATCGGGAGGGGCGATGATGCCGAAGCCACCTCCGCTCTCGGTCACGTCACGCAGCAGCGTGCGGTAGCGCGGCTCGAAGATGTGGAGCGGCACCGTGACGCCAGGCAGCAGCACCAATCCAAGAGGAAAGATCGGAAGCGGTGAGGTAATCACCCGTGAAACGTATCAGGTGGCCGGATCGGAAGCCGTGCAGCCTGGGTCACGCGTGGGTTGATGCGGCGGTGCCACGCGTTCGGCGATTGAAAGCAGCGTGGGAAGGTCGAAAGGCTTCGGGATGACGGGGCACTGGTTGCGCGCGAGGACCGCGAGCGCAGCCACGTCACCGGTGTCGCCAGATGAAAAGATGAAACGCTGTCCGATGCTGGGATCGGCAACCGACACCAACTCGTGCAACTCGAGTCCCGAGAGGCGCGGCATGCGGATGTCGGTGATGATCGCATCGAATCCGCCACCGATCTCGCGGCCATCGAGGAGCAGGGCGCGCGCATGCTCGCCGTCCTCCGCTTCGCACACCCGCCACCCTCGGCGCAGGAAGAATCGGCGCAGTGCAGAGCGAAGTGTGGCTTCGTCATCCACCAGCAGGACGGACCGTTCGGCACGCGGGGCCGCGGGCACGGCAGCGTTGGCCGCCTCGTCTGGTGTCGGCTGGTCGGGCGGAAGCATCTCTCTCGCAGTCGCCAAGGGTGGACAGACAACCTACACCACTTGGCTGCGAAGGCCAGCGACGGTTGCCTCGCGCTCCCGGTCGATTGCGCCTCGGCGCCACGACGTGATGAACACATCGTGGCGCCGAGTGGCTGTCATCCAAGGCGGACAGCGGGTGCGAACAACAGCAGCCCGGCACTCGGATCAGGCGACCTGCCAGAACCCGGCGAGCGCATTGCCGTCCTTGCTCTCGCGCAGTTTCTCGAATGCACGCTCACGGATCTGGCGAATCCGCTCCCGGGTCACGCCAAGCAAGTCACCAATGCGCTCGAGCGTCATCGGCTCCACGCTCTCATCGAGCCCATAGTACATCGTGAGGATCTGTCGCTCACGGATCGTGAGGTGCTTTTCAATCGCGTCCTTGACGAAGACCCGCATCATGCGATCGTCGGTGGCTTCTTCGATGTCCCGGCCGTCGCTGACCGAAAAGCGCTCTCCGAGCGTGCTGGCGTCACGATCTGACTTGTCCACCGGCGCATCGAGCGACGTTTCACTGGTGGTCATCTGGCGCTGCGCCCGAACCGTCTCGGCATCTTCGTTGATCATCTGGCCAAGCTCTGCGTCGGTTGGTTCCCGGCGGAGTTTGGTGGTGAGGATCTGCTCTGCCTTCGCCATGCGGAGCAAGGCCGAGTTCTGATTGAGCGGAACCCTGATGCTGCGCGTCTGCTCGGCGAGTGCCTTGAGGACGGCCTGACGGACCCACCAGACGGCGTAGGAGATGAACTTGACCCCCTGGTCCGGGTCGAACTTGCGGACGGCCTTGAGGAGCCCCTCGTTGCCGATGGCGACGAGTTCAGCCAGATCCAGGCCATGGCCCTGATACTTCTTCACGTAACTGATGACGAATCGGAGATTCGCGGTAACCAACCGTTCCGCTGCTGACGCGTCGCCCGCCTGAGCGAGCCTGGCCAGCGCACGTTCTTCGGCCGCAGTGTCGATGAGCGGCAGTCGTTTGATATCCGCGAGGTACTGATCGAAGGTGCTCCCGCCGAAGCTCCGCGTTGATTGGCGGCTGCGCTGTGTCGCGACCTTTTCCATGAATTCTCCGGTCCTGAGACGACGCTGGATGCGCCGTCAGCCTGCTGAGGTTCATCGAGTCGAGGGCTCGCCGAATCGATGGTTGAAACCGGCTCGCCCCGATTTCGCAGGGGCAATAACTGTCACGGGAACATTACATGTCAAGTGTCAACTAAACGTTACACAATTGATAGAGAGCGCGAGCAAGACAGCCTCTTCTGTGGTGAATTGCGCTTGAAGTGTCAACAATTGCACATGTTGTGAATGGATGTGTCCGTTTCAAGTTGTCGTCTGACAAGCACTTCAGTAAATGACGGTTACTCGGTCGTCATTGCTTTCGCGGCATGAGTTGCGCGTATCCGCGCTTCCGCCCGAACCGTCGCGCCGCTGCGCAGTCGGTAAGCCAGACGTCGATTCTGGCGCCTCTGATAGCACCTCCCGTGTCATCCGCGAGGAAGCGCCCGTACCGAGACCGTCCGAAGAACAGTTCCACTTCTCGTCCAAGTGGGAAGAGCGCCGGGTCGACTGCAATGATTCCGGCGCGAACCTGGTTGCCGCGCCGTGTGCGACCGAGGAGGCAGTACGCGGTGATCGAGACGGCAACGCGTTCGCCGGCCCGCGCCCGGACCTCGATGCTGCGGAAAAGGTGCCCGGTCAACGGTGCCGACCGCGCGGGGATGCCGCGCAACGGGACCTGTACCCGCCATCGGCGCCGGGCTGCGCTGTCGGCCTGCGCCAGTGTGCCGGTTGTGTCGGTCGACCCGCTTTCGGGGGAGTCGCCGGTCATCTCCGCGACCGGCGGATGCGGTACTTCCTGCGGATTTCGCACGAACCAGATCGCGGCGACGAAGACCAGGGTGCCGAGCACGATCCGTATTTTTCGTCGTCGCGGCCTCCGCTGCCTGCGAGTGTGAAGCGGAGTCTCTGACGTCACGGAATCTCGAGCGCTGCCACTGCAATGGCGCGTGAGACGGCGGTGCCGTACCCGCGATCCTCGCCGGTCATTGCGCCGCAGCGCGCCGGGAGCGCGTACTCGACGGTGCCGCCGCGTGATTTCTTGTCACCGGCGGTTGCATCAACGATGGCCTCTGCGGAGAGTGGCGCTGGCCGCGTGGTGGGCAGTCCGAATCGGTCGAGCGCCGAGAGGAGGGCCGGGACGAGCAGTGGCTCGGCGAGGCCGAGCGAGACGCCGATTCGCGCCTCCACGAGCATTCCGTACGCGATACACGCACCATGCGGCACAGTGAATTCCATCAGCCGCTCCACTGCGTGGCCGATGGTATGACCGTAGTTGAGGACCTTGCGCAACCCGGCTTCACGTTCGTCGGCAGCGACAATGCCCGCCTTGATCTCCACACTCCGGAACACCAACGCGCGCCAGTCCGGTGCGTCGAGGTCAATGTTGGCAACTGCGTCGAAGTACTCCGCGTCAGCGACGACGCCGTGCTTGAGTGCCTCGGCGAGGCCATTGACGAGTTCCGGCGGCGGCAACGAGTCGAGCGTCTCGAGGTCCGAAATGACGGCCAGCGGCGGGTGAAACGACCCGATCAGGTTCTTGCCGTGATCAGTATCCACGCCGGTCTTGCCACCGATCGATGCGTCCACCATCGCGAGCAGCGTGCTCGGAGCCTGTACGATCGGAACGCCGCGCATGAACGTCGACGCGACGAAGCCGGCAAGATCCCCGATGACACCGCCACCGAGCGCAATGACGACGCTGTCGCGTCCCAACCGCGCATTGAGCAGCACATCCGTGATGCGCGCCCATGTCTCGCGGGTCTTGTACATCTCGCCAGGTGCAACCGAGACAACGACCGTCCGGTCTTCACCAAGTGCCTCTATGAGGCGCCTCGCGTACCTGGGGCCAACGTTGTCATCAGTGATGATGGCAATCCGGTGCGCCACCCGAAGCTCTGGCACAAGGTCCTGCACGGATTGCAGCACGCCACGCCCGACGTGCACCGGATATGGCAGGAGACGACACGTGGCGGTGTTCACCGTCGGGTGACTACCAGGTGACCTCGCCGGCGCCGGCCCGCTTGTTGGCAACGCGGGCGAGCGTGAAGAGCAGATCGGAGAGGCGATTCAGGTAGATGATGATGAGCTCGGGCACGTCAGCGTCGTGCTGCAGCTTCACGACGCGGCGCTCGGCCCGACGGCAGACGGTGCGGGCGACGTGCAGCGCCGCGGCCTTTGGCGTGCCACCAGGCAGGATGAAGCTCGTGAGTGGATCCAGTTCGGCTTCGCCTGCATCGATCGCACGCTCGAGTTCATCGATGCGCTCCTCGTCGATTCGAGCCTTGCCGAGCTGCTCGGCCATCTTTTCGCGATTCGGCGTGGCGAGGATGGCGCCAATGCCAAACAGGTCGCGCTGCAGGGGCACGAGCACTTCGTCGATGCGCGGCATCAACTCGACGGCACGCGCCATGCCGATGACGGCGTTCAGCTCGTCGACATCGCCGTAGGCCTCGACACGGGGATCGTCCTTTGCGACACGCCCACCGCCGAAGAGGCCGGTGTCGCCCTTGTCACCCGTCCGGGTGTAGATCTTGAATGACATGCGTTCAAGTTAGCGTGGCCGGAGAGGATCTGAGTGCGCAATCGATGCCGAGGGGTTTCCCGGGCGGTCGGGAGCGGTGAGTTTTCCGGACCATGACTCACGAGCCCAAGGACATCACGATCATCGGCGCCGGTCCCACGGGGCTGTACGCGCTGTTCTACGCCGGGATGCGCGGCGTCTCGGCGCAGGTGATCGACGCGCTACCCCAGGTTGGCGGGCAGCTGGCCGCGCTGTATCCCGAAAAACTGATCTTCGATGTGGCGGGGTTCCCACGCGTGCTTGCCAGGGATCTGGTGGTCGGGTTGCACGATCAGGCCGCGCAGTTTGCCAGCCCGATGTTCCTGAATCGCACGGTGACGGGCCTCGATGAGCGGGATGGACAGTTCATCGTCCGCACCACTGACGGGGACTTCCCAACCCGATCGGTGCTGATTGCGGGGGGCATCGGAGCCTTCTCGCCACGACGGCTGCCGCAGCCGGTCGCGCATCCGTGGTACGGTCGCGGCATTGATGACGTGGTGATTGACCCGGCGCGTTACGTGAACAAGCGCGTGCTCATCGTGGGCGGTGGCGACAGCGCCTTCGATTGGGCACAGCAACTCCGTCCGCGGGCGGCGCGCGTGACGCTGATGCATCGCAGCGACCGGTTTCGCGCCCATCAGGCGACGGTGGACGACGTGCTCGCTGCGGCGGCACGCGGCGACCGCACTGAAGTGCTCACGTTCCACGAACTGCACGACATCGTGTCGCCCGACGGCGAGACGATGACAGGCGTCGTGGTTCGCGCGACAAAGGACAAGACGACGCGCACGATCGACGTCGATGTGATCCTGCCGATGCTGGGGTTCGTGAGTGACATCGGCGCGCTGGCGGAATGGGGGCTGAACGTCGAAAAGGACGAGATCAGCGTCACGCCGCAGATGGAGAGCGGACGGGCAGGGATCTACGCTGCCGGGGACATCACGACGTACCCTGGGAAGCTCAAGCTGATTTCCGTCGGCTTTGGTGAGGCAGCGACGGCCGTGAACCAGGCGGTGCATTGGATCTATCCTGACAAGAAGGTCAGTCCGGGGCACTCCTCGAATCTGGCGATCTTCGGACAGACCGCGGATTGACCCCCGCGGTCGTGTCGCGCAGTGCGATCAGTCTTTCGATCGTGCCTCGAGGGCGTCGACCCGCGCCCGCAACTCGCTGAGTTCCTGCGCGAGCCCGGTGATGGACGCAGAGCCGGGCACCGTCGTCGGCTGCCGGGCAGGCATCGACCTGACGGGCGTCAGTGAAGCGCCACTGCCGGTGCGAAGCGAGGCTCCGGATTCCGGTGCAGCTCCACGCCCGACGGACCGGCGCAGTATCCATCGGCCGAATCGGCCGAGCCAGACGACGCTGAACAACTGCTCACTGAGCGAGCGCCGGAACGGGCTCGTGGAGAGGATCGCGATCGCCAGCGCGCACGCGAGAAGCGACGCGAAGAAGGTGGTGGTGGCGACGGGACCCGTGAGCCGCGTCGTACCACCGACACGCGTGTTCCGGATGGCCCAGACGAACATTGCGCCCTGCCACACGAGCAGCGCTGAAGCGAGATAGACGCGGCGTCGGCGACGCTGCACCTGCACGAGATCCAGCGCGCGGCGGGCGCGCTCCTCATCGCGCTCTGCCAGTGTAAGCCCCATCAGGCGTTGCAACTCCGTCACACTGTAGCCGCTGGTCACGAGACGCCGGGCTTCACGCATGCTCGTGACCAGGCCGACGAACGCCATCGCGGCGTAGATGAGACCGATGGCGAACACGTTGCCGTTGCCGCTGCTCAGGATCATCAGTGTTCCGAGCGAGAGCAGGATCAGCGCCCCCCCGGCTCGCGTCGCAACCCCGCTCAGTTCCGGCGCCAGCAATCGCATCGACACGGGGATGTCGGGTGTTGCAAGCTGGGTGGCATCGAGCGCCTCGACAACGGCCTCCGCGTGCGGAAATCGATCACTTGCTTCCTTGGCGCAGCAGCGGTCCACGACGTCACACAGTGCCTGTGGAAGATCGGGCCGCACGGTCGCCAAGGGAGGAATCGATTCCGTGAGCTGCTTGACGAGGATCCGTTGTGTGCTTTCGCCAGTCACCGCCGTCCGGCCGACGAGCGCGAACCACGCGACGAGCCCGAGTGAATACAGGTCGGACCGCCCATCCACGTTGTCGCCCGACGCCTGCTCCGGACTCATGTACTCCGGTGTGCCCACGACTTCACCAACGCGCGTGAGGCCGGGTTTGTCTGCGACCGGGGTAATGCCCCGTGCGATGCCGAAGTCCATGACGAGCGCGCGGCCCGTGGCGCGTTCGATCATGATGTTGTCGGGTTTGATGTCGCGATGCACCACGCCCCGCCCGTGTGCGTACGCGAGGGCATACGAGACATCCGTCAGGAGGCGCACGGCGTCGCGTCGCGAGAGCGGGCCATCCCGCGCGACACGCGATGCGATGGACTCCCCCTCGACGAAGCCCATCGCGAACGCAAGGACGTCCTCAGTGTCTTCGATCGCGAAGACCGGCACGATGTTCGGGTGGGAGAAGCCGGCGGCCAGTCGGGTCTCCCGGAGAAAGCGCTCCCGCAATTCGGGAACTGCGACAAACTCGGGCGGCAGGACCTTGAGTGCCACCGGTCGGTCGAGTCGGCGGTCGCGCGCCAGATACACGGTGCCCATGCCACCGCGACCAAGTTCCCGCTCGATGAGGTAGCGGTCGCCGAGTTTGCGGCTCAGGGTCGTGAACTCCTCGCTCATTCCGCGTTCACCTGTGCGTAGAGGGGGCTATGTCACCCGCGGATCGCTGCGCTTGTATGCGAGATCCGTGAGCAGGTTCACCAGCACGAACACGACACTGAGAAAGAGCACGGTGCCCTGAATGGCTGGCAAGTCCCGACGGGAGATGGCGTTCACCACGTAGCGCCCCAGCCCGGGCCACCCGAAGACCGTTTCAGTCAGGATGCTGCCCGTGAGATAGCTGCCGACATCGAGTCCAATCACGGTCACGACCGGAATCAGTGCGGTTCGCAAACCATGTCGCAGGACGACGGCGGTTTTCGGGAGCCCCTTCGCGCGCGCGGTGCGCACATGGTCACTGGTCATCGCCTCGAGCATGCTCGTTCGCGTGACGCGAGCGAGGTATGCGATGCTCCTCGAGCCAAGGGTGAGTGCCGGGAGGATGAGGACAAGTCCGCCGCCATATCCGCTTGGCGGCAGCCACTTGAGCGTGAGCGAGAACAGGAGAATCAGCAGCAGGCCGACCCAGAAGACCGGGAAGCTGACGCCGAGGTATGTCGCGCCCATGAGGAGCTTGTCGAACAGTCCCGCTGGTCGCAGCGCAGTGAGAACACCGATCCCGACCCCAAGTGTCATGGCGATCGTCATCGCGGCGAGTGCCAGCAACGCCGTCTTGGGGAATCGCTCGCGGATGTCCTGCATGATCGGCCGGCCAGTGATGTAGCTGCGCCCGAGATCGCCGCGCAGGACGCTGCCGGCGTAGCTGCCAAACTGCACCGGGAGCGGTTCGTCGAGTCGCAGTTCCGCTCGCAGGCGTGCGATCGTGAGGCTGTCGGAACGTTCGCCAACCATCTGCTGCACCGGATCACCTGGCGCGACGTACAACAGCAGGAACACCGCGATCAGGACGCCCACCAACGTAGGCACGGCGAGCAGCAGCCGGCGGACGATGAAGCTCACTGCGCGTTGCGGACGATCTGTGTTCCGACCATGCGCTGGCCATTGAAGATCGTTGGTGCTGTCCAGTGCTTCAGCCAGGGTTGCACTGCGTAGAGTTCATTGTAGAACAGCAGGAAGACCATCGGCGCCTGCGCGAAGGCAATGCTGTCGGCGCGCACGTAGAGCGCGGTCCGTTTCGTGACATCGGTCTCGCGCCTCGCGTCGCTGACGATCCTGTCGAACGCCGGATCCCTGAAGAAGCTGACATTTCCGCCGACGCCCGAATTCGCGGAATGAAGGAGCGGGTAGAGGAAATTCTCGGCGTCGGGATAATCCGCGTACCAGTCCTTGAGCACGAGATCCGCCTCGCCCTTGCGGGCCGCCTCGCGCATGCTGGCACTTTCGCGCTGCACCAGCTCCGCGTTGATGCCGGCTTCCTTCAGGTAGCCCTGGATCGCCTGCGCCACGCGCGATTGCGTGGCGTCCTGCGAGCACCAGAGCCTGACGGAGATGCCGTTCGGAAAGCCGGCCTCGGTCAGGAGCGCCCTGGCTTTCGCGACGTCGTGTGCATACGGAACGCGTGTGGTATCCGACCCATCGAGGGCTGGAGGAATCACTCCGGCCGCGAGGCGTCCGCGCCCGCCGAGCAGCTGTGTCAGGATCGCTTCCCTGTCGATCGCGTGATTGATGGCACGCCGGACACGCACATCGGAGAGCGGTCCTCGCGAGGTGTTGATCGCGACATACCAGAGGCGGAGCACGGGGGCAGCCTGCAGCAGTGTGCGACGTTCCTCCGTCTGCTCCCACTGTCGCGTTTCGGCTTCGGGGATGTAGAGCAGGTCCACGTTGCCGGCATCGAACTCGGCGACGGCGGTGCTTGGCTCCGAGATGATGCGGGCGATCAGTGTGTCCTGGAGCGGCCTGGCGCCCCAGTACTCGTCGTTGCGAACGAACCTGACGAAATCGTCGTGCCGCCACTCGAGCAGCTTCCAGGGGCCGGTGCCGACCGGCTTCTCGCCGAAGTCGGCGCCGACTGCCAGCGGTACGATCGATGCGACGGGCATCGCGAGCAGCTTCGGGAAGATGGCGAACGGCTCGGCGAGCGTGATCTGGACGGTGCTGTCGTTCTCGATGCGCAGTCCCTTGATGTCGGCGGCCTTCCCCGCGGCGAACTCTTGTGCGCCCGCAATGGGAAAGAGCGGCCATCCGCGGCCGCCGCGTGTCTTCGGGTCGAGGACGCGTGTGAAGCTGGCGATGACGTGTTGTGCGGTGAACGGGCTGCCGTCATGGAACTTCACGTTCTGTCGCAGGGTGAATCGCCAGATGCGACCATCGGGAGACACTGTCCATGACGAGGCAAGCGCCGGCTCCACCTGGGCATCGGGTGAGAACCGCGTGAGTCCTTCGAACACGTATCCAACCGCTCGCCCGGTTGGCACGTCCGTGGAGAGGGCGGGGTCGAAGGATCGCGGATCATATGTGTCGCGGCTGTCGACAATCGCGCGACGCTGGAGCCGATCGTCACCGCCAGTGCAGCCGGCGAGGATCGGGAGCGTGCAAAGCACAAGCAGGATGCTGCGTGAGCGGGACATCGCCGGCGGGTGGAAGGGCACATGGAATGGTCGGAGTCCACGCGGCGAAACTGAGCTAACCTGTTGTCAGGAAAGCGTGTACGTCGTTGACACCGAGAGGCACAGGCGTGAACTTACGGCCGGTTCACACGGGGTGCCAACCGTTTCCGTCGCGCGCAGCCGCGCGGCACCGCCAATCGATACCTCGGTCCGACCACTGCCGCAGCGAACTGTCATCGTCTCCCCGTCCGGAGTCCGGAGCAAGGTGCATCACCGGCGCCGGTGGCTGCACGTCGTCGCGGTGTGCCTCGGTTTCCTCGTGCCCTCGCTCGGAAGTGCGCAGCGACTGGTCCGTGCACAGAGAGACGCCTGTGACCCGGCCGAACTCGAGGTCCGGTCACTCACGTTCGATGGCAATACGGCCTTCACGGATGGCCAGCTGGCTGGTGTGATCTCGCTGACGGCCTCGGACGTATCACGGCGACTCGCCCTGATCGGTTTCGTGTTCGGGGTCCGACGCTGTGGAAATCCCGGCCTCGTCGCGATTGATCGCGCGCGACTGGTCATCTACTATCGCCGCCGGGGCTATCCCGATGTGCAGGTGGACACCGTCGTCCGTCGCGTCGAGAGTGTCATGGACCTCCGGTTTGTCATTCGGGAGGGACGGCTGACACCGATCGACACGTTGCGGGTTGTTGGCGTGGAGCGGATCGCCGACAACGAGCGTGTGACGCGCCGTCTGCCGATCGTGCGCGGACAACCGTTTGACCAGTATCTCCTCGAGCAGACCCGCGACACGTTGCGCCGTCGGTTGGCCGACGCAGGATATCCCTTCGCGCAGGTGCTGCTCGCGACCGACGTGCTGCGCGGTGAAGGCCCCGACTCCACGCAGCGCACGGCGGTGGTGGAATTCGCCGTGCGCCCAGGGCCGTTGGTCACGATCGGCGAGGTTCTCGTGCAGTCCGTCGCGCGCGACGGCAAGCAGCAGGAGATTCCGTCCACGGCGGTGCGTCGGCTGATCGGCTTGCGGCCCGGTGACCGATACCTGCAGAGCGATGTGGAGCGCGCCACGCGTGCGCTCTATGCGACGGACGGCTACCAGCAGGTGCGCATTGAACCGAGGGTGCCTGACACGGTCTCTCTCGAGACGGATTCCGTGCGACTCGACATCGTCGCGAATCTTGCTGAACGCTTCATGCGCAGCCGCACACTGAGTGCGGGATTTGGTACGCTCGACTGCTTCCGCACGCAGTTGCAGTACACGGATCGCAACCTCTTCCACCGGGCGCGCCGACTCGAGCTCACCGGGCGGCTGAGCAAGCTTGGCATCGGCCGCCCGGTGGACGTGGAGGGGGCCGACGCGCTCTGTGGCGCCGTGGCCAATGGAAAGGATCCATACAGTGATCGCCTGAACTACTACGTTGGCGCGACACTGCGACCACCGGTGGGTCCCGGAGGGTTGCGCATTCCGGAGCTGACGCTGTACTCGGAAGTGCGCGGCGAATTTCAGGCCTACCGCCGAACGACCCCCATCGGCGCCATCGCCAGCGTGACGCTGCAAGCGACACCACGGCTACCGGTGACGCTTGCGTATGATCTCAGCTTCGGTCGCACGGAAGCTCAGCCGGCGCTCTTCTGTTCCGTCCTCAACCGATGCGCTCCGGACGATCGGCGCGTCTTCGAGTCGACGCGCCGCCTGGCGGTGATTGGCGCCAATTTCAGCCGCGATCGTACCGACGATCCGATCAATCCGCGGCACGGCAGCTACACACGCCTCGCGATCAGGCACGCGTCCCCGTTCACGCTCTCCGATTCCGCATTCAAGTTCAGCAGTGCGGTGCTCGACGCGAGCAAATTCTGGGGACTGGGACTGGGCACGACGCTGGCGGTGCGACTGCAGCTCGGGGCGGTCTTCGGCACCAATGATCGTCTTGTTCCGCCGCAGGAGCGTCTGTACGCCGGCGGTCCGACCACGGTGCGCGGTTTCCGCCAGAACGAATTGGGGCCGGTCGCATACGTCGTCAATCCCGATTCGGCAACGCAGCCGTTCATCTCGCGCCCGAACGGGGACGGGTCATTCACTTACGAAGTCAATCCGTCGGTGCAGCCGTTTCGCATCGTGCCGGTTGGCGGCAACACGGTTGCGGTGGGCAACGTCGAACTGCGAGTCCGCAGTCCGTTCCTGCCGACGTTGTTTCAGTGGACGCTGTTCGCGGACTTCGGACAGGTCTGGAGCCGTGGCGGCAGCGACGCGAGCTTGCGGAACAGCACGCTGCGGACGACGCCGGGTATCGGCGCGCGAATCTTCTCGCCCATTGGGGTGGTCCGGCTCGATTTCGGCTACAACAACTATCCGCCGCGTGCCGGTGCCGCGTACTTCAACGAGCTGGCGCGCGCAGATGGAACGCAGGCGCTGCTCTGCGTCAGCCCCGGCAACAACATCCGGGCGACGAAGATCACCGAGACCGGCAGCGACAACGTCGTGATTACGCGCATTTCGCAGGCGTCGTACGACAGTTGCCTCGGTTCGTACTCACCGCAGCGCAACCGGGGCGCGCTCGGACCGTTCACGTTCTTCTTCGCGATCGGGCAGGCGTTCTGATCCGATGATCCGCCGACGTCGACTGGTCCTTGCCGCTGGCTTGATCACGGTGCTGCTGATGGCGATCGGCGCCGTTGCATCGGTGCTCTTCGTCACCGGAACGGAGACGGGCCGTGACTGGGTCCGGAGGCTTGCGGTGCAGCAGATGGCACCGGCCGTGAAAGGTCGGCTCTACCTCGGCCGCATCAGTGGGCCGATCCTGACCGGCATGACGGTCGACTCGATCGAGATCGCTGACAGCTCGGGCGTGGTGATGGTCGCCGCCGGCCGCACGACACTGCGCTGGGACCCGCGCGACTTCCTCGATCGCCGGATCCTCATCCAGCGACTCGTGACGGACAACGTCCTCATCCAGATCATCAAGTACAAGGACGGCGACTGGAACTACAAGCACGTGTTTCCCCCCGGACCGAAGGGGAGGGCGAGCGCGAAGGGGAGTTTCGGCGATTTCATCGTCCTCGATTCGGTGTCGTTGACGCGCGGTCGCTTCATCCTCACCATGCCGTGGAGTCCTGCCGACTCGTTGCGTGGCGCACGGCGCGACAGCTCGATTGCGTACAACCTTGCACGCACGAATGCGCAGATCCGACGCTCGCCGCGTGGCCTGGTGCGGACGTGGCGATGGGAAGAGGGACATGTGGACCTGTCGCATGTGCGGATGGCACATCCGGACAGCGCCGGGCGGTTGTTCCAGGTGACGGACCTGGGCATGACGGAATTCGATCCGCCGTTCCGGTTTGACAAGGTGCGTGGCGACTTCAAGTGGCAGGGCGACTCCATCTGGCTCGAGATGCCGCACTTCGAGCTTCCCGGGTCGGCGGGAAAGGCGACGGGGAAGATCACGTGGGGCAGCGATCTGCCGGTGCGATATGACATCGTCATCCACGGTGAGAAGGTGGCGATGAACGACATCGCGTGGCTCACCGAGACGTTCCCCCACCAAGGTGGCGGCACGATGGATCTGACCATCCGGAACGATCCTGCAAACCTGAATGTGCTGAAGTACGCCATCACGAACATGGATGCGCGCAGTCTCAACTCGCGCCTCCGCGGCCGAATGACCTGGGGCGTCGGCGGACCGGTGGTGACGCTGACGGATGTCGACATGCGCGCGGATCCGCTCGACTTTGCATTGTTGCGGGAATTCAACGGGATTCCGTTTCCATATCCGTGGCGCGGCCAGTTCACCGGCACGGTCAAGGCGCGCGGTGGGCCACTGCATCGGTTCGATGTCGACGAGCTTCGGTTTGCCTTCCGTGACGCGAACGTGCCCGGCGCCACGAGTGTGGGGCGCGGACGCGGTCAGGTGGACATTCTGTACCCCGCATTCACGCGGTTCCGCGGCTTCGCCCTCGATATCGATCGCGCAGACCTCCGGACACCACGATTCCTGAACCCGGAGTTCGCCCGCGTCAACGGGTTCGTTCGCGGCGCAGTGCTGCTCGACTCGCTCTGGTACGACGTGCGGGTCCGCGACCTGAACGCCTGGCATGACGACGGCAGCGGCGCACCGCTGTCGCATGTGACCGGCGCTGGACGCATCACGCTCGAGCCGGAATACGTGAAGTACGACATGCAGCTGAGCGCGGACCCGATCTCGCTGTCGATGCTCGGCAACTCGTATGCGATGATGCCGCTGCGCGGCACGGTGTCAGGACCACTGACCGTTCGCGGCACGATCGACGCGCTCGAGGTCTCCGGCCAGCTCGTCGGCGCGGCGGGAAGTCTGTCGGGGACCGGGCTCGTGGACATCGAGCCTGCGGGGTACTCGCTGAAGGGGCAGATCGCCTTTGGTCGGATGGACCTGCGTACGCTGCTCGATCGCGAAGCCTACCCCGTCACGCAGTTGAACGGTCGCGCCGACCTCGATATCGCCGGCGACTCGCTCGCGAATATCGAAGGGCGCGCGTCGCTCGTGTTGGATCGATCGCGTCTCGATGCCCTGCGCATCGATGAAGCCACGGGCCGGTTTTCGTTCCACGATGGTATCGCCACGTTTGACACGCTCGGGGTGTCCTCGCCGTCGCTGACCCTGCTCGCGCGCGGCGGCCTGGGATTGCGATTAGATCGCAGCGATTCACTCTCGCTCCGCGTGGTGGCTGATTCGCTGGGAGGGCTGCGGCAATTTCTCAGTGCCGGCACTGCGGACACACCTGATTCCCTCGGCGGAACCGTTGCCCTGCGCGTGCGCGCGTCTGGCTGGATCGACTCGCTCGCGGTGACGTCGGCACTCTCCGGTCGCGAGATCTTCACCGAGACAGCCACGGCGGCATCGGCTGAGCTGACTGCCACCGGCTCGTGGGTTCGGGGTATGCCGAGTGGCGAGCTGCGCCTGACGTCGGACAGCGTCAGCGTGGGCCCGATCCGCTTCAATACCGTCACGGCGGATGGCCGGTTCACCAGTGCCCGCGATGGTGCGGTGAGGGTTGAGGCGCGCGCTGACAGTGGCGTGCTGGTCGGCATGTCTGCCCGGATCAGTGGCACCGGCGACTCGACTGCCGCGACCATCGAAAAGTTGTTCGCGAACGGGCCGCGGGCCCAATGGTCATTGCTGCACCCGGCAACGCTCTCCCGCCGGGACAGCGTGACGCTGCTGGATTCACTCGTGCTCGGGGACATGGGCGTCGCGCGCGTGCGTCTGTGGGCTCGCATCCCGAGCAACGACAGCTTGTCGGTCGTGCTGCGGGGATCGCAGGTGGACCTGCGTGACATCAGCTGGATCACGCGCCGGGAACGTCCGCTGACCGGACTGCTCGATTGGGGTCTGCAACTGCAGGGCACGCGTGACGCGCCGACAGCATCGCTGAGCGCGCGGGCCAACGGCGTCACCATCGGCACGACATCGCTTGGTGACGCACGCGTCGAGGGATACTACCGGGCGGGCGTCTTCCGCAGCGAAGTCTCACTCAGTGAACGCAATCGGGCGACATCACTGCTGTCCGCGGAGCTGGCGCTTCCCGTGGCGGTGTCCCTTGACCGATTCCCGCGGTTGCTCGAGAACGATTCCCTCACCGGGTCGCTGGTCTTGCGCAACACGCCGCTGGCGCTGTTCGAAGCCGTGTCGGCATCACTCACCGACGCGAGTGGAGCATTGTCTGGTGAGCTGCGACTGCGAGGCTCGGTACGTGAGCCGAGGATGGACGGTACCATCTCCATGACCGACGGCGCCAGCTTCATCACACCGCTCGGTGTGCGGTTGGTCGGCATGTTCGGTGAGCTCAGGTTCAGCGGCGACAACCTGTCGCTTCCCCGCCTGACCGTGAGCGGGGCTGGTTCGCGCGGTGGGTCGGCGATCCTCCGCGGCCGGATCGGATTTGCGTCGCTGGAGGATCCGTCGTTTGACCTGGCGATTCAGGCGACCAACCTGCGCATCCTCGACCGCCCCCGGATCGCGACAATGCAAGTCTCGACGGACACGGCCGGGCTGCAGATCCGCGGAACACAGCGCGGTTCCGTGCTGACGGGCAACGTGACCATTCCCAGTGGTGACATCACGATTCCGGAGCTCGGCGTCGCGAAGAACCTCGTCTCGATCGATGACCCCGAGTTCTACACGCTCATCGACACGACCACGTCGCAGGGCCGCTCGCTGCTTGCAGCCGCGCCGTCGCCCTTGCTGCGCAACCTCGAGGTGCGTGACGTCAGGCTTCTGATGGGGAACGACGTGTGGCTTCGCTCGGCGGAGGCGAACATCAAACTCGCCGGCGACGTGGGGGTGACACTCGGGCGTGACCGACAGGACTCGTCCCGGGTCCAGTTGGCGCTCGATGGCACGCTGCTGGCCGAACGCGGGACGTATCGACTCAATCTGGGCCTTGGCGCAGTCCAGCGAACGTTCGAGGTGGAACGCGGGACGCTGCGGTTCTTCGGCGAGCCGGAGCTGAATCCCGCGCTGGATATCCAGGCCGTGAACATCGTGCGCCAGTACACGAGACAGGACCGCGACATCCCGGTGCGCATCACGATTGGCGGCACGCTGGTGGTGCCGACGCTGAAGCTTGGGAGCGCCGACCCGACGCTCGCATTGTCGGAGTCCGACGCGATCAGCTATCTCTTCACGGGTAGGCCCAGTTTTGCGGTCACGACGGCAGCCGATCGCTCGTCGTCACAGACCGCGAGCGTGCTCCTGCCAACGCTTGGCAACGCGCTCGGCGATCGTGTCGCTCGTGCGCTGGGCTTCGACCAGTTCCAGATCGAGACCGCCGGTGGCGTGAGTGGCCAGAATTTCGGCGCGACCTCAATCCTGGCGAGCACACGACTTGGTGGTGGCGTGCAGCTTGGCAGCCGGACGTTCGTGCGGGCGACGGTCGGACTGTGCCAGTTGTTCGGGGCAAGCCAGATCAGCACCAACCAGCCGCTGGTGAACTCGATCGGCGCGAGGCTCGAGTACCGATTCAGTCAATGGACATCCGCGTCCATCGGTCTCGAACCGCCGACAACGGTGCTGCAGTGCAACAACAACGTGAACGCACGCAACTTCGTACCCACGCCGCAGCAGTTCGGTCTGGATATCACGCGCAAATGGGAGTATTGATCGCGTGGCAGACACGACGCCGCTCCCGCGGGTCGGCCCGGGTGTCGCCCGCTCCGCGTGTGACGCAACCCCGCCGGGGCGTCGAGCGGATCATAAGACGCGGAATGGCAGACATGACGGCGGTGCAATGACCAGAGCCGTCGCGGGCAACTGCATGGCGACAGACCGATGAGCGACCCGATCATTGGCCACGCCTTCGTGCGCAGCGCGATTGCACCGCTGTTTGCGGAGCCGCGCGTCTCCTCGGCACAGGTATCCCAGCGTCTGGCGGGCCACCCGGTGTACGTCCTCGAATCACCTGGTGATCACTGGCATCGCGTGCGGGGGATGGATGACTACGAAGGCTGGATGCACGACGGCTACTTCATGCGGCTGGTGGATGAGTCGCCTGTGGTCCCGACGACGTCAGCGGACTTCGCGCTCACCTACGTCCCGCGGGTTTCGATGGGCGTGATTGCGCGCAGTGAACGGCACGGTGTGCGGGCGCTGCCTCTTGGCGCGTGGCTGGACCTCGATGAAGAGATCGTGGACGGTGATGTCGTGCCGCTGAACGAGATCGAGGAACACTTCGCCATGGCGCCGGATGCGATTGCGCAGTCCGCCGTGGAGTGGTTCGAGGGAACGTCGTACCAGTGGGGCGGCATCACGCCATGGGGCGCAGACTGCAGCGGGTTCGTGCAGACGATCTTTGGGGTGCACGGCGTGCCGCTGCCGCGGGACGCCTGGCAGCAGGCACAGAAGGGAGAAGTCGTTTCGCGTGATGCGCTGGAGCCGGCGGACCTGCTGTTCTTTTCCGACCGGGCCGATCAGCGCATCACACACGTTGGCGTGGCGCTTGCCGGTGATCGCCTGGCGCACATCGCGATCGGTCGTGGCGGGTTCGCGCTCGAGTGGCTCGGTGACGAGGACGACGCCTATGTGCGTGCACTGGGTTCGCGCTTCGTCACGGCGCGTCGCGTGGTGTGACGCCTACGACACGAGCCCCGCTGGCGCAGCGGGTGCGAGGGGAAGCGTCGTCTCGAGTGCCTGGTTGACGTGCAGTGCGGTGCGGGCCGCTTCGGTGTCATCAACTGAAACGATCATCGTGTAGATGCCCGCCTGATCGAGCGGCAGGTCCACGACGGCAAGCAACGGCACGTCGATGCCGTCCGCCCCTTCGGGCGCAGTCCCGACGAGCAACTCGCCGCGTGACGACCACAACGTGTCCCCGACGGGGTTCAGCCATTCGAGGCTCACGCCGTGCGGACCTTCGTCCTCTGCCACGGCCTTCAGCCGCACGACGAACGTCGCCCTCGGATGGAGCGATGGGAGATGCCCGACATGCAGGGCGTCAAAGACACCGAGAATGTTGAGTTTTCCTTCCTGTGACACATTGGCAGCGTCAGCGAACAGCGCGAATTGAACATGCATGGGGGAGATGCTACCGCGTGCGCAGCCGCGTGGGAAGGTTGATGCCCCAGGTGGTCTGGATCACGCTGGTGTGTTGAAGCGGAAGTTCGCAGCAAAAGGAGGGCCGAGGAATTCTGGTGACTGGCAAGGCGAAAACCGCAGCGATACCGTTAGGTATCGCGAGGATTTTCAACGTGGCCAGGCGCCAGAAGGACCGGCAATTCTGATGCGAACTTCTACTTCACCACACTAGATTGCGGCGGATGCCCGCCACCACCGCGCCCACTCCGGTCGCTCCGCCGCTTCCGACGACCAGCGTCGCTCCCTCCGGGCCCGTTGGTTTCGGCACCATCGACCTCCTGCTGCTTTTGATGGCAGCGCTCTGGGGCGCGAACTTCTTCGCGGTGCAGTACGGCAGCGCGCACATGCCCGGGCTCGCGTTCAATACGTCGCGCATGGCGCTCGGCGCCGCGCTGATGCTGGTGATCGCAGTGCTGACGGTGAAGGACGCATGGCCATCGCGCACGGATACCCTGCACATGCTCGCATACGGCGTGATCGGCAACGGCATCTACCAGTGGTTCTTCGTCCAGGGCCTCTCGCGTGCCCGCAGCGGCTCCGCATCGCTGATTCTCGCCGCGTCGCCGGCGGCGCTGGCGCTCATCGGCTGGGCAACCCGGACGGAGCGTCTCAGTCGGTTCCTCGTCAGTGGCGTCCTGCTCTCAGTTGCCGGAGTCGCGATGGTGATGCTCGGCGACAATGCGACGTCGGGACGCGGCGGAAGCTGGATCGGGAGCGTCTATCTGGCCTGTGCCGTGCTGACATGGGCGGCCTATGTCACATTGTTGCGACCACTCACGCAGCGGGTGAACGGACTGCACCTGACGTTTATCACCCTCATCGGCGGGCTGGTGCCCCTGCTCGCCGTGTCGGCGGCAGACTTGCAGGCGACGAGCTGGGCAACGCTGACGGTGCAGACGTGGGGCGCAATGGCGTATGCCGCACTCGGTGCCATCGTCGTGGCGTACCTGATCTACTACCACGGCCTGAAGAAGATCGGTGCGACGCGCACCTCGCTCTATGCGAACCTGCAGCCGTTCGTCGCGATTCTCGTCGCGTGGCAGTTTCAGAACGATCGACCCACGATCTGGCAGGTCATGGGCTTCCTCTGCATCACTGGCGGGCTGCTGCTCGCACGGCGGTCGGCATGAACATCCTGGTCCTGTTCGACATCGATGGCACCATGCTGCTTGCGCATGGTGCAGGTCGACGCAGCGTGCATCAGGCCATGCAGGACGTTTTCGGCGCCTCCGGGCCTGCGGACCATCCATTCGACGGCAAGACCGATCCGCAAATCGTGCGGGAACTTGGCACGATGGCGGGTGTGAGCGACGAGGTGATCACTGCCCGGATGCACGCCGCACTCGAGCGATACTATGCATATCTCGAAGCGGACATCACAGCGGCTCCGCACACGGTCGAACTGCTCCCCGGCGTTCATTCGGTCCTCGATGCGCTCGAAGCCGAACATGGCGTCATGCTTGGCCTGCTGACCGGCAACATCGAGGCGGGCGCCGCGCTCAAGCTGCGTGCGGTGGACATTGCGCCAGAGCGTTTCGTCGTGGGAGCGTACGGATCGGATGCGCCCGTCCGGCCGGAGTTGCCGGCAATCGCACAGTCGCGCGCCATCGCGCGCCTGGGCGCTGAGCTGCCGGGCTCGCGAATCGTGATCATCGGGGATACGCCGCACGACCTGACCTGCGGTCGTGCCATCGGTGCACAGGCAATCGGCGTCGAAACCGGGCGTTTCAAGGCGGCGCAGCTGCACGCATACGGGCCGCTCGCGGTGTTCTCGAATCTTGCAGATACGGACGCGGTCGTGCGCACGGTGCTCAGTGTGCGCGCTGATCGTGCTGCGTGACCGTGTCGGACGAGCGGTTGGTTCCAGTGCGCCTGCGCGGGCCGTGGCAGGATCGCTCGCTCGATTATGACGCGGCGGTGCAGGTTGGCGAAGGATTGGTCCGAATCGCATTTGATGCGGCGGACCCGAAAACCCTCGAGGTCGCGATTGGCGACCTGCAGGGCGCGGCGCTGCAGGATGGCGTGCTGACGCTGCATCCAGCCAGCGGTCGGCCCGTGGTGCTCTCGGACTCCCCGCACCTCGACGGAGTGCTCAATCGCCTCATCGCGGCTGTCTGTGAGATTCCGTCGCAGACCTTGTCGCTTCGCGCGTTCGGATCCGAGAGGAGTGCGCCGGGATCGGATCACGATCGCTGGTTCGAGGGGCTGATGACCGCGAGGCGGGTGTCGGCGGAGAGCCGCACGATCGACACGCAGCGGCGCGCGTTCGATGCCATCCGGCTCGCCCGCCATGCCCAGATCACGCGCGAGGCATGGGCGGTTGACCGGTTCGAGGGGGCGGCGGACCGGCGAGCACTGGCTGCAGAGCTCGAGGAAACGGCAATGCCGTACAGCAGGGCCTTGCTCGCCCTCGAGGCGGCGGCGCTGGGCCTGCGGTCCGCCACGGACGACGTGCAGTTCGCCGTGTGGCGGCACTGGTTGGTTCGTGTGCGGCAGACGTTTCGGAGTGCCGACGACGTGTGGACAGCGATGATCCCAGTGCTGGCAGACTCGCGCGGCGCGCGCGGCGCGATGTGGCGTCGGCTGCTTCGCCGATCGTCGCGTGGAGGTGGCGCATGATCGTCGGGCTCGGCATGGATCTGTCGGACATCGACCGTATCGAACGACTCCTTGCGAGACACCCGGAGCGCGCGAGGCTTCGGATCTTCACCGCCGTCGAGCGAGCCTACTGCGACTCGCGGGGTGCGCCGGCCCGCCACTTTGCGGCGAGGTTCGCGGCCAAGGAGGCCGCGTACAAGGCGCTGGCTGGCTCAGCGGACGCACGCCACATCCACTGGCAGGACATCGAGGTCTGGAACTCACCCCTCGACGGTCGGCCAACACTCAGACTCCATGGGCGGGCATCCCGGCGAGCCGCCGAAATCGGCGTTTCGGTGGTCCACGTGACACTGACACATTCGGACGGAATTGCGGCGGCGGTGGTGGTGCTCGAGTCCGCTGGCTGAGAGGTTCTGATGAATGCAAAGCAGTCTTCTCGGAATTCTCCCGCAGGGCTCTAGCCGAGCGGCACCGGTCGGTGTATGCTTAGAATGTCCACCTGAGAACGATTCTCAACTAGAGCAATCCTGTGACACCTGCCGCTCTGCCGATTGCCAGTACACAGGGAGCCAGCGCCAGTCGCGCTCCGCTTGCGTGCCGACTTGGAGATTGCGTCGCAGGGGCATCTGCCACCGTGGTGGCGCTTGGGTGTGGCGAGAATGAAGCGTGCCGACTCCGCGAACTGGGCCTGATGGAAGGGGCCAGCGTGAATGTGGTTGATGCACGGCACTGCATGCTGCTCGACGTTCGCGGTTCGCGGCTGGCGCTGAGCCCCGCCATCACCGCAGGCATCACCGTTCTTCCAACGCGCTGACCGCGGCGCGTCTCGCGCCGCAGCGCAAGAGACATCGGTGTCCGCGACGTTCGCTCCTCACTCAGGTACTGGCGTGTCAACCGACGCTGCCCAGCGTCGGATTCGTGTGGCGCTGGTTGGAAATCCAAACACCGGCAAGAGCACGCTCTTCAACGCGCTGACGGGTCTCAGGCAACGCGTCGGCAACTTCGCCGGTGTCACGGTCGAACGCGTTGAAGGTTCGATGCGCGGCCCGAATGGAGAGAAGGTCACGATCGTCGATGTGCCGGGGTGTTATGCGCTCTCACCCGCGAGCCCCGACGAAGAAATTGCGCTTGGCGTCGTGCGCGGCACCGGTGGTGAGCCGCTGCCCGATGTTATCATCGTCGTGGCCGATGCGATGCATCTGGAGCGCAATCTCTATCTCGTGAGTCAGGTCCTCGAGCTGGGATTGCCGACGGTCATCGCGCTGAATCAGATGGACGCCGCAGCGGATGTCGGCGTCGACGTTGACGCGGTGGCACTGATCCACGAACTCGGCACACCTGTCGTGCCCACGATCGCGACACGAGGCGAAGGACTGGACATCCTGCGCAGGGCGATCGTCTCGGTGCTCGATCTGCCGCGTCCGGTGCGACCGTTTCCGCTGCCGCCGGAGATCACTGACGCGATCGGGCCGTTGGCGGACGAGTTGATCCGACACGGCGCGTCGAAGACCATTGCGACGCACGACGCCCTCCGACTGCTTGCGGTGCCGAAGCTGGAGTCATGGTACAGCGCGTCTCGCGACGCGATCGCGCCAATGGTGGACGAGGCGCGGATCGCGGTGGCAGCTGCCGGCGCGAATCCGCGTAGCCTGGAGGCGGAGCTCCGCTATGGATGGAGCAGCGGCGTGGTCGCGCGCACCGTCATCCACCACAACGCCGGCGTGCGCACCGGAAGCGACAGAATCGACGCCGTGGTGCTGCACCGTGTCTGGGGGCCGGTACTGTTCATCGCCGTGATGGCATTGGTGTTTCAGGCCATCTTCACCTGGGCGCAGCCTCTCATGAGCGCGGTCGAGTGGGCGGTCGGACGGATCGGGAACACGGTTGGCGCGCTGCTGCCGGAAGGCGACTTGCGCGGCTTGATCGCGGATGGCGTGATCGGCGGCGTTGGCAGTGTACTGGTGTTCCTGCCACAGATCGCGATGCTGTTCCTCTTCATCGGGATCCTCGAGGACAGCGGATACATGGCGCGCGCCGCGTACCTCATGGACCGATTGATGCGGCGTGTGGGCCTGCATGGAAAGAGCTTCATCCCAATGATCAGTGGCTTTGCGTGCGCGGTCCCGGCCATCATGGCCACGCGAACGATCGAGGAGCCGAAGGATCGCCTCGCAACGATCATGGTCGTGCCGCTGATGAGTTGCTCGGCGCGACTCCCGGTGTACACGCTGCTGATTGGTGCGTTCGTTCCGCCAGTGGCCGTGCTCGGCGGTCTGTTCAGCATGCAGGGAGTGACGATGCTGCTGATGTACCTCCTTGGTACACTCACCGCGCTTGCTGTCGCGGCGGTCTTCAAGCGCACGTTGCTTCGCGGCCCGGTCCGGCCGATGATTCTCGAGATGCCAGCGTACCGGTGGCCGAACGTTCGCACGCTGCTGCAGAACGTCTCGCATCGTGCGCAATTGTTCCTGCGGCGCGCCGGCACGGTGATCCTCAGTTGCAGCGTGCTGCTGTGGGCGCTGGCCACCTATCCGAAGACCGATGTACCCATTGGCATCCCGGCCGAGAAGGCGCACGAGATGCGACTGGAGAACTCGGCGCTCGGTCACGTTGGCAAGCTGATCGAGCCTCTGGTGCGTCCGCTGGGGTACGACTGGAAGATCGGCGTGTCTATCGCGGCGAGTTTTGCGGCGCGGGAGGTCTTCGTGAGCACCATGGGCACGATCTACGGAGTCGGCGAAGCCGATGAGACGTCCGTGGCGCTGCGTGAACGTCTGCGATCCGAGGTGAACCCTGCCACGGGCGGTCCGAGGTATTCTCCTCTCGTTGCGCTCGGCCTGATGGTGTTCTACGTCTACGCCCTCATGTGCATCAGCACGGTGGCGGTGACCGTGCGGGAAACGGGCGGGGGGCGAATCGGCTGGAACTGGGCGCTCATCCAATTCGTCTACATGCTTGGCCTTGCGTACTTTGCCGCACTGGTGGTGTATCAGGGCGGGCGACTGCTCGGCTATGAGTAGCTAACGGTTCGACCGAGTCTTGCGCCTGTTTCCATCACCTGGCCCGTTCCGGAGCGTTGCATGCAGCAACTGCTGATCGCCCTCATCGTACTCAGTGCTGCCGGCTTCATAGGCCGGCGTGTGTGGCGCACGGTCGCCGCCGCTCGTGCGCCGAAGGGTGGTGGATGTGACACCGGGTGCGGATGCGCATCAGGCAAGACCGCGTCGCACAGCTGACGCAGGTCCCCTGACGCGCAATTCCGGCTCATCGCGCGCGCGTCCAGATCAGAAGTGAACAGTCCTCTCCCTGCCCTGTGAACTGCGCTGGTGTATTGATCGCATAGAGTTCCAGTGCGGCGATATCCTGGGGCGACAGCGTCTGTATCGCCTGACGGTATCCGCTGCTCGGCGAGGTGACATGCTGCCCGTCGATCCAGACCCCGAGATTGCGACACCGTGGAATGTTGATCTGATCACCGGGAGCGCCGCCGGTGCGAACGCCGGGCATTCCATTGAACCAGTCGTTGATGCTGAAGGGCGCACCCGGGAATGACGACAGGTCGCGAAATTGTCCGCCGCCGCGTTTCCTCCGATTTTCGTACCCAGCGCGCCACAGCTCGCCCGGGTACAGGTCCTTCACCTCCACTTCCGCCAGGCGCTGGCCCGCTTCGCCGAGCATGACCTTGACGTTGAATGCGGGCGCGCGCCCGATCACGAAGCGGGCGTTGCGCGGCTCGAAGCCGATCTTCCGAACCGTGATGTTGATTGCGCTGTCTGCCGTCACCCTCGCATTCACGACGCCAGCGGAATCGGTTCTCGCGGAGTCGCCGGTGAGGAAGAACGTGATCTGCGCCTCGGGGATCGGACGACCCGACCTGTCCCGCACTTCGATCCGGACGTCACGGGGCGTGCCCTGCGCGCTTACCGTCCTGGCAAACATCAGCAGCAACAGGACGAGTAGCCGTTGAGTACGAAAGGCACGTATTGCAGCGGTCATGGATCGGGAACCTGTAGGGTGAAGCAGCTGAACAAGCGTGCTGCCGACGTCACAGAGGGAAGATGCGCGCGGGGCCGAGCCGCTGCCATCATGAGGACCTCGCTCAGCTGCTGAACATTCCTGGTATTGGCGTGGTGGAGCTGGCTGCGAGATCCAGTGCGGCCCAGTGCCCGCGCTCGGCGTGAAACAGCCCGGCCCTGGCGATCATCGCGGCATTGTCCGTCGCAATCCGGGGTGAGGGCGCAAGGACAGAAACACCTGCGCCGACGCTTCGTTCGATTTCCTCGACCAGCGCGCGGTTGCAGGCCACGCCCCCGCCCAGAACCACGCGATCACGACCGGACATCCGCACCGCCCTGGCAACCTTCTCCGCCAGCGTCTCGATCAGTGCGTCCTGGAACGCGCGGGCGATGTGCGGCGCGTCCGTCGCGAGGTCTTTCGAGTCACGCACTGCCATCATCGCGGCGGTCTTGAGGCCGCTGAAGGACATGTCGAAGTAGTCGCCGTCGCCGAGGCGCTGATCGCGACGCAACATCGGCCGGGTGAATCGGAACCGTGTGGGGTCTCCCGTGCGCGCGAGTGCTTCGAGATGCCTGCCGCCCGGGTACGGAAGTCCGAGAAGTTTCGCTGCCTTGTCGAAGGCCTCGCCGGCGGCATCATCACGGGTGCCTCCAAGCAGCCGATATTCGCCCCATGCGGCGACGTCGAGCAGCATAGTGTGCCCGCCGCTGACGAGCAGGGCGATGAATGGCGGAACTGCGTCAGCGAATTCCAGGCTCGTTGCGAAGAGGTGCCCCTCGAGATGGTGCACGCCAACGAGCGGAATCCCAGCCGTCATCGACAGTCCCTTTGCCGCTGCCACACCCACAAGCAGTGCGCCCACCAGTCCGGGCGCGTGCGTGACGGCAATCGCGTCAATGCCGGCGAGCGTTGTGCCGGCGTCACCAAGCGCCTGATCGATGACCGGGATGATCGACGTCAGGTGCTGCCGGCTGGCAATTTCCGGGACGACGCCGCCAAAGACCCTGTGGATGTCCTGCGAGAGAATGACCAGTGATTCGAGTGTCACCAGATCGGCGGTCCCGCTCAGAACCGACGCTGACGTCTCGTCGCAACTCGTTTCAATCCCGAGAATCCGCATCACTGCCCGGGGCGCAACTCGCTCACTCGGCAGCGTCCTTCAGCAGCTGGGTGATGAGTGCGCGATTCGCCTCTGAATTCCAGTCCGAGGCGGAAATCACCTTCTTCCTGATGGTGCCGTCGGCGGCGATGATGAACGTCTCAGGCACACCGGTGGTCTGGTACGCAGCCTGGATCGCCTGCGTGGAGTCATGCAGGACTTCGAATGTGAGCCCGAAATCACGGAGGAACTTGCGGATGTCGTCAGCCTTGCCGGGATCGTCGATGCTCACGGCAACGACGTGCAGGCCCTTTGGACCGAGCGCCTTGTGCAGCGCTTCGATGCTTGGCATCTCCGTCCGGCACGGTCCGCACCAGGTGGCCCACACATTGAGCAGCACCACCTTGCCTTTGTAATCGGCAAGTGACTTCGACGGGATGCTCCCCGTGAGGGTCGCACCGGAAAACATCGGCGCTTCCGAACCGACGTCGACGCCCACCAGCTCGTCCTTCAGTTGCACCGATCCGAACCAGAGGGCGCCGCCGAGGACTGCGACGATGGCGCCAACGACGCTCCACTGCTGTCCCGACGTCATGCAGCCTCCAACAGGCAGATATTCCGCAACACGGAGATTTCGGCGGCGGGGTCGGCCGCGCTGAAGATCGCGTTCCCGGCGACGAACGTGTCCGCACCTGCGTCATGGCAGGCACGAATCGTGTCGCGCGTCACGCCGCCATCGACTTCGATCATCGCGAGGCTGTTTGCACCTGCGAGCAGCTGCCGTGCGCGGCGGATCTTGTCGATCGACTGTGGAATGAAGCGCTGCCCGCCGAAGCCCGGGTTCACGGACATGATCAGCAGGAGGTCAAGGTCGCTCGCGACCTCGCGAACCGAGTCCAGCGATGTGGATGGATTCATCGTTGCGCCGGCGACGCAGCCCAGCTCCTTGATGCGCATGAGCTGGCGATGCAGGTGCGGCGCCGTCTCGACATGGATCGTGATCCCGTTCGCGCCTGCCTTGGCAAAACTGTCGAAGTATTTCTCCGGTTCAACCGTCATCAGGTGCACATCGATCGGCAGCCGCGTCAGCTTCCTCGCTGTCTCCAGCACCTTGAGGCCGAAGCTGAGGTTTGGCACGAACACGCCATCCATCACATCGAAGTGGAGCCAGTCGGCGCCAGCGGCCTCGATCATGGCGAGGTCGTCGGCCATTCGGGCGAAGTCGACCGAGAGGAGCGAGGGTGCAATACGAACTGTCATGGCCTGAAGATACCACGCAACAGGTGCGTCATGCCGGGGCACCGATCGCCCTCGGCCGAACGTCAGGGAACGATGGAGTCCTGAGGAGCGCTCTTCCGCGAGACGGTCAGGGTGACAGCTCCGCCTGGGCTGATAGGAGCGTTGGCGGAGGGACGCTGTGTACTGACGAAGCCGTCGGGCTGCGAACTGGTGCTGTCTGAGCGCGTGGCGCCGGCGCGCAGGCCAAGTTGGCCAAGCAACGCGAGGGCATCCTCGATCGGCATGCCCACCAACGACGGAACACCGATGGCGTCGGGGCCGGCGCTAACGGTCAGCCTGACAGTCGAGGGCTGCGGCACCGTGGCACCCGCGCGTGGAAGCGAGGCGAGCACCTCGCCGCGTGGCCGTTCGTCGAGCCTCTCGACGTACTCACGCGGCGTGTCGAACCCGGCAGCTTCGATCGCCTTCACCGCCTCGTCACGCGTCATGCCAAGCACGTTGGGAACCGTGCCACGACGCACGCCGAGCGATACGTCGAGCGTGATTTCGTCGCCCTTGAGCGCCTTCACGCCGGGGGCGGGGAGCTGACCGAGGACCGATGTCCTGGGCGCGGTGGGGTGATTCAGCTTCTCGCCGGTCCGCGCCTTGAATCCCGCGGCATCAAGGCGTGCCGCCGCATCGTTGTAGAGCAGGCCGACGACGTTTGGCACGACGGACTCGCTCTTCCCGACCACGCCGGGCAGCAACCAGAGCGCGATCGCGGCAAAACCGATGCTGAAACCAAGCGTCGCAGTCGAGACGAGTGGCCAGCGCGTGATGAGTTCGCGGAGTCGGCGTCCGCGAGGAGAATCCGGACGCACGGTTGGTGTCATCTGATACGCCGCATCCGGGCCGCGAACGCGCCGTCGACGCCATGCTCGTGGGGCAGTACACGCAGGAATCCGTCGTCGAGCGCCACTGCAGGCACGGTGCCGATCGGTGGTGGCTCGAGGACGAAGCACTCGTCATCGGCGAGAAACTCGTTCACGACGTCGTCATTCTCCTCCCGTTCCAGCGAGCACGTGCTGTAGATCAGCAGCCCGCCGGGTTTTACACAGCTGCTCGCCGCTGCGAGGATATCGCGTTGCAGCACGGGAAGCAGCGCGATGTCGCTGACGCGCAGGCGCCAGCGGGCATCGGGGTGACGCCGAAACGTGCCGGTGCCGGTGCACGGGACATCGGCGAGAATGGCATCCACGGGTTCGAGCGTTGGTGCCGTGGCATCCATCTCGCGCACATCCACGTCAGACACGAGCATTCTCTCGAGATTCGCGTGAAGCCGTTGGAGTCGCGTGGCCGACCGATCGGTCGCGATGACGCGCGCTCCAGCGCGATGCAGTGCGAGGGTCTTGCCCCCAGGTGCAGCACAGAGGTCCGCCACGACGGCGCCTGCCGGCACGTTCGCGTACTGGACGACGAGTGCGCTCCCCGCATCCTGCACGAAGAGCTGGCCGCGCTGGAACGCGCCGAGTTGCGTGAGCGCAACGCCGGCGGGCAACTGCAGACCGTCGTCGAGCAGCGGCACATCCGTCGTCGTGATGTCACGTTCCTGCAGCATGGTGCGCAGCGCGTCGCGTGTGACACCGAATGGCCTGACAATGATCGGCGCCTCACTGTTGTTGTGCGCAGTGAGCCGTTCCGTCGCATCGCGCCCCCACGCACGAATCCATCGCTCGAGCAGCCATCGCGGGTGACTGGTTCGGACCGTGAGCCGTTCGGTCAGGTCATGATTGCGATCCAGCGCGTCGGCGGTGCCGGCGGGTGTCGCGACGGCCGCCAGGTCGCGTTCGCGATCGATCCGGCGCAGCACGGCGTTCACGAGTTTGCTGGCACCGATACCATGCCGTCGCTTGGCCAGCTCCACGGTCTGCGCGATGGCGGCGTAGGCCGGAACGCTTCCCATGGCGAGCAGCTGATATGCGCCAAGACGAAGCAGGTCGCCGAGGTCCGCGTCGAGGCGCGCGAGGCCGCCGGTGATTCGCGGCGAGAGGACGCCGTCGATCCAGCCGCGGGAGCGCAGCAGGCCGTAGACAAGCTCCTGCATCCAGCGGCGGTCGCGCGGATCGAGCGTTGTGGCGACGCGCTCGAATGCGGCATCGAGCAGCGTGCCGCCGCGCAGTGCCGCGAGAATTTCCGCTGCGGCAACGCGCGATTCAGTGATCATCGCGCCACGGCTGGCGACAGCAGCGACGGTCACAGGCGGTTCACCGGCGGAGTCCCTCGTCATAGGCGGCAAGATAGCGACGGGTGGCGCGGGCAGCGTCATCGAGCCAGATCCCGCGCACTGCCGCGACGCCTGAGGCGCCCGCGCGTACGACGTCATGCACGCGCTCCGGCGTCATCCCGCCCACCGCGATCACGGGACATCCGTCAGCGGCGTCGACGATCCCACGAATGAAGGCGGCGCCGGCTGTGCCCGCAGTGCCCGCGTCGCCGCCGGGACCCGCGACGAGGAATGTCGCGCCGCTCTGGGCCGTGAGCCACGCATCCGCACTGGAGTGGACGCTCGCGCCGAGGATCATCCGAGGCGCAATGCGTCTCGCGTCGGCGATCGGCAATGAATGCGACGTGAGTTGCGCGCCACTGATGCCCGCCACGATGGCAACGTCCACTCGATCGTGCACCAGCACCCAGCTGCCTGTTTCCTCGGCGATGACTCGCAGCTCGAGCGCGACTTCGAGCAGACGGCGCGCCGGCGTCTCGATGGCGCGTATGTGAATCGCCACGCGCCTTCGGCAATCCAGCATCACCGTGCGCGCCGTCGCGATGAATGCCGGGTCCGCGAGCACGACGTCGCTCGTCAGCGCGTGGAGCGGCGGAACCGTGCCGTGCATCAGGCGCGCGGTGCGCGGCCCAACACGTCATCCACCATCACGCCACGCCCTGCGGCCCACTCGTGCGCCTGTTGGCGTCGGCCGCCTGCGGGATGCACCTCGGCAATCCTGATCGTGCCTTCGCCGCATGCGACGAGCAGCCCGTCACCGTCAACGGCCAGCACCGTGCCCGGCACATCGACGTGAGTATGCATGTGCGATGCGCGCACCCCGAAGCACTTCACATCGGTGTCGCGCAGGCTGGTGAATGCCCCCGGGCGTGGATCAAAGGCGCGAATCACGTTCGCGACCTCCGGCGCCGGCAGCTGCCAGTCGATCCATGCGTCGGCGCGCTCGATCTTCGGCGCGTACGTGGCCAGCGCATGATCCTGTTCGATTTCCGGCAGCTGGCCAGCTTCCATCAGTGCCAGCGCCTCGATGAGGGCCTGTGCACCGACTTCCGCCAGGCGATTTCGAAGCTCGCCACCGGTTTCGTCGCCGAGAATCGGGACGCGCGCCACATGCAGAATCGGGCCGGCATCCATTGGGAGCACCATTCGCATGATCGTCACGCCGGTTTCCGTCAGGCCACGTCGGATCGCGGTTTCGATCGGGGCTGCACCGCGAAGCGCCGGCAAGACCGAGGCGTGTATGTTGATCGTCCCGTGCGGGGGATGCTCGATGACTGCCGTCGGAAGGATGTGCCCGTAGGCGACGACGACGTTCAGATCGGGTCCAATGGCGGTGAGCTCGGCGAGAAAATCCTCGCCCCGCGGACGCTCCGGCTGCAACACGGGGAGCCCTTCCCGCAGCGCCACGGTCTTGACGGGTGGTGGCGTCAGCGTTCTTGAACGTCCCACAGGGCGATCGGGTTGGGTCACCACACCGACCACGTCAAACCCCTCGCCCAACAGCGCCTCGAGCGGCGGGACTGCAAATGCGGGAGTGCCCCAGAAGAGAATGCGCACGTGATCAGTCCGGCCCGTGCGTCAGCGCAGATCGGAGCGATGCGCGTCATGCGCACCGGCATGCTCTCTGGCATGCTCTTCGTCTTCGGCCAGCAGCCGGGCGATGACCTCCGGCGTCAGCCGCCGGATCAGATCGGGGTACTCATCGCGCTCTTCATCCCATTCACGGAGCGCCTGCCGGCGCTTCAGAATGGACAGGTGATCGAGGAACAGCTTGCCGTGCAGATGATCGATCTCGTGCTGCAGGCAGGTCCCGAAGAGGTCCGAGCCTTCGAGGACGATCGGCTTCATGTCCACGTCGAGCGCGGTGACCGTCACCCTGGCAGACCGCTCTACCTCGAAGTGGATGTCCGGAATCGAGAGGCACCCTTCTTCGCGCCTGCTCTTGCCACTCTTCGTCGTGATGACCGGATTGACCAGGGCAATGGGATTCTTGTCGACGTCGACAACCGCAATGCGCTCGCTGCGGCCGACCTGCGGTGCCGCGAGGCCGATTCCCCTGGCAGCGTACATCGTGTCAAACATGTCGGTGATGAGCGTGCGCAGTTCCGGCGTCATCTGCTGCACGATCTGCGTCTCACGCCGCAGAATCGGACTGCCCAGCACGTGAATGTCGAGCAAGGCCATCAGACGACCTTCTCCGCGCTGGAGCTCACTCCGGACGCGGCAACGATCTTCGCGATCCGTCCGCGCTCGACGATCACGCGCGCCTCGCCGGTCTTGACCGTGATTTCGTCTTCCGGACCCGCGGTGGTGCCGGACTTGATGTGCTGCACTTCCCCAATCAGTCCGCCGGCCGTGACGACGCGATCCCCTTTCTTGATTTCCAGAATCGCCTGCTCGTGCTTCTTGCGCTGCTGTTGCTGCGGCCGGATGAGGAGGAAGTAGAAGATGGCAAAGATCCCGCCGTACATCAGCAGGGGGGCGATGAGCGTCTGACTGCCACCACCGAGCTGGAGGATCGCGAGGGATGCGTAGGGGAGGGGTGTCATTGGGCGCTGGGCTGCGTGGCGTGGTAGCGCGCGAGCCACTCCCGGCTCCACGCGTCAAAGGTCCCGCTGCGGAGCGCGGCTCGCGCGTCACGCATCAGGGTGATGAGGAAAGATACGTTGTGCAGGGAGAGGAGCCGGAGCCCGAGCATTTCTTCGCTGACGAACAGGTGCCGGAGATAGGCGCGATCGTAGCGGAGGCAGCATTCGCAGGGGCATCCTTCGACCAGCGGGCGCCGGTCGAGGCGAAAGCTGCTCTTCCGGACCTGGACCTTCCCGTCATGGGTGAAGGCGGTGCCATTTCGCCCCATGCGAGTCGGTGCGACACAGTCGAAGAGGTCGACGCCGCGCCGGACTGCCTCGACGAGGTCGTCCGGGAAGCCGACGCCCATCATGTAGCGAGGCACGGTGCGGGGAATGACTGGGTCAACGACCTCGAGTGTGGCGTACATATCGGCCTTGGATTCTCCGACGGAGAGGCCGCCGATGGCGATCCCATGCCAATCGCCGCCGTCGAGGATGCCGCGGGCGGAGGCAACGCGGAGTTCGGGGTGGACGCCGCCCTGGATAATGGGGAAGAGGGATTGGCGCGGTGGAATGATGTCGACGGCGGGATCATGCGTTGCCATCGGGGGCGCTCCGGCCGGAACTTCGAAATGGGGGGGGGCCCCCCGGCCTTCGTTGGTGATCCGGTCGAACTCCACCCGACAGCGCTCCAGCCACCGCAGGCTTCGCTCCATCGCCGCCTTGCTGGCCGCAAACTCCGCCTGCCCGGCGATCAGCTCATCCAGCTGCATGATCACATCGGCGCCGATGTTTCGCTCGATACGCATCACACTCTCAGGCGTGTACTCGTGTTTCGAGCCATCGATGTGGCTCTGAAACACCACGCCCTTTTCGCCCACGGTGCGCAGGCTGGATAGCGAGAACACCTGAAAGCCGCCGGAGTCAGTGAGCATCGGCCCGTTCCAGCGCGTGAATGCGTGCAGCCCGCCGAGTGCGCGAATCATCATGTCACCTGGGCGCAGGTACAGATGATAGGCGTTCGAGAGAATCATCTGCCCGCCCGCCGCAGCCACTTCCTCGACGCTCAGCCCCTTGATCGTCCCGTGCGTGCCGACAGGCATGAACGCGGGCGTCTCGACCACACCGTGCGGCGTGGTGAAACAGCCAATGCGCGCTCTGCCGGCCTCGTGGGACGTGGTAAATGAAAAATCGGGCATCGTCTGGGGTTTCGGCTTCACAGCACGTGACCGAACACGCCGGTCAACACCGCAATCTACGCAGAGTCGGCTCCCTCCAGTGAGCGCGTCTGCCGAGTGTCGCAGTCGCCGTGGGCGAAGCACCGAGGTGCGAACGCATGTCGGCGATCGGCATCGCGCCGGTGCATGCGCGAGCCGGCTCGCCGGCGCGAATCGCGCCTCGAACCGGTCGTACTGTGCACGGCCGGATCGCGCGACGGATACCAGTCGCGCGGCGAAGCTCGTCCTGTATCGCGTGGTGCTGCATATCGCCGCACGCTTGGCACGATCACAACGTGCAACCGCGCACGACCGTCCCCATGTCCGGCTGCACGTCCTGCCTCGACGCACCCGACTCGCCAGACGCGCTGCTCAGCGAGGCTCGCCATCCATGCGATTCGCTGATCGTTGCGCAATCGACTCGCGCGGCTCGTGTTGCATGCCGCAATTCGAACCGAAGCAACCCCGATCATCGAGGCTCAGGCGCGCGGCAGGCTGCGACAGTCCTGCAGCGGAGGATCAGGCCTGACAGGGAACGCACGTCGACGCGCTCCCCGGGCTCGTCATTCCGGGAGCTGCGGATTCGTGCTGATTTACTACGAACCTCGCGTGCCGGTCCGAACGGATGCGGCTGTCGTTGACTCCGTATCGCCGCGCCGGTGTTGCAACGGAACAGTGTTGTTCGCATCAGTCCGCTTGTGCGCATGAGTCTGTACGCAAGCTTGCGCATTGCACGCCTTGCGTTCACTGTCACGCCTCAGGTCCTGAGTGGATGTTCGGCTGAGCTGTCGCGCCCGGCAACGTTGCGTTGCGATCGGCTTTCATGTGAGTTCCGCGGAGGCGGCGATGCCAGCGAAGAAGCGTGGGAGCCGGAGCAGTGTGCGATCGACCGGGAAAAGCAAGAAGTCATCCCCGGGCACGCGCGCGGAACCGAAGACGAAAACACGCGCGTCAGCAGACACGCCGACACGGACGAAGCGATCTCTGGTGACAACGGCAGAGCCCCAGCCGACGGCGCGGCCATCGAGGGGCGCGAAGGCGGAGGACGTCGCGAACGTCGTCGCTCGACCAGGGCGCGGGCCGCGCATCGAAAAGGGAAAAGAAAAGAAAGGGAAAAACCCGGACGTCGGGCACCGGATCTCCGGAGGCGCGGCCCCGGTCAGAAACGGGTTGAAGGAGATTCGGGTACGTGACGAACGACTCTCGCTCGGTCTGGAGAAGATCTTCGTCACGAGGGACCTTTTTGCGGCGCTCCATCGGTTTCAGCCGCGAATCCGAGGCATCTCGTTGCGTCGGCCGGACGATCTGTTCGTCGGCACGCTGTTTCACGAAAACCTTCGCGTGAATCCGGGAGAAATTCCCCAGCTCGAGCGCGAGAACGCCGGCCAGGCGGCGCGGCTGATTCTGGAATTGCCACCCCAGGCGTTTGGTGAGGAGGCGCTGCTCGAGGAGACGGGCCCGGAAGCACCGGTCAATCCGCCCGCCGGCGAGGCGTTCACGCAGAGGGACAATGCGCCCGTCGCCGGCAAGGAAGCCCTCAGGCCGTTGCCGACGGCGCGGCTGCGCATGGCAGGTCCCAGCCGACTCGTGTTCACGATGCCCGCCGACGTCACACGCATTCCGTATTCGTTCGCCGGCGTGCTGGCAGCCTGCCGCACGTGGCCGATGTCGCGCGCGCTGGCCGCGCAACCACCTCCATTCGGACGCATTGGCAAGTTCAGGCACGACGCTGCGTTTCTGTCCACGCTCATCGGCAGCGAGGAGTTCCAGCACACCCGGAGTCTGCTCACTGACGCCTTGACGACAGTCGGTGGCCCTGCGCTCGATCGACTGGCGCGCAACGCGGGTGTACGGCTCGCACGGCTCGCGGCGACACTCGAAGACCCTGTCGGTGCGGGCGAGACGATGGTGTCGGTCTTCAGCCAGGAGCTCGACGGCGTGAGCGCGCGGACACCTTCACCGCGCGATCCGGAGCTTCGCGCACTGGTTGCATCGGCAGTGGGGTTTTACGCCAGCGGTGCGCTGGCGGACCTCGCGCGGATGAAGCCCGAGCTCGATCTCAGCGCTGTCTTTCCCATGCTACCGTTCCTGATTCGCCCGCAGCCGGTGCCATGGAACGCCACGAAACTTGAAATTCCGTACCGGTTGATCGTCTCGCCGGTCGGCACGGCGCGCTTCGAGCACGACGTCGATGCGCGAGCCAAGAATGGCCGACACGAATTGTGGCACACGCACCTCACGACGTCCAACGAGCCAACGGGCCCGGATCGCGCGGCGTGGCTGCGCGCGATCTGGTCGGATGACTACGCATTGCCACTCGCCGATCGAACGGCGTTCACTGACGCGAACCTCCCGTTTCGCATGTCGCTGGACCCGACGGATCGCGCCATGCTGGTGGATCTGATGGCCGGATTCCATCGCAAGACACCCACCGGCTCCAGGTATCAGCCCCGACCCTCCACGGCACACCGGCTGCATCTCTCAGCGCTTGGTGCCCTGCTGGATGCCGAGGGTGCCTGGTCAACGCGACCGGAACTGGTCGACGTACAGGAGTGGCGGCATCAGGCGACGCTTGGTCGTGATCACTATGTGCGCGTCGTGTACGCCGGTTTCCTCTGGCCGTTCGGGCACGCGGCGTCGCTGATCAAGGTCACCGAGCGCAAGTTCGAGTCGACGAACACCACAGGTGGACCGGCATCGAATCCCGACCGCGTCGCCATACTCCGGCAACGATTCTTCATCGTCGTGCGCGAGCACACGAAATCCTACAGCGGTGCACGGCATGTCACTGGCGGACACGTCTTCCCCTTCAGCGAGGTGGAACTGCTGACGAGGGTCACGCCGAATCTGCTGGCACCCGGCTCGGGGCAGACGAAGCTGATTGAAGTGACAGGCAAGCCGGTCTACGTCGCCGGCGTCGCGAAGCGAATGGCGTTCTGGCCGATGACGGCGGCGGCGGGGGACTTTCGTTTTGAGATCGCAGCGACGGACCGGGACGGGACGCGCTCCACATTCGCGATGCCACTGCTGTTTGTTGGTGAAATCGCCAACACCCTGGTTCCCGACAACATTTCCGCCGCATACGCGGCTGCGGCTGTCGCACGTCGGAGCGCGCCGCTGAATGGCGCCACTGTGGCGTTCGCGCCCGTCGACCCGAACGCCAAGGGTGATACGCGATTGCCGACGCAAGGCATTCGTTTCACGGCGGGTACGGTGTCGCTGAGCAACACGCTCGTCAACGTGTACCCGGAAGTGGAGGAAGCCCAGGTCGGCATCCGCGCCGTGCAGCGCCTGCTGGGTCGTGAGAACGCCGTCTCCATCGTCAAGTACGGGGCGACCTATCGCGCGAACGGTTTCGGCGGGCCAAACAAGGGTGAGCTGTTCCTCGAGCTCGTGCCACCCTGGTCTCTCACGTTCGGCGGCGACAGCTCGTCAGCGCGCACGGATACCCTTGGGGCGCTGGCCTCGCCGGCGATGGGCATCGCCGGGCTGTCGCGTGTCATGGGACCGGCGTCCGACCTTGCCAACATCGTTGGGCCTGGCGGCGGCACGCCGCAGTTCGATCCGGCGAAATTCTTCAAGGATGCGAAGATTCTTGGCGGGATTCCGTTGGCGTCGCTGCTCGATGTGGTCGTTGGCATCACGGGCGCGAACGTGCCGAAATTGCTCTCGCGCACACTCCCCGCCGCCGGCGGGCTGCCGGAGCGGGCTGAGGCGCGCTTCGAGTGGGCGACGCAGATCACGAAATCGGACCCACTGAAGCTCTTTGTGCCGAAGGCCGACCCGTCGCGGCCCACCACGCTGACGATGAATGGCGTGATGAGCGCCCCGGTCGCTGACCCCGCCGCGTCGACATTCGAGGCCGACGCGCGGATGGACAATTTCAAGGTCAATCTCTTCGGCTTCATCATCCTCTGGTTCATCCAGCTTCGGTTCGACGTGAAGCGTGGCCAGAAGCCCGATGTTGCCGTGGACCTGCACCCCACCGAGGGCGTCACGTTCGGCGGGCCACTCGAATTCGTGAATACTCTGAAGGACCTGATTCCCGGCAGCGGGTTCTCCGATCCACCGTCGCTGTCCGTCACGCCGAGCGGCATCTCCGCCAGTTACAGCCTCAGTATTCCCAGTCCGCAAATCGGCATCTTCGCGTTGTCGAACCTCTCGATCGGCGCCGGCTTCTCGTTGCCGTTCGATTCGCGGCCGGTGCAGGTCACGTTCAACTTCTGCACGCGCGAGCGTCCGTTCTCGCTCACCGTGTCGCTGCTTGGCGGCGGCGGATTCTTCGCGCTTGGCATCGGTGCGGAAGGCGTTCGCGAAATCGAGGCGGCCATCGAGTTTGGCGCGGCCATCGCGATAGATCTCGGTGTTGCGTCCGGCGGTGTCGAGATCAAGGCCGGTGTGTACTTCCACTGGATCACTGCGGCCAGCGGCAAGGGAGTCGTCGAGCTGACTGGCTACGTGCGCCTGCACGGCGAGTTGTCGATCCTCGGGATCATCTCGGCGTCGCTGACGTTCAACCTGCAGCTCTCGTACCTGAAGGAAGGCTCACGCTCGACTGTGTGGGGTCAGGCCACGCTGACGATCAGCATTGACATCCTGTTCATCAGCATCGATGTCTCGGTGTCCTGTCGCCGCGAGTTCGCCGGCTCACCATCGGATCCGACGTTTCTCGATCTCGTGCCCGACGCAGCGTCGTGGCAGCAGTACTGCCTCGCATACGGAGAGGACTGAACGATGGCGAAGCAGACATTGCTCTGGACAGTGCTGCCGAACGGCGTCGACCCGGACAGCGGTCGACTGCGCGTCTCGGTGCTCGTCTCACCGCGACTCATGCCGGCCGGCGATCCGCAGCGTCTCGACACGTTTCCGGATTTCTCCGACGCGGATGGAGGACGCTGGATCGCCACCGTGCGCGGGGCGAAATTCGAGTTCCGCTTTGGTGCGCAAAGCATCGACCGGACAGGCGCCGATCTGGATGATCGAGTGGACCTGCCCGACGATGCGACGTGGGATGCGCTGTTGCGCCCCGACACGCTGGTCCGGGACCACAGCTTCAAGGATCGCACGGGAAACACGGTGGTCTCGTTCGACACCGTTGGCGCGCACCAGTTGCTCGAGCAGACGTATCGTGAGCTTGGGCGAATCACGGATGACCTGCCGACCATTGAATCGTTGCTCGCCAATCCGACGCTCAGGACGCTGGTCGGGGCTGTGGCTGAGACGGATATGCAGTCGCACGAGCGGAAGACCGGTTTGCGTCGCATCAACGAACTGTTTGAGCGATACGCCGCCGACGGCTTCAAGAGCCAGGGGCCGCTTGGGCAGCTGTTGAGCACCTTCCAGCTCTTTCACACGCCACCGTCGGCACCATCGACGCAGACATATACCCCCTCGCAGGTTGGCGCCGGCGACCCGAGGCTGGATGCCGAGTGGCAGACATTCGAGAAGGCGAAGCTGCCGCTGCCGTCGGAATTCGCGAAACGGTTCGACTTCCACGAGATCGCGACGGCGATGCAGCAGTATCCGCGGATCCTGCGACGGCTCGGTCTCGTGCTCGACTTCACGCTCGATCGGCGATCCGTCGGCACGTCGGCAGATTCGTTGCTGAGCGTGATCGTGACACTCCCGACGCGTGCCGGTGGCGTCGCGCGAAAGAGCATCTCGGCGAGGACTCACACGCGCGCAGGCCGTGCTGTCTTTGAGCCGGTGCCGACGCCGAATGGCGCCGCCGCACAGAGATTCGTGGTGGATCGCGGACTCTTGCGCCCCGATGAACGTCTGTTCGTGCTGCAGACGGACGTCGATGGCGGAATGCACAAGCTGATCAACTTCGCGCGCTCGATGCGCGGAAAGATCAATCCCGAGTTGCATACCGATCCGGTCACGAAGCAACCCGTCCGTGCCGGAGTTCCCGGCCTGCGGAACGGCGGGATCTCGCTCGTCCATCGTGGTCGGGGGACGGCGCTGAAGCAGGTCTTTGCCCGCAACAAGGCATCGAATACCGCCGCCGTTTCTCCGCTTGTGTCACCGGAGCTCTGGTGGGAAGACCTGGTGATGGGCTTTCGTGCCGACGTCTGGGATCGCGTCACGGAGCGGTGGCGGTCACTCTGCGAACGCGTCAGTCAGTATGCACTCGACGGCGGGGCAGTCGTGGTACCCGACGTGCGTGAGGAGAGCACGATTCGGATGGCTGCCACGTCGGCGGCTGACGGGTCGCGTCCGGACGTGGTGTACCTGCACGAGACGATCATGACCTGGGCCGGCTGGAGCCTGGCTGCGCGGGCGCCGACCAGAATCGTCGGCGTTGACGATACCGTGGCGGATGCAGATCCGACGGTTCCAGCGGGCATCCGGCTGTCCACGCAGTTCGAGGCCGCACCTGGCACGTTGCCAAGGCTCCGGTATGGCCGATCGTACGCGTTGCGCGTGCGAGTGGTTGACCTGGCTGGGAATTCACTGTCGCCGAACCCGAAGGACTATCAGGACGAGCGGCCGGCTGACCGTGCGGCACCGTACCTGCGTTTTGATCCGGTCCCCGCACCGAATCTCGCGCTCGTTCGAACAGGAGCGCAGGTGGCTGGACCGCTCGAAGGCGAATCGATGGATCTGCTCGCGATTCGTTCGTTCAACGAAGTTTTCGACGATCCGGCACTCTCCACGCAGGTCGCGCGCCGCTATGCCATTCCACAGCGCACGAATGTGCGCGAAGCGGAACTGCACGGCGTCCTCGACGCAGGCGGGAAGCTCGATCCAGCCACATTTGCGATGCTGGCTGACCTCGACAAGGAGCTGGAGTCGCATACAATCTCGCTCGCGGGACCGCTTGGCTCCGCGCCGTCGGCGGCGGATTACGCTGTGCTCGACGAGGGCGCGCGTCTGCCGTATCTCCCCGATCCGCTGAGCGAGACCATCGCGGCGCGCTTTCTCAACCACGCGCGGATCCCGGCGTCGAAGGTGATCAGTATTCCACTTTATCCACTCGGGAGCTGGCCCACCGCCGTGCCATTCCTGATCGAGGTATATGAGTCCTCAACCGACGCTCCCGCCTACCATCCCGCCACACACACGCTGCGCGTGCCGCTCGCGAAAGCCGAACGGGCAACGCTGCGCCTCTCCTCGAGACTGACTCCGCAGGCGCTCTCGCTGCTTGGCGTCTGGAAATGGCTCGCCGATCCGGGGCTTGCGGCTGAGGCCAGGGAAGGTCGACTGTGGGCGCTGACGCCGTGGCGCGACATTGACATGGTGCATGCGGTGCAGCGTCCGTTATTGTTGCCGGACATCCTCTCGCTTGCGGTGCGCCGTCGCCTTGGTGAGACGTTCGTCGTGCCGACGATCCGGTCGAGGTGCAGCATCGCGAGCACGGCGCGCGTCGAGTTGCGGGCCGCGTGGAACGAACCGCGTGATGGCAGTACGGAAGGTGGCCGCAACATCGCAAGAACGGACACCGCAACGACCGTCAAGATCACCAATGCGACGCTCTATGGCGCGTCGCACGACCTGTCACCGGATCTCTCCAAGCCTGGCCTGTCTGAGCACACGATACCTGCTCCCGACGAGATCGAGATTGGACCGCGAAAGCTGAGCGGACCGTCGCGGTTGCACGAGTTCGGGGATACGCGATATCGCCGTATCGAGTACTGGTACGACGCAACCACGCGATTCCGCGAGTACCTGACGCCGGAGGTGCTGACAGAGGAAGTGGCACCGGATGTGCGACTCCCAACGGAAAAGGGCATCATGGTCACCGGCGCGAAGTCGCGAACCTGGGTGCCCAGCAGCGCGCCGCCACCGGCACCGAAGGTGCTCTACGTCGTCCCCACGTTCGAGTGGGTGCGAACCGTTGACGACACCACCGGCCGGCAGTCGAGCATGCGACGCGGCGGGGGCGTTCGCATCTATCTCGATCGGCCATGGAATGAGTCGGGCTACGGTGAGATGCTGGCCGTCGTGCTGCTTCCCGGCACAGGAACGGTGCCCGATGCAAACGGAGCACAGTACAAGTCCATTGTGACCCAATGGGGAAACGACCCCGCATGGAAGTCACCGTTCGTCCGTGGACAGGCGCCGCGCCGCGCTGATTTTCCGCTGGCACGCACGGCAGCCGACCCCGCGGGGAACTGGCTGCCGTCCTTCGCGCCGCCAGAGGAAGCCGACCAGCCACCAGGACCATTTCAGGTGACGGGCCTGACGCTTCCAGCATCGGCGGGCAGCCCTGGAACGCAGGTGGAAATCGCGCCGCATGACGTGTTCTACGATGCGCAGCGCGAACTCTGGTACTGCGACATCGAGATCAATCCGGGGTTGTCGTACTTTCCCTTCGTGCGTCTCGCGCTGGCCAGGTATCAGCCCGTGTCACTCCCCGGCGCACATCTGTCCACCGTCGTGCTGGCAGACTTCATGGCGCTGACGCCAAGTCGCTGGCTCTCCGTCACGCCCGGCGAGACGCCCATGACGCACACGGTGTCAGTCTACGGACATACGCACAGCGAGAATGCGGGCTGGCGCGAGAATCTTGCCGAAGGAATGTCAGTGCGGAATCCGTTCACCGGCGAGTTCCGCGTCGTCGTCCCGTCCGGGATTTCGCCGCGGAACATCATCGAGCTCTGGATCGAGCGGCTCTCACCCGCGCTCGGCGAAGATCTGGGGTGGAACCGGGTGTCAACGTCGGTCGTGGCAGAAAGTGGCAGCGGCTCTCCGTTCGTGCCGGTGCGGCCCGTGCGTCCAGGCATGATGCGCCGAGCCACGCCGCGAGAGGTCACGCGCGCCAACGAACTCGTGGCTGGTCGCCGGTTCGACGTGCTCCTGAATGAACACCTGCTGGAACTCGTGCTGGCGATGGAGCCGCTATGGAGCGGTATGGTCACGCTCACTGATGGGCCGGTGGAGGGACAGCGCTACCGACTCGTCATCGCCGAGTACGAGGAGTACCTGGCTGACGACGCAACACCGTACCAGAGCCCGACATCCGGAAAGGCCCGGCGACTCGTCTTCGTGGAGCACGTGGAGTTGCGATAGCGGCGCGACCCCGGCATCGGCGCCAATACGCCGATGCCGCGGGTGTTCCCGCGCGATCCGCACGTCCCTACACGATCAACATGGCATCACCGTAGGAAAAGAACCGGTATTGCCGGTCGATGGCCTCCTGATACGCGCGCATCGTGAGATCATATCCCGCGAAGGCCGCGACGAGCATCACCAGCGTGGATTTCGGCAGGTGAAAGTTCGTCAGGAGGTGGTCCACGAGCGCAAACCGGTACGGCGGATAGATGAAGATGTCGGTCGTTCCTTCCGAGGCACGCAGGGGTCCGCCGGTCCGTACCGCGCTCTCGAGTGTACGCATCGATGTGGTACCAACCGCCCAGATCGCCCCGCCCGTGCGTCGCACGTCATTGATCGTCTGCGCCGCCGTCTCCGAGATCTGATACCACTCCTCGTGCATGACATGCGCGCGAGGATCATCCACGCTGATCGGGCGAAAGGTTCCTGCGCCAACATGCAGCAGTACGTCGGCGCGACGCACACCCTTGGCCGACAAGTCGGCGAGGATCTCCGTCGTGAAGTGCAGCCCCGCCGTTGGCGCCGCGACGCTGCCCGCCGAGTCGGCATACACCGTCTGATAGCGTTGCGCATCGTCGCTCGTGTCGCGCCGGGTCATGTACGGTGGCAGCGGAATGTGGCCGTACCGCTCGATGGCCTCCGAGGCGGGAATCGCGGCGTGAAGGCGAACATGTTTCGTTCCCCGCGGTGTGGCCTCGAGCATCTCGACGCTGAAGTCGTCGGCGATCGTCACGATCTTCCCCGACTGCAGTTTCGCGCCTGGCTGGACCATCGCTTCCCAGACGTTGTCGCCGAGCGCTTTCAGGAGCAGCACTTCGGCCGGCGCGCCGGACGGTCGCGTGCCGAGGAGCCGGGCTCGGATCACCTTCGTGGTGTTCAGCACCAACGCATCGCCCGGGGGAATCAGCCGGGGCAGGTCGCGAAACTGCCGGTGCTCGATGGTGCCGGCGGCACGATCGACCACGAGCAAGCGACTGTCGTCCCGATGCGCGACCGGATGCTGTGCGATCAGCGACTCTGGCAGCGCAAAGTCGTAGTCTGAAACACGGGTGCCGTCAGGGCCGCGACGTGAATTCATGTGCCCGGAAACAGGTGACGATGGTGCGACAGGCAGCCGTGCCCTCAGAGGAGCGAGGGCTGCGCACCAGCAGCGTCGCCCGGCGGCGTGAACCCAAAGTGCCGGTACGCGATTGCCGTGGCCATGCGCCCGCGCGGCGAGCGCTGCAGAAATCCGTTCTGCACGAGAAACGGTTCGTACACCTCTTCGATGGTGCCCTCGTCCTCCCCGACTGCTGCCGCAATCGTCTTCAGCCCCACCGGCCCGCCGTCGAACTTCTCGATGATCGCGCGCAGGATCCGTGCGTCCATGTCATCGAGGCCAAACGAGTCGACTTCCAGCAGCTCCAGCGCTGCGTCGGCCACCGCCTTGTCGATCACGCCGTTCGCCTTCACCTGTGCGTAGTCGCGCACGCGACGCAACAACCGGTTCGCGACACGCGGCGTTCCGCGGGCGCGTCGTGCGAGTTCGTGAGCGCCATCAGGCGTCAGTTCGCAATTCAGTACCACGGCGGTGCGCTTCACCACCTGCTCAAGGTCAGCCGTGGGGTAGTAGTTCAGTCGCTGCTCGATGCCGAACCGCGCCCGCATGGGCGCCGTGAGCATGCCAAGTCGCGTCGTTGCCCCGATCAGCGTGAACTTCTCCACGCCCATGGTGATCGTCTGCGCCTTGGGCCCGTCGGAGAGCCGGATGTCCACGCGGTAGTCCTCCATCGCCGGATAGAGGAATTCCTCGATCACCGGCCTGAGACGGTGAATCTCATCGATGAAGAGGATGTCTCCCGCCCGCAGGTTGGTCAGCGTGCCAACCAGGTCGCCGGGCTTCTCCAGTGCGGGACCCGAGGTCGTCCGGATGTTGACGCCCATCTCGCGCGCGATCAGCTCCGCAAGCGTCGTCTTGCCCAGCCCGGGCGGGCCAAAGAAGAGCACGTGATCAAGGGGCTCCTTTCGGCTCTGCGCTGCATCGATGTAGATGCGCAGCGAGTCCTTCACTTTTGGCTGCCCGATGAACTCGGCCAGTCGCTGGGGCCGCAACGACAGCTCAACCAGCGAGTCGTCGTCCATGGCTTCCGGGGTCGTGATCTCGGCGCGCGTCATGTCAGAAAGTGTACCCGAAGAAACACCGGAACGCTATCGCGCGCCGATCCGCGCCAGCGCGGCCCGGATGAGCGCCGCCGTTCCCTCCTTGCCCTCGCCGGCGTCGAGCGCCGCCCGGATTCCGGCATCCGCCTCGGCCGCGCCGTATCCCAGCGACTGCAACGCCCTCACCGCATCATCGACGCCCGCTCCACCGGTGCCCGCAACCGACGACGCGCCACGCTGCAGGTCATCCATCTTGTCGGCAAGATCCAGGATCAGCTGGTCGGCTTTCTTCTTCCCCAGTCCCTTTACCTGCTGCAGTGTTGCGCCATCACGTTCGCGGATCGCGCGTACGAGCCGCTCCGCGCTCAGCGCCGAGAGCATGTTCAGCGCGAGTTGCGGTCCGAAGCCCTTGGCGTTCAGCAAACGGACGAAGACGCTGCGTTCATAGGCGGTGCCGAACCCGAACAGCTGCCACGCGTCCTCCTTCACCACGAGATGCGTGTGCAGTCGCACCATCTCGCCGGTCTTCGGGAGCGACTCGTATGTCGAAAGCGGAATCGCAAGTGTGTAGCCGACGCCACCCGACGTGAGGACCTCGACACTCGTCAGGTCACGCTGCAGCAGGGTTCCAACGAGCACCGAAATCATCGACGCCGCTCCGCCGCACCGGCGAGCAACGCAGTCGTGCGCGCCGACAACAGGCAGGTCAATGCTGCCGCCACACCATCAGCGGCGTCGTTCGGACTCGGCACGGACTTCAGGCGCAGCAATGTCTTGACCATGAACTGGACCTGCTCCTTGGTGGCGGCGCCAGTGCCGGTGATCGCCTTCTTGATCTCGGCAGGCGGGTACTCGTGAATCGTGATGCCTGCGCGAGCCCCGGCCAGTAGGAGGACGCCGCGTGCATGGCCAAGCGTGACCGTCGTTCGCACGTTGCGCGCGTAGAAGATCGACTCGACGGCCAGCGCGTCTGGCTGGTGCCGCGCAATCAGCTCGCTGACGCCGTCGAAGATCTCCACCAGGCGGACGGCCAGCGGATCACGCGGTGACGTGCGGAAGACACCGCACTCCACCAGTGTCGCGGCGCTACGGCCGTTTCCACGCACCACTCCGAAGCCGGTGATGGCGGTGCCTGGATCGAGGCCAAGAACGAGCAGCGCTACTCCCGGCCGTCAGTCGCCAATGGCCGAATCATCAATGTCGAAGTTGCCCTCGACATTCTGGACGTCGTCCAGGTCGTCGAGCAAGTCGAGCAGCTTGATCAGCGTCTTCGCATCCTCACCGGCCACCTGGACTGTGCTCTGTGGAACCCACTCCAGTTTCGCCTCGGCGAGCTTCAGGCCCTTCGCTTCGAGTGCTTCCTTCACCGCATGCAGGTCGGATGCCTCGGTGGTGATGACGAACGTGTCCTCGTCTCGCGCGAAGTCGCTGGCGCCGCAATCGAGCGCCAGTTCCATCATCGCGTCCTCGTCACCACTGGCGGGGAGATACATGCGACCGCGTCGATCGAACATGAACGCCACCGATCCCGACGTGCCGAGGTTGCCGCCGTTGCGTGTCAGCTTGGCACGCACATCGGCGACCGTCCGCGTCGGGTTGTCGGTCAGCGCCTGAATCATCAGCGCCACGCCGCCAGGGCCATACGCCTCGTATGTCACGTCGACATACTCGACCCCTTCGAGCTCGCCGGTGCCCTTCTTGATGGCGCGATCGATGTTGTCCTTCGGCATCGACTGCGACCGGGCGGCGTCAATGGCGGTTCTGAGGCGCGGATTCCCGCCAGGATCTCCCCCGCCGGCCTTCGCCGCGACGGTGATTTCACGAATCAGTTTTGTGAACACGGCACCACGTTTTGCGTCGGTCGCCGCCTTTGCGTGCTTGATCGTCTTCCACTTACTGTGGCCTGCCATTGCAACTCCGTCGGGTCTGCGTGTTGTGGTTTGTCGGCAAAGATATACCGGGCGGGTGTCCGGACGACCTACGCCTCGATCAGGTCCTCGACGCGGCCCGCACCCGGCTCGATGTAGAGATCGACGAAGGTCGATGGCGCGGACCGGTGCTTCAGGACATGGACCTCGAATGCGCCGGCGACGTCGGGTGCGTCGTCGTAGAGCGCTTCCCGATAGACCCCGAGAACGACATCGGCCACTGCTGCCGCACTGCCCAGCGCCCCGAAGTCGTTCAGCACTGGCCTGGGCGGCGGGCGCAGGGCGCGGTCTGCAGCCAGCGCCGCGGTGAGGATCAAGGCGGTGCTGCGATCCAGTGCGGCACGTTTTGCGAGCCGGACCGTCTGCGCCTGCGCCTCGGCCAAGGGCCGTGGCGGCTGGTCAACTCCCGCAAGGCCATCGATGATGACGAGCGGCGGAAGGTCGGCATCCTCGAGGCGTTCCGACAGGAGCGCGGGGGTGTAAGGTGCGCGCTCGACCGTGATGGGAAGGCGTCGCAGGACGTCCGCCGCCGAGCGCAACGACTCCGCCGCACCGCTTGGCAGGACCCCGGTCCGCATCGCGATGTGGGTCACACCGGACTCAGCAGAGACGAGTCGCTCCCAGCACTGCTCCGTGCTGGCTTCGTGCGTGAGGATCAGCACGTGGACGCCAGACACGGCCGCGCGAATCGCAATCCCGAGCGCCATGGCTGTCTTCCCTGCGCCCGCATCGCCGCCGATGACGGCGAGCTCACCGCGGCGCAGACCGCCGGCCAGCGCCCGGTCGAGTGACGGGTATCCCGTTCCCACGATGTCCGGCGAGGGCGCAGGCCGGGCGTCGGAGGCGAGTCGGTGCAGGACGCTGGTGAGCAGCTCGCGACTGGTGGTCATCAGCGCATGGCAACGAGTGAGGAACGGCGGAGCATCTGGGCGAGAATCGTCAGCTCCGCCCGAGCGGGGTTGTTGAGCACCGCGTCGGCTGCATCACGGAGCACATCGAGCGCGTCGGCCAGACTCGTGGGCTCCCGCTCTCCAGCGGCATCGCACGCGCGAGCAGCGGCCAGGCCGACGGGCGACGGCAGGGACTGTGTCGCGAGCCAGCGTCGAGTGGCGTCGGCGCGCTGCTGCAGCGCCTCGAGCTCACTGAAATCCGACCCTCGCGGCAACCGTGGCAGCGCGAGCCTCGCCACCATCCAGCATGCCAGAGCGGCCGCCCGGTCGCGCGGCGCGGCGAGCGTTGCGGCATGAGCCACCAGCGCCTTGAGTGGCGCGGCGACCGGGGTCAGAAGGGTAGCCGGGCGTTGCACGAGGCAAAGCTACATCCGGTGCGGGCCACGTCGACGTCGGCGACCACGGCCTCGTGGTGCCGCGATGGGGTAACTTCTTCGGATCATGACCCTTTCCGCGAAGGCAGTCCTCTGGGTAGACGATGAGGCCGAGATGCTCGAGGCCCACCGCATCTTTCTGCAGGACAAAGGCTACGACGTCGAGATGGCCCGAAACTCCGAAGATGCGCTGGAACTGCTCCGCCGCCGTCGGTTTGACGTGCTGCTGCTCGACGAGCAGATGCCGGGCAAGCGGGGCCTGGAGACGTGGCGCGATGTGCAGGCCATCGATCCGATGCTGCCGGTGGTGATGATCACGAAGAGCGAAGAAGATGGCACGCTTCGCGAGGCGCTCGGGGCCGCGGTCCATGATTATCTGGTCAAGCCAGTCAATCCCCGCCAGGTCCTCACGGCCATCACCCGGATCCTCGAGGGCACGCGGCTGCGCCAGCAGGCGCTCGCCCGCGAGTTCGTCGAGCGTTTCCGCGCGTTCGAAGCCGAGGGCTACAGCAGCGACTGGCGTGGCTGGATCGACCGGACCGCGGAGGTCACGCGCTGGGATGTCGCGCTGGACGAGGCCGGCGAGGGTGGACTGCGGGAATCGCTGGTCGGCCTCTATCCGGCGATGCGCCGGGAGTTCGCGCACTTCATTCGCCGTCAATACCCATCGTGGCTGGCGGATCTGCAGGGTGATCGCCCGCCACTCTCGATTGACATCGTCGCCGAGCACGTCGTGCCGCTGCTGACGACGGACAAGGCGGCCTGCTTCATCGTCGTGGACTGCCTGCGTCTCGATCAGTGGATCGGGCTCGCGCCGCTGCTCAGCGAGTGGTTCACCGAGGAACGCTCGCACTACTACTCGATTCTCCCGACCGCCACGCCATACTCACGCAATGCGCTGTTCAGCGGCCTCTTTCCCGGCGAAATGGCCGGGATGCATCCCGACTGGTGGAAGGAGCGGGAGGACGAGTCACTCAATGCGCACGAGCGTCAACTGCTGGAACTGCAGCTGCAGGAACTGGGGCACCACGTGCCCGTCCGGTACCACAAGATCAGTACGCCGCACGAATCGGAGGAGCTCGAGCGCAAGGTGGGTTCCGCGGTCGGGCTTGAGGGTGTGAGTGCCTTTGTCTTCAATTTCGTCGACTTGCTCACGCACAGTCGATCTGACAATTCGGTGCTGCTCGAAGTCGCCAAGGATGAGGTGGCACTGCGGCGGCTGACGCGCCAGTGGTTCGAGCGCTCGTCGCTGTTCTCCGTGTTGAAGGAGGCCGCCCGAAAGAAGATCACGGTCATTCTCACGAGCGACCACGGTTCGATCCTCTGTCAGACGCCGGCGACGGTCTTTGCGCGGCGTGACGCGACGCACAATCTGCGGTACAAGTTCGGTGAAGACCTGCGCGCCGAGAAACCCGAGCAGGCCTTGTTGTTTCCCAATGCGGATGCCCTGCGGCTCCCGCGCCGCGGGCTGGGGAAGAACACGCTGCTCGCCGCCGCGGACTGCTATTTTGTCTATCCCACCAAGCTTCGCGAGTATCAGGGCCGTTATCGCGGCGGCTTCTTTCATGGCGGCGTGAGCCCGGAAGAGATGATCCTGCCACTCGTGCGACTCGTACCCCGCCGCTGACCGTGTATCGACGACTGCTGGGAGTTCTGCGCCCGCACTCGTGGCGAATGGCGGCCACGGTATCGTGTAACCTGCTGGTCGCGGCACTCGATGTCTTCTCGCTGACTCTGCTGATCCCGTTTCTGCAGGCGCTCTTCGGCGTGCAGCAGCCCGCCGTGCAGCAGGCGGTCGGTGGCATCCAGCGCCTCCTCAACCAACTGCTCGGCCGGTACCTCGATCCGTCCGACAAGATGGGATCACTGCAGACTGTCGTCCTGATCATTCTCGCCGCCATCACGCTCAAGAATCTCTTCGTGTGGCTCAGCGGTCAGCTCGGGGCGAGTCTGCAGGAACTGGTCACGCGTGATCTGCGCGACACGGTGTACCGCCACCTCGTCCAGCTTCCGCTGGCATATTTTCAGCGTACCAAGACCGGCCAGGTCGTCACCCGCATTCTCACTGACACGGCGCAGACGAAAGCGCTCGTGACGGAGTTGATCACTCGTTCGTTGCAGAGTGCCGCGACGGTCGTGGTAAGCATCATCGTGCTGCTGACACTGAGCTGGAAGCTGACACTCGTCTCGCTGGTGCTCGCGCCCGTGCTGGTCGCGGCGCTGCAGCCCATCCTCAGGAAGCTCCGCAAGAGGCATCGCCGCCTCAGCAATGAGTACGGTGAGATGACCAGCATCGTGCAGGAGGCGGTGAGTGGCATCCGCCTCGTCAAGGCGTCTGGTGCGGAAGTGCACGAAACCGCCCGCTTCACCGACGCCAGCGGACGGTACGCAAAAGCCATGACGCGCGTGTCTGCGCTTGGCGCGCTGTCACAGCCGCTGACTGAAGTCGCTGGCACGGCGATCGCCGTCATGGTGTTGTGGATCGGCGCCCGTCAGGTGCTCGTCGACCAGACGCTCGATGGCGGAGAGCTGATCATGTTCCTGGTCGTCGTGCTGCGCATGCTGCAACCGCTCAAGCAGTTGTCTCAGGTGCCAGCCACGGCGCAGGCATCCATGGCCAGCGCCGAGCGCCTGTTCGAAGTGCTTGACGAGACGACCGAGGCGCGCGCCGACACCGGCACCCAGGCCGTGACCGGGTTGACCGAGGGTGTGCGATTTGAGGATGTGTCGTTCACGTATGGCGATGACGTGGTGCTGCGCCATGTGAGCTTCGACGCGCCCAAGGGCGGGATCGTCGCGCTGGTCGGCGCCAGCGGAGCGGGGAAGAGCACGCTGGTGGACCTGGTGCCTCGGTTCAATGCACCGACCTCGGGCCGGATCTTGCTCGATGACATCGATCTGCAGGACGTCAGGCTCACATCGCTGCGCCGGCTGACGGGAATCGTCAGCCAGGACACCGTGCTGTTCAATGACACGGTGCGCTCGAACATCGCATTCGGCGCGCCAGGGGTGTACTCGCAGGCACAGATCGAAGCGGCCGCGCGCGCGGCCAATGCGCATCAGTTCATCGTGGAGCTGCCACAGGGATACGACACGGTGCTTGGCGAGCGCGGAACCCGACTCAGCGGCGGCCAGCGGCAACGCATCGCCATCGCTCGTGCGCTTCTCAGCGACCCGCCGATTCTGATCCTCGATGAGGCGACGTCGGCGCTCGATACCGAGAGCGAGCGGCTCGTGCAGGAAGCCATCGACCATTTGCTGGCTGGCCGCACCGTCTTCGTCATTGCGCACCGCTTGAGCACCGTGGAGCACGCTCACCAGATCCTCGTGCTCGATCGGGGCAGCATCATTGAACGCGGGACACACGACGCGCTGCTCGCCCAGCGCGGTGCGTACTATCGCCTGTACACGATGCAGTTCCGCGAACGTGACCTCACCAACCCGCAGATGGTGGATGCATGACCCGCATTGTCTTCTTCCACCCTGAGCCTGCATGGGATGGCCTCGCCCGCGTCTACATCGAGCTTGGCCAGGCGCTGCTGGCTCGCGGCGCACGTGTCGCCGTGGCGTGCCCGGCGGACTCGTCGGTTGCCGAGGGCGCCGGTGGTCTCGGGATCCTGCCGGTCGACGTGCGTGGTTCGTTTTTCGCAGACGCCAAGCGGCTTACTGCAGTGTTGCGTGGGTTTCGGGCAGATGCCGTCGTCGTCGCTGGTGACGACGCGCACCTGCTTGCCGCCGCCGCCGTGCGTCGGACGGGTCGTGGTGTGGTGGTGCGCCGCGTGCGCACCGGAGTCGCTGCCCCACTCGGTTTCCGGACACGCCTTGCCGTGCGTTTCGTGCCGACGTGGTTCATGCACAGCTCCGCTGCTGATGCCGGAGCGTCCGAACCCGTGCGTGGCCTCCGCGGCCGGTTTGTGGCGGATCTGGCGGTTGATCCGACTCCATTCGAGGACGTCGTGGCCTCGCCAACACCGATTGGGACGTCGACCGTGGCGATCGTGATCGATCCGCACTCCCAGCGCGCAACGGCGGCAGCGCTGCGCACGGTGGCTGCGCTGCGAGCGCGCGGACACCCCATGCACGCGCTGGTGATCGGTACTCCCCACGATCCCAACGAGGTGCGCGTTCATGCGACGGCGCTCGGCCTTGGCGATTCGGTGTCCTTCGTTGGTGATCCGCGCGATCGTGCGCCGCTGCTCGCGGCAGCGGATTTCGTCTGGGTCGCGGCGGACAACGACGACGGCGGCCTCGCGGCGCTTGATGCCATGGCGCTTGCGCGGCCGGTGATCGTGACACGCGGGACGATGGCGGAACGGTACGTACGCCACGGCGAAACCGGTCTCGTGACCGAACGGGACGACGCGCAGGCGAGCGCAGCGTTGATCGCGACAATACAGGCGGACAAGACCCAGCTCACCCGTATTGGCGAAGAGGCGCGCGCCACGATGCTCGCGCAGGGTGGCCTCAATCAGGCGACGGATGCCATGCTGGCCGCGCTCGGCGGCGTCGCGGCGAAGGCGGCTGCCTGACGGCGCTGGCGGCAACCGCGACCGTTCCGCCCCCGCCAACGTTCCAGCATCGGCTGGAGTACGGTGGGATCCGGACGCTGATCTTCATGCTCGGTGGCCTCCCCTTCGCGGCAGGTTCGCGTGTCGGAGCGTGGCTTGGCGGGCTCGGCTACCGCATCGGCATCCGCCGTCGTGTCACGCAGACGCAGGTGGCGTCGGCGTTTCCGGAACTCGGTCCGGATGCGGTCAACGCGGTGGCGCGCGGATCGTACCTGAACCTCGGACGCACATCCGTCGAAGCGGCGCTCATGGAGGGCCAATCGACGGAAGCGCTGATCGCGCTTTTCGATCGCGTGGACGGATGGGAGCATCTCGAGGCGGCCCTGCGCGGCGGCTGCGGCGCGCTGATCGTCAGCGGCCATCTCGGAAACTGGGAACTCGGCGGCAGCTACATCGCTGCGCGTGGCGTTGCCGTCGACGCAATCGCACGCCACATGAGCAACCGTGTGTTCGAACGCTATCTCACCCGCGTCCGGCAACGATTCGGCGTTCGTGTCGTCTTCGATGAACTGGCGGTCCGGCATACCCCACGCGCGGTGCGCGAGAATCGCTGTGTGGGTTTCCTCGTGGATCAGGGCGTCAGCGGTCTTGCATCGAGCTTCGTGCCGTTCTTCGGCCGAATGGCCAAGACCCCCCGGGGGCCGGCAGTGTTCGCGCTCCGTCTCAAATTGCCGGTGCTGTTCGTGGTCTGTGTGCGGCAGCCCTCGGGGAAGTACCGACTGATCATCGAGCCGATCGCCGTCGAACCCACCGGCGACAAGGACAGCGATACACTCGCGATCGTGGCGCAATACACGGCGCGCCTGGAGTACTGGGTGCGCCAGTACCCCGCACAGTACTTCTGGCAACACAGACGCTGGAAATACCAGCCGGATGGCGCGGCCCCGTTGCCGGAGGGGATGTGAGCGCGGGCCCCGCTGCGCCGCAGGCGCGTGACGCATGGAGCGTGATGCGCGGCGATGCGCGCGCGCTGGTTGGTGCCGTGACCGTGATTGCGATGGCAGGTGCAGCCGTGCTTGCGCCGCAGCTCGCGCACTACGACCCGACCGCGATCGATCTGGCGCAACAACTGGTGGCGCCATCGCAATCGCACTGGTTCGGAACCGACATACAGGGCCGGGACGTGCTCGCGCGACTGCTCTTCGGAGCACGCGTCTCGCTTGCGGTTGGCCTTGCCGCTCAGGCCATCGCGCTGCTGATCGGCGGGACACTGGGCCTGCTCAGCGGGTTTTACGGGCGCTGGCTGGACGACGTGGTGATGCGCCTCGCTGATGTCACGCTCGCATTCCCGACGCTGCTGCTGCTGATCGCCATGGTGGCGGCGTTCGAGCCGAGTCTGACGGTGCTGACGATGACGATCGGGATCGTCGGCTGGGCAGGCGTCGCGCGACTCGTGCGCGCACAGGTGATGCTCGTGCGGGGGCTGGAGTACGTGCAGGCAGCGCGGGCGCTCGGACTCACCGATCGCCGGATCCTCCTTCGTCATGTGCTGCCGGCGGTGATGGCACCGCTCGTGATCGTCGGGACGCTCGGCGTGGCCGCTGCGATCATGGCCGAATCCTCACTCAGCTTCCTTGGCCTGGGTGTCCAGCCGCCGACACCAAGTTGGGGTGGTATGATTGCAGATGCCCGTGACCTGTCACAGCTGCGCCGCGCACCGTGGACGTCGCTTGCGCCAGGTCTTGCGATCGGATGTGCCGTGCTTGCGTTCAACCTCGTCGGCGACGCGCTCCACGACGCCACGGATCCCAGACAGCTCACACGTCGTCTTGCGCGGGAGGCTTGACCATGAGTGAATTTTCGCTCGCGCGGCAGCGCGAGTATCGATGGATGGACGATTCGGATGTGATCTATCTCGACAACGCCTCCACCGGCGCGTATCCGCAGCGCTGCGCAGACGCCGTCGCCGCGTTCGTCTCGTTACGGCAGATGCCGCACCTGCTCCGCTGGGAGCACTTCTTCCCGCTGCTGCAGCGCTCCCGCGAGCTCGTCGCGGAACTCATCGGGGCGAGCGCCGATGAGATCGCACTCACCACCAACACGTCGCATGGAATCAATCTGGCCGCGTTCGCGCTGCCGCTGATGCCAGGTGACGAGATCCTCACCGTCGACCGTGAATTTCCTGCGAACGTCTTTCCATGGATCAAGCGCGCGGAACGAAGCGGCGCCGCGATCGTCCGACTGCCATGTGTGGACGACGTGCCCGATCAGGTCGCATTGCTCGAGGCAATTGCAACCCGGCCGCGCGTGAAGGTGGTGACCCTGAGTTGGGTCTCGTTCTGCAGTGGAGCGCGCATCGATCTCGACGCGGTGGGCCGTGCCTGCCGGGCGCGCGGGATCTACTTCGTCGTTGATGCGATTCAGGGACTTGGTGCGCTGCCACTCGACGTGTCGACGACGCCGGTGGACATCCTGTCATGCGGTGCGCAGAAATGGCTGCAGTCACCCTGGGGTTCCGCGTTCACGTACGTGCGACGCGAGCTGATCACGCAGCTGGAGCCGCCGAGCGTGGGATGGATGGCGACACAGGGGTCGGATGATCTCTTCAATATGCTGTCGTACGATCCGACCTGGTTCGACGATGCCCGTCGCTTCGAGATCATCACGCTCCCGTTCCAGGACTTCGCGGGTATGAACGCCAGCATCGAGCTCTTTCTCGAGCTCGGGCCTGTGGCAATCGCGGAGCATATCGCAGGGCTTGGCGATCAGCTGGTCGAGTTCTGTGATTCGGCGAGGGCCATTCGCCTCGTGACGCCACGGGATCGCGCGCAAAGAGCCGGGGTGTTCGCGATTCAGCTGCCGGATCTCGATGCCGTTTCGGCGCGGCTGCGCGAGCACCGGGTCATACACGCCGTTCGCGAACGCTGCATCCGCCTCGCTCCGCACTGGTATACAACGCCCGACCAGTGGTCTCGCACACTCCTGCTCATTGCCGGCACATGAACGGCCCGGCCTGGGCCACCGCAGTGTCGGGTGAGCGCAGGCCGCCTGCTATCGAGCTGTGCCTGAACGACCGCGGACGGCAATGAGCGCGTACTCACGCGCGCCCTTGCGAAGCAGCAGGTATGTGCCGCGCAGCAGCCGTTCGCCGGTCAGCCTGGTGTCGTCAGCCGACAACTTCGCTCCATTCACCGACAGGCCACCCTGCTGCAGCAGCCGTCGAGCTTCACCCTTGCTCGAGGCCAGTCCTGCCGTGACAAAGAGTGTCTGGGTGTCGAACGCGTCGGCCGGTTCGACCTCGGCTGACGGCACTTCGCGTGCGAGTGCAGCGAGCGCGTTGGCGGAGAGCAGGGAAGGATCACCCTTGGCGAACAGCAGTGCGGAAACCTCTGCTGCAGTCTGTGCTGCGTCCTGGCCGTGAATCATCGTCGTCACGGTTCGCGCGAGCACCTGCTGCGCCTCGCGTTTCCCGGCCGCCACCGCCGTCACTGCATCCAGTGCCTCGATCTCGCTGCGGCTCAGCAAGGTGAAGGTTCGCAGGAAGCGCCCCACGTCACGATCATCGCTGCCGATCCAGAACTGGTAGAACTGGTACGGCGATGTTCGTTCCGCGTCGAGCCAGATGGCGCCGGTTTCACTCTTGCCGAACTTGGCACCTGATGCCGTGGTCATGAGCGGGACTGTTGCACCGTGTGCCTCGACACCGTGCAGCTTGCGCACCAGCGTCGTTCCGGCGGTGATGTTGCCCCACTGATCGCTGCCGCCGACCTGCAGCGTGACGCCATCGCGGCGGTAGAGCTCCGCGAAGTCGTAGGCCTGCAGCAACATGTATGAGAACTCGGTGAAGCTGATCCCGGACTCGGATTCGATGCGCGTGTTGACCGAATCCTTCTGCAACATGTAATTGACCGTGAAGTGCTTGCCGATGTCGCGCAGGAATCCGATCAGGTCGAGCGAGCAAAGCCAGTCGGCGTTGTTGCGCATCAGCGCCCCGCGCGGCCCGTCGAAATCCAGCACGCGAGCCAGCTGCGCGCTGATCCCCGCGATGTTGGCTTGCACGATCTCTGGCGTCAGCAACTGTCGTTCTGTGCTCTTGCCGCCTGGATCGCCGATCATGCCCGTGCCGCCTCCCACCACGGCCATCGGCCGGTGGCCTGCCCGCTGCAGGTGGACCAGCGACATGATCGGGACCAGGTTCCCCGCGTGCAGGCTGGGGGCGGTTGGATCAAAGCCGCAGTATCCCGTCACCGGGCCGCGGGCCAATGCGGCGGCCGCGCCCTCCGTGTGCTGCACCAGCAGCCCGCGCCACGCGAGTTCATCGAGATAGGCAGTCCCAGTCATGCGGGAAAACTAACCCAGCCTCCAGCCCCGTCTTCGTTGGCCCGACGGTGGCGCCCGGCTACCTTCACCGCATGGCTCTTGCCGCTGGATTTCTGCAGAATCGGATCGTCCGCGCAGTCCTGTTGGTCGGGACCTTCGGTGCATCACTTGGCATCGGCGCGTTCACCGCCGGTTGGACGCTGGTATGCGCCGGCGGACAATGCCCTGGTGTCGATGTGCTCGAGCTCTACCAGCCGCGTCAGACGTCCAAGCTGTTCGCGTCTGACGGCCGCTTTCTCGCCGAACTCGGAATGGAGCGACGCACGGTGGCGCGGCTGCAGGATATCCCGCCCATGGTGCAGGATGCGTTCGTCTATACGGAGGACAAGCGCTTCTACCACCACCATGGCATCGACTTCATCCGCGTCTTTGGATCGGTGGTCGTCAACGTCATCAAGGGTGGGTATGCGCAGGGCTTCTCCACGATCACCATGCAGCTCGCCCGCAACATCTTCCCCGAACGGCTCGAGCGTGCGAAGTCGGTGGTTCGCAAGCTCCGTGAAGGCAAGGTGGCACTGGCCATCGAGCGGAAGTACTCGAAGCAGAAGATCCTCGAGTTGTACCTCAATCAGATCTACCTTGGCAATGGCGCGCATGGCGTCGAGTCCGCCGCGCAGCGCTATTTCGGCAAGAACGTCCGCGAGCTGAATCTTCCGGAAGCCGCCTTGCTCGCCGCGCTGCCCAAGGCGCCCAATCGCTACAACCCGCGCACCGATCCCGATCGCGCGGTGCAGCGCCGCAACACCGTGCTGGAACTGCTGCGCGAACAGCACATCATCAGTGACGCCGACGCCTCACTCGCGAAGGCATACCCGCTGCAACTCGCGCAGCGCACGGAGACGGGCGACGTGGCGCCCTATTTCGTTGAATGGGTGCGAAAGCAACTTGACGAGCAGTTCGGCAAGCAGCTCTACGAGCAGGGCCTGAAGGTGTACACGACGCTCGATATCGACATGCAGCTCGCGGCGGAGCGCGCGCTCGAGCAGCAGCTTCGCTCCATCGAGGGTGGCAAGCTGGGTCCGTACAAGTTCATCACATACGAACAGTACTTTTCCAGCGCTGCCGGTGATGAGCGCAATACGACCGGCGTGACGCCGTACCTGCAGGGTGCGTTTGTGGCGATGGATCCGCGGACTGGCAGCGTGCGCGCGATGGTGGGCGGGCGCGACTACGCTGACTCCAAGTTCAATCGTGCCGCCCAGGCGCTGCGACAGCCAGGCTCCACATTCAAGCCGCTGGTCTACGCCGACGCGATCCAGAATGGCCACACCACGTCGGAGGCGCTCGACGACAGCCCGATCAGTGTTGCGCAGGCGGGCGGAGGCACGTGGTCGCCGCAGAACTTCGATGGGCGGAGCATGGGATACATCCCGCTGCGTCGCGCGCTGTATCTGTCCAGGAACCAGGCCACGGTTCGACTTGGGATGTCGCTCGGTGAGTCGAGCGTGGCGGCGATGGCCAAGCGGTTCGGCCTGTCCACGGCCATGCCGCCATACCCGAGCCTTCACCTCGGTGCGGCAGATGTGTATCCACTCGAGATGATCGCCGCCTACACCACGTTCGCGGCAGGAGGCATTCGGACCAGGCCCACCGGCATCGTTCGCGTGGAGAACGCCCAGGGTGAGGTGCTCTGGGAACCATCGCCGGTTCGCACGGCGGTGCTCTCCACCGGCGAGGCCTGGCTGATGACGGATATGCTGCGTGACGTCCTGCGCCGCGGCACAGCCGCACGCGCCGCTGCAGGGCTGCGGGTGCCCGCCGGCGGGAAGACGGGCACAACCAACGACGGCGCGGATGTCTGGTTCATTGGATTCACGCCCGACCTCGTCGCCGGCGTCTGGATGGGATTGGATCGACCCCGACCGATCATGCGCAACGCGCAGGGCGGCGATTTGGCGGCGCCGGCGTGGATGGCCTTCATGACCGAGGTGTATCGCAGACGGTCGCTGACCGCCGATTTTCCGGGTCCCGGTGGTCTCGTAGCGGTACCCGTCGATCGACTCACGGGCTTTCGCGCCGGACCGCTCTGTCCCGCCGATCGGGTCTACATCGACTACTTCGTGGCAGGAACGGAACCCACGCAGGAGTGCGACGGCACGCTCATGGGTCCGACGGGTGACAGCACGCGGAGTGAGGGTGCCGCGGAGGTCCAGCCCGGTGGCAAGCCCAAACGCGTCTTCGCTGATACGGCGAATCCATTCCGTATCCCGTGAGCCTCTGGCAACCGCTCGATTGCCACGCGCACAGCACCTGTTCCGATGGTGTGCTGAGTCCGGACGAAGTGATCGCCGCCGCCGCCGCGAGAGGCGTCCGTGGCAGCGTCAGTGATCATGCCAGCCGGGATGTCCAGTTCTCGCTCAAGACCAGCAGCGCGATCGATGCGTATCTCGATCACATCGCACACCTGCCATACCGGAGCGCAGAGTTCTGTTCGCACGACTCGCTGTGGCGTGAGCTCTCGCCCTCACAGTTCGGGCGCCTGACCCACCGCATCGGTTCGCTGCACGCATTTCACGTCGCGGACGGGACACTCGTGCGCATGTTCCAGCGAGAGTTGCCCGCCGGCCTGGCGCCGACACACTACATGGCGCTTCACATTGCTGCGGTGGACCTCCTTGCCGACTCGATGCCGATCGAGATCCTCGCGCATCCGACCCTGCTGCCGCGCGCCCTGCGCGAGCTGCCGCAGGAAGAGCTCTGGGATGAAGGGCACGAAGAGCAACTCGTGATGGCGTTGAAACGCAACAACATCTGCTTCGAAGTCTCCAACCGCTATCGGGCTCACACCAGGCTCGTGCAGCGCGCGGTTGCACACGGCGTTCGCCTCTCGCTCGGCTCCGACGGGCACCAGACGCCGCAGGTTGGTGACATCACGTGGCCGCTCGAGCTGACGCGATCTCTCGGGGTGGCAGACGCCACGCTCTACGACCCCACGGTGCACGGCACGCGCAGTGACTGAGATCACGGTCTATCGCGCGAGCTGGGTGCTACCGATGGTTCAGCCGCCGATCGCCAACGGCGCGGTGGCGGTTCGTGGCGACCGCATCACCTGGGTCGGAGCGGCTGGCGACGCGCCGACAGGCGTGGTGGTGGACCTGGGCGATGCGGCTCTCATGCCGGGGCTTGTGAACGCGCACACGCACCTCGAGCTGACGCCCATGCGCCACCTGCTCGAGGGCCTCGACTTCGCTGAGTGGATCCGCACGCTCACGGAGCTGCGCCGCACCTGTCTCGCAAATCCCGTCGATGTCGAAACCGGTGCGCGCATGGGCATCGCGGAGGGCTTCCTGCGCGGTATCACCACGTTCGCTGACACAAGCGATACCGGTGCGCCGGTGATGCATGCGCTGACGTCGATGGGCGCGCGCGGCGTCGTGTTCAAGGAAGTCTTCGGCCCCGATCCGTCGCAATGCACTGCGTCGCTGGACATGATGCGCGCTGCCGTGCGGGAGCTGCAATTGCTCTCGAGCAGCAGCGTTCGCGTCGGCGTGTCGCCGCATGCGCCATACTCGGTGTCGAAGGCACTCTTCGGTGCCGTGGCGAGGTATGCCATCGCGGAGCAGCTGCCGATGGCCGTGCATCTCGCGGAAAGCGCGTTCGAGGAGCTGCTGGTGACGCGAGCGGAGGGGCCGTACGCCGACAACTGGCGCAGCCGCGGCATCGATCCACTCGGCGCACGTGCCCGCTCGTCTGTTGCGTTGCTGCACGAGGCCGGCGTGCTGCGAGCGAAACCGCTCATCATCCATGCGGTGAGAGTCGACGCTGACGACATCGCGCTGCTCGCCGACGCGGCGTGCGCAGTCGCGCACTGTCCTGTCAGCAATGCGCGATTCGGTCACGGCATCGCACCGCTTCAGGCCATGCTGGACGCCGGGGTCCGCGTGGGCATCGGCACGGACAGCGTGGCAAGCAACAATCGGATGGACGTACTCGACGAGTCGCGCGTGGCGCACCTCATGGCGTGCACACGCGGGCAGTCGTGGCGTGGCTTCCCGTCCGGCCAGGCGTTGCGGCAGGCGACGCTCGGAGGGGCCGAAGCACTCGGGCTGTGGCCGTCGCTAGGGACGCTGGCCGCTGGTGCGCCGGCCGATCTGTGCGCCTTCCCCCTTGATGGGCTTGTCGCGATGCCGCTCGCAGACGTGGCCGATGCACTCGTCCATGGAGTGGCGGGCTCGCCGGCGCGTCTGACTGTGGCGGCCGGCGTGACCAAAGTGCGCGACGGCGTGCTGGTCGTGCAGTCTGGCCGATCCGATGAACTCCGGCGATTTCACGCGATCTCGGACCGATTGCTGGCGGCTCGTGAGCGCATGCGTGCGTGACGCCGTGGCGCGGAAACCAAAGTGCCACGACCTGGATCGACAGGCTGAAATCGACGCCGTTGACGCTGGCGGATGAGATTGCCGATCGACTCGAGCCGGGTCCGCCGGAGCGCTCCCGGCAAGGCGGTGGCCACACCGTACCGATCCGGCCGCAGCAGCGGGCGCACGGAACTCAGCCGTGGCGGCGACCCCCTCGCACACGTTACAATGGGAGGTCACCCTTTCACCAACGCGCCATGTCAGCCCCGAACCCCGGACGCACCGACAAGATCTGGCGAGATGGTCGGCTCGTCGCCTGGGAAGACGCGAAGATCCATGTGATGTCTCACGTCGTGCACTACGGATCCAGCGTCTTCGAGGGGATCCGGTGCTACGAGACTCCCTCGGGCGGCGCGGTCTTCCGCCTGCGCGATCACATGCGCCGACTGATGGACAGTGCACGCATCTATCGGATGCCGGTGCGCTACTCCATCGATCAACTGATCCAGGCGACGGTGGACACCGTGAACGCGAATGGATTGTCGCACTGTTACCTGCGGCCTGTCATGGCGCGCACCGGCGAGCAGATGGGTGTGCTCCCGTCAGCGGATCCCGCGATGACCGAGACGTTCATCATTGCGTACAACTGGGGTGCCTACCTCGGTGCCGAGGCGCTCGAGGCGGGTGTGGACGTCTGTGTATCGAGCTGGCGGCGAGCAGCGCCTGATACGTTTCCGACCATGGCAAAGGCCGGCGGCAACTATCTCAACTCGCAGCTCTCGAAAATGCAGGCGCGGATCGATGGCTACGTCGAGGGAATCATGCTCGACAACCAGGGGCTCGTGTCCGAGGGCAGCGGCGAGAACCTGTTCGTCGTCCGTGATGACGTGCTCTACACGTCGCCCCTCGCGCACGGCATCCTGAACGGTATCACCCGTGATTCTGTCGCAACGATTGCGCGGGACCTCGGATATGAAGTCAGGGAGCAGGCGTTGCCGAGGGAGTTCCTCTACATCGCCGACGAGGTGTTCTTCACCGGGACCGCCGCCGAGATCACGCCGATCCGCAGCATCGATCGGATTCCCGTCGGCAGCGGCAAGCCGGGTCCGATCTGCCGTGCGATCCAGACGGAGTTCCTCGGCATTGCCCGGGGCGCCATCGAGGACCGGCACGGATGGCTGACTCCGGTGTCTGAACCGGTGGGAGCTGCGCGATGAGTGATATCCGGGGCACGGGCTGTGCGATGCTCAATCCCGGTGCCGACTGGCATTCCAGTCGGCACCACCGCCATATCCACTCCGGCACCGCGATGGTGTCGCTGCGCGCCTCCCGACACGCTTCGTGTTCGAGAGGCGTTTTCCTTTTCTGTCGGACGGAGGGAACGTGAACGTTGGCTGTCTTGCGCTCAACGCTTCGTACGAACCGCTCACGCTGGTGCCGATGCGCCGCGCGCTGCGCCTGCTGCTCGACGGCAAGGCGGAGATTGTCGAGTCGGACGACGGCAAGGTGGTGCGATCGGAAAAGCTGTCGTTCCCGCGACCGGTGGTCATCCGACTGACGAAGTTCGTCCATGTGCCGCGACGATTCCGTCGACAGGTGACGAACACGTTTCTCTTCGCCCGCGATCAGTACAGGTGCCAGTATTGCGGCCGGCTGCAGTCGGAGCTCAAGCCGCGCGAGCAGCTCACGCGTGATCACCTCATCCCGATTTCGCGTGGGGGCCTGAATGAGTGGAACAACGTTGTCACGGCCTGCAGCCCCTGCAACACCCGCAAGGCGAACCGGATGCCGCGTGAGATCAACATGCACCCGATGACCGTGCCGGTTGAACCGCATTTCGTGCACCTCAGCTGGGCGGTTCGGCGGCTGACGCCGAAGCAGGCACGGTACATCAAGATCTTCTACGGAGACGAGATGCTGGCGCAGATCCGTCGCATCGAAGGCGCACCGGTGTCGCACCCCGCGTGACCGGCGTGCGCGGCGGGGTCGTACCGCGCGTGAAGATCTGCTGCATCAGCAGCGACCACGAGGCCGCGCTGGCCGTGGCCTGTGGTGCCGCCGCGCTGGGGCTGGTGAGCGAGATGCCGAGCGGTCCGGGCGTGGTGGACGAGGCACGAATCGAGCGGATCATCGCAACAGTTCCACCGGCCATCGCGACGTTTCTGCTCACCAGCGCAACTGCCGCGCCCCGCATTGCGGCTCAGCAGCGGCGGCTGCGCCCGAACACGCTGCAACTGGTCGACCATCTTCCATCGGATGTGCATCGGACGCTGCGCGCGGAGCTGCCCGGAATTGCGCTGGTCCAGGTGATACATGTCGAGGATGAATCCAGCGTTCGCTACGCACTGGAGGCCGCAGAGTCGGCGGACGCCTTGCTTCTCGACTCCGGGCGGCTCAACCAGCCGGTTCGTGAGCTTGGTGGCACCGGGCGGACACACGATTGGTCACTGTCGCGGCGGATCCGCGATCTGGCCGGTTGCCCGGTGTTCCTCGCCGGGGGCCTCAATGCGGGCAATGTCGTCGAGGCCATCCGCACCGTGCGGCCGTTCGGGCTGGATGTGTGCACCGGCGTCCGCACCGATGGCGCGCTCGACCCGGTCAAGCTCCGCGCATTCATGGTGCAGGTGGCCGCTGCCGACTGACCGTCACACAGCCGTCACTCCGCAGTGAACGTCGCCGTTCGCGTCTGGTAGTGTCGTTGTTCGCCGCCGAGCAACCGGACGAAGAAGCTGCGCACCGTGCGTGTGACCGCCGTGCCTGGATTGCGCTCGCCGCGCAGTGCAGGCCGCACCTCGCCGCGCAACCAGCGCTCCACCTCGTTCAGGTCGCTCAGGCTGAGCACCTCGACATCAAGGCTCGAGTCGTAGTAGTAGCGGCGACCGCGCTGCAACGGCGGGTTCAGAATCCGGAACGGCTTCTCCACCATGGCTTCGGCTTCTTCCGGCGTGTCGAACCGGCCCAGCCTCGTCGCCTGCTCGCCCACGATGCGATAGACCTCGTACTTGCGGCTGAGCTGGTCGAAGCGCACCAGCATGTCCCACTCCACGGCGTTGTCACGCTGGTTGTTGAACCGATCATCGCGCCATAGCTCGCAGGCGAAGTGCAGTCGTGCCGGGAAACCCCCGCGCAGCAAGTCGCGCAGCTCCCGGCTTGCCAGCACCCCGCGCGGCGAGAATGCTGGTCCTTCCGCCCCGCTGACCGAACGCGTCGGAAGTGACACATCCAGCCGCACGTTGCCCTGGCCGGCGGCGGTTGGCACACCGGTCACGGTCAACAGCGTGAGCAGCGCCGCGATCCGAAGTGAATGCAGCCGTGAGCGTTGCAGCAACATCGTGGCCATCGGCACTCAGTAGCGGCGTACAAGGCGAAGAAAGACCTGCACACCGCGCGAGGGCGGCGCACCGAGCGCCTTCGCGACGTACACACCACCCAGGCCCAGTTCGAGTCCGAGGCCCACGCTCGTCTGGAGCGCGTCGAGCCCCGACGGCGCCTCAGTCGCCGTGCGGTCGAGCGTCGTACGGGGCGACACCAGCCAGCCGCGTCCGACATCCGTGAAGAACACCCAGCCGCCGAACCCGCTGCGGTCTGGCCGGATCATGCGTGTCCCGCCGAAGATGTCGACGATCCAGGCGATATCGTGACGATAGTCCACGCTCAGCAGGAACATGCGATCGCACAGCGCCGGGGCGCCGTTCAATACGACGCTCCCCGAACACTGCAGACGATCCGGCGTTGTCACCCGCTCGCGGAATGCGAAGCCGCCGTTGGCACCCGGGCCGCTCAGCGACATCCGCCGCTGCAGTGGCAGCGCATCCCCATGCAACCAGCCGCCCGCCATCACCCGGGCGTTGAGCTGCGCCCGTGGTGACAAGCGACTGTACCTGCGCAGGTCGACCATCGCCCGACCATACTGAACGTCGCGATTCGCACCCGGGGCGACCGGCAACGCGATTTCAGTCCCATAGGTGGTGTGCGCGCCATCGCCGATCTCATACTCGCCCTGAAGCCACCATCCGGAGCGTGGTCTGACCGGGTCTGTCCTGGTGTCGTAGCTCCCGCGCAATTGCAGGCGTCGGTACCGCGCTCGGTCGAACTCCGGATTGGGGCGCCACGCCTCCTCGTTCTTCCAGAGCGAGAACGGGTTGAGCGTCGCGCGCGGCCGCCAGCGTTCATCACTGAGCTCCACGGAAGCGCGCACTGAGCGACCATCCCGGAACCCAATGGTGGCGCTGCTGCCGCGCCGCTCGTAGTAGTCGCGATAGTCGCTGTGCCCGACGAAGGAGGCCAGCCCGACTTCCACGTCACTCAACTGCCAGTCTTCCACCGCCGCGACCACGTCGTACGCGCGGGCGCCCACGCTGAAGTGCTCCGCGTGGCCAATGCGGAGCTCCACCTTGGCGCTGTGCCCGACGTTGTTGTCCGACCACTCGAGGCGATCGCCCGTTCGCAGGATGCCGAACAGATCCGCCGCCACCACGCCGAGTGGGGTGCGATAGCGTAGTCTCGGACCGAATTCGATCGGCAGTCCTTCCACGCGATTGTAGGTTCGCATCAAGGCGAGACGAATTCCGACACCTGCTGTCGGCTCACCCCGTCCGATGAGGTGCCAGAGCTCGTCCAGCGGAGCGTCAAGTCGGAGCTCTCCATTCTCGAGCTGGTACGTGATGCTGTCCGGCTCAGTCCTCATCGCTCCCAGCTCAGCACTGTCCGTGCCGAACGCCCGCCCACCGAGAATCGCGACACTGCCAACCACCCTCGCGCCGCGCCCGAAGGTGACATCGCCGTTCAGTACGAGAAGCGAGCCCTCGATTGTGCCTGCAATTCGCACCGGGCCACCAATGATCGCCAGCGACGTCCGGAGCACGCTGTCGCGCGCCAGGCTGAATGGCGCGCTCTCGCGGCGGGTCGCCGGCGCATTGTAGAGTGCTTCTGCTTCGACGCGGTCGCGTCGGCTGATCCGGCGTGGCGAGCTGCACGAACTGCCGCCAACCGAGTCGCGACACGTTGACCAGACGGGGAACTGCGCTGCCAGAGGAGAGGCGACAACTAGCAGCCACATTGCGGCCCGAGGCAGCCACCGTGCGAGGGCGTGGCTCGCGCGGGGAGCGCGCACGTCGAATCCACCGGCGATCACGATCCGCTCCGTGTGTCCTGTCGCAGCTCGTGAAACCCGGCACCAATGCCCAGCCGCTTCATCCGACGATAGAGATTGGGGCGGTCGGTTTGCAGTCGGCGTGCGGCTTCGGCAACGTTGCCGGCGGTCTCGTCGAGCGCGCGGACGATCAGCTGGCGCTCGTACCCGTCCAGCGCATCACTGAGCGGCAACATCGGCGTGTCAGCGCGCTGGACTCCACCGATCGCATTTCGCTCGGCGCCGCGTGGTGCGGGCAGCACGTCATGCACGTCACCCACACGCAGCTCACGACCGGGGTGCAGGATGGCAAGGCGCTCGACGATGTTCGCCAGTTCGCGCACGTTGCCGGGCCAGCGGTGGTCGCGCAGCGCGCTGAGCGCTTCAGGCGTGAACGTCGGCGCCGTCCGTCCGGTGCGTGTGCGATGGAGCGCAGCGAAGTGCAGCACCAGCTCGTCGATGTCCTCCGGACGATCGCGCAATGGAGGCAACGACAACGGGATCACGTTCAGCCGAAAGAACAGATCCTCCCGAAATGACCCGTCTGCGACGGCCGCGACCAGGTCGCGGTTCGTTGCGGCGACGATGCGCACATCAACCCGGATCGGCTTCGCGCCGCCAACGCGCTCGATCTCTCGCGACTCGATCGCCCGCAGCAGTTTCGCCTGCGCTTCACTGCCCAGGTCTCCGACTTCGTCAAGGAACAACGTGCCGGCATCCGCCAGCTCGAATCGTCCGATGCGTCGGTCCGTCGCACCGGTGAACGCGCCACGCTCATGACCGAACATCTCGCTCTCGACGAGGTCGCGCGGGATGGCAGCGCAATTGGTGCGGACGAAGGCGCGATCGCGACGCGGACTCCCCGCATGCAGCGCGGCGGCAACCAGCTCCTTCCCCGTGCCCGACTCACCGGAGATCAGGACCCTGGCATCACTTGGCGCAACGCGTGCGATCAGGGCACGGACCTCCTCCATCGCCGGACTGGCGCCCACCAGTCCGCCAGCGAGTCCGAGATCCTCGCGCAAGGTGCGAGCGGCGCGCCGCGCCTGACGCAGTTCGAGCGCCGACGCCAGCGCGAGCAGCGTGCCCTCGGGCGTGAGCGGTTTCTCGAGGAAGGTGAAGGCGCCAAGCCGCGTGGCCTTCACGGCGTCACTCAGCCCGGCGCGGCCACTCATCATCACGACAGGAAGCTCGGGAAAGCGCTCGCGGAACTTGGCCAGCGCGTCCAGCCCGTCGGTGTCGTTCGGCATCATCAGGTCCAGCAGGATCACGTCCGGCTCTGCCACGAGCGCTCCGGCGAAGGCAGCGTGTCCGTCTGGCGCGTCACGAACTTCGTATCCCTCGGCGGCAAGCAGTGCGCCCACCATCCGTCGGATATTCGGTTCGTCGTCGACGATCAGGACACTCGGCATGTTCCGGAGATCAGCGCAGCGTCGCGCTGCGCTCGCTGAGGGCCTTGGTCACGAATCGCTGGCCCTCGCTGATACGCTCCACTTCCACCGCCATCGCATCCACCGCCGACTCGATGCGTTGCAGCCGCTCCGTGACCTCGCGAGGCGGCAGCGCGGCCTGGGCGCTGGCGCGACGATTGACGAGCGCCCGCAGGAACCCGAACACGGGAAACGCAACGATCATGACCGTGACCCCGAGAATCCCGGACTTGGCGATATCCTTCACATTTGGCGGGATATCCGTCGGAAACGGGAATCCGGGGCCGGCAATCACGGAGTGACCGCCACCTCCGGCACCACCCAGTGGAAACTCCTTTCCGTTGATGATCACGACCCCAGGCGAAGGAACCTCCTCACGCGGGCCGACCAGCACCCGCTCCGTCGGCGCCTCGGCGGTCGCCGGGGCTTCCGGCGCGGCGGGGGCCTGCGCCGGAGCCGGCACTTGCATTTCCGCAGGCGACACATTCATCACGCCCAGAATCGACTCAGTCACGCGAAACCTCCAGAGGTGGTCTTTCGGACAGCAGGCGGGACGTGAACCGCTGCCCCTCGCTGATGCGTTCCACTTCCACGGCAATTGACTCCACCGCATTCTCGATGCGCTCCATCCGCGTACCGAGTTCCGCCGGGAGCGAGGCCGGCTTGCTCGATGCGAGCCGTGTTCTCGCGCGATACCAGAGCGTCAGGCCCACGATCGCGACGAATGCTGATGAGATGATACCGACCGTGGCAACGACGAACGGTCCCTCGCTTGGTCGGTCCTGCGTTGACGCAATCCCGAGTTCCCGCAATGCGTCGCCAGGGTCGTTGCCGTTGAGCGTGATCGTTCGACCATCGGGCGTGTTGATGGTGATCACGGTGCCACCCTGGCCCCCGCCTGCGTCGGAGCCCTGCCTTGCCGCTTGACCTGCCTGTTCGGCTTGCCGGATCGCGTCCTGGCGCGCCTGTTCGGCCTGCCGGATCGCGTTCGCCGCATCCTGCCGCGCGGCCTCTGCCGCGCCCCTGATCTGTGCCGCGGCGGCGGCCTGCTCGGATGGATTCTGTGGCGCCGCTGCGAGCGCTGTACGTGTCATCACCGTTGCCTCTCCCCGGCGGCCCGCAAGGCCGCGGCTTCCTGCTGTGGAACTGCAACATTGGGAACCGCGCCATCGGCGAGCATCCGCGAGGTGTAGCGCTGTCCTTCGCTGATGCGCTCAACTTCCACGGCAATCGACTCCACCGCGTTCTCGATTCGCGCCATGCGCGTGTCGGACGCCGCGTTCGAAGTCGGCGCGGCGATGCCTCGCATCCGGCGCCGGTGCCAGAGAATGAGGGCAATGCCCCCGACGATCGCCCACATGACCACGCTCGCCAGCCCAACCACTTCCCATCCCTTCAGGTCCGGCTCCGCCCGCTGCGTAACGCCAACCTCCTCGAGCTGCTCCCGGGTTGGATTGATCAGCGTGATGACGTTGCCATCCTTCTCGATCGTGATCGTGCTGGTCGGAGTTGACGCAACTGCGGGCTGCTCGGCGAGCCCGGAGTTGCGTGCCTGCGCCTCGAGATCTGCCAGCGCCGCCTTCTTCGCTGCGAGCTCGAGGCGCGCGTCGATTTGTGCAGCTTCAGCGCCAACCGCGCTCGGCGCGCGGGCGGGTGACTGTGCCGCACTGGCGCCTTGCACGAATGTCTCAAACATGGGTCACCCCTCCAGCAGGTGATTTATCTGCGGCGACTGCACGCGCGTTGCGCTCCGGAACCTGCAGTGCGCCCTCTGACAACAGGCGCGTGGTGAATCGCTGGCCCTCGGCCAGCCGCTCGACTTCGACAGCCACCGTCTCGACCATCGACTCGATGCGATCCAGGCGTGCGTTGAGCTCCGAGGGCATTTCCGTCCTCAATGGTCCGCGTTCGTTCCGGCGCACGTACGAGCGCACCAGAGGAATCCCCAGCACCAGGACGACGACGGTGAAGAAGAACATGAAAGGAACGAGAATGTCTTCATCCATGGTGCTGACCTGGTGCAGGTGCGTTGTGCATGATGGGGAGTGTAACGATGATCGTCGTCCCCTCGCCCGGTGAGCTCGCCGCTGAGACAGTTCCGCCGTGTGCGAGGACCGTCTGCCGGACGATCGCGAGGCCCAGGCCGGTGCCACCGGGCTTGGTGGTCACGTACGGCTCCCAGATTCGGCACGCGGTTTCGGCCGTCATTCCGGGGCCGGTGTCCCGCACACGAATCCGGACGCTGTGCGGCGGCGAGGCGCTGACGTCGGCGGTGACGGCGATGCTACCCGTCGGACCCGCAGCATCTGCGGCATTCAGCAGGATGTTGCTCATGGCGCGCGCGAGCGGATCGTGGTGACCGGCAACGAAGGGCAACGATTCGGCAATGTCGAGCGAGACGGTCATCGTCGATGGCAGGGTGGATCGGGTCGCGTATCGCAGCAGCTCTCCGATGTCCACGTCAGCAACCGGGCCGTCAGGCAGCCGGCCAAACTGCGCAAAACTCTTCGCCAGCATCTCCAGGCGTTGCGTTTCGGTCTCGAGGACCTCGATGGACTCCGCCAGCTCGGGGGCGGCCGATCGACGCAGGCGGGCGACAGCAAAGCGGATCGGCGTGAGCGGATTCTTCAGTTCGTGTGCAACCCGACGGGCCGTTTCCCGGAACGCACCGAGTCGCGCCGCCTCTGTGGCGGCTTCGCGTCCGGCGTGGAGCTCTGTGGCCATGGTCCGCATCCTTGATCGAAGCACATCGAATTCCGGAGCACCGCGGCTCGGTGTTCCCGTCGGCAGCGCCTCTGCCCGCGCAATTCGTCCCGTCCACTCAACCACCTCGTCCAGCGGTCGGCTCAGCTGCCGACTGAGATGCCCCGCCACCCGACCCGCAACCAACGCCAGCCCAAGAAACAACACTGCAACAACCACCAGCACGGGTCTGATCACCCGTGGTGCCAGATACTCCAGCCGCTTCGCCTGATCCAGCGAGGACCGGAGCTCTGCCTCGTGCGCGTCCAGCGCCGCCGTCAGCTCCGGCGTGCCCTGTGCCGCACGGGCCGCGCCGATTGCCCGACTGCCTGTTTCCGCCACCCGTGACCACGCCCCACCCGACCCGATGAACGGAAGTACCCGATTCGCGGCAACGAGCCCAGCCGTAGTCAGGACGGCGGCCGGGATCACCGCGAATGCGATGAGGATCAGCAACAAGCGGGTGCGGAACCCGGGACGTGACACTGAGGCGAGTACGAGGCGGGGAAGGGTGAGGTTTCGGGGAGTCTAGCCACGAACGCTCGATCCGTACGGACGGGACGGTGCCATGGCGCCGCGGGGCTCATTAGTTTATCTGGTGCACGTCCGCTGTCGCGGCCCCCGGCTGGCCTTGCCCTGAGCATCCTGGGCGGGGCGCCGGGGAGAGCGACCGCGCAGCCGCCGGCACTTCGCCGCTGCGGCGCGTGCCCTACACGCTTCTCCATATCCCAGGCTTCATGAACGGACGCACGTCGCGCCCGCACGCACCCCGAGGGCCCATCGCCCCGGTGCATCGCGGGCCGCAGGCCAGCAGCATTACCGCTGCGGCCTCCTCCAGCTACTCGCAGTACAGTCAGGCGCCAAACGCCGCGCTCCTGATCGACTTTGACAACGTCACCATGGGGATCCGCTCGGACCTCCAGACGGAACTCAAGAACCTCCTGTCCTCCGATATCATCAAGGGCAAGGTCGCCGTCCAGCGCGCCTACGCCGACTGGCGCCGGTATCCGCAGTACGTCGTGCCGCTGGCCGAGTCATCGATCGACATGATCATGGCGCCCGCGTACGGCAGCTCGAAGAAGAATGCCACCGACATTCGCCTCGCCATCGACGCCGTCGAGCTGATGTTCACGCGTCCCGAGATCGGCACCTTCATCCTCCTCTCCGGCGACTCCGACTTCTCGAGCATGGTCATGAAGCTCAAGGAGTACGGAAAGTACGTCATCGGTGTCGGGATTCGCGAAAGCTCCAGCGACCTGCTGGTGATGAATTGCGACGAATACTACAGCTACAACTCGCTGGCCGGACTGGTGAAGACCAGTGACGAAGAAACGGTCAAGCGCGATCCGTGGGAGCTGGTGACGGAATCGCTGGCGAGAATGGTGCGGAATGGCGACGTGATGCGCGCCGACCGGCTGAAGCAGGTGATGCAGGACATCGACAACGGGTTCGATGAAAAGAACCTCGGCATGTCGAAATTCTCCAAGTTCGTGCAGGATGCAGCGCAGCGCGGCTTGCTGACGTTGACGCGGCTGGAGAACGGCCAGTTCGAGATCGCGCCTCCCGGTGCGAAGGCTGGCGCGCCACCGACCGTCGCCAGCGCCGATGTCGCCGTGGCGCTCGACGACGCTGAGAAGGAGAAGGAAGAGGGTGAAGAACGCAGCAGCGGCCGACGTCGGCGTGGCCGTGGTCGTGGCCGTGGTGGACGCGATCGCGAGCCGCGTGAGCTGGCCGATGTCGTGTCGACGGCCGTTGCCGCGCTGGAGCCGGCGGTCGACGCCGCGCCTGCGACGATGCCCGAAGTCGCGAGTGAACCCGCTCCGGCGCCCGCCCCGACGCGTGCGCCCGCGCCACGTCACGAAACGCCGCGTGCTGCCGCGCCGCGCGTGGCCCAGGGTCGGGATACGATCGGCCTCGCCGGTGAACGACTGACGCGGAATGAGGCGTTCGATCTCGTGCGCCGTGCCGTCAGCGCCACCGTGAAGGACGAACGTCCTGTCCCGATGGCCGCCGTGCGCGAAAGCGCCGCAGGCCTGCTCGGTCGTGACAGCGAAAGCCTCAGCGAACGAAACTTCACGCGCATCCTTCAGGATGCACACGACGCCGACGTGGTGGACCTGCGCAAGCGTGGTGATTCATGGGAAGTTGCGCCGGTGAAGGAAGTGGCTGGCGTGTCCGAACAGCTCGCCAGGCATGATGCAGCGCACGCTCCGAAGGCGCCGGCCGGTCCGCCCGCGCCTCGCGGAATGGCGTCCCGTGGCGGGATGCGCGGCAGTCGTGCCGGCACGCCGCCGCCCGAGCTGCTGATGGTTGGTGTCGTTGACGAGGTGCCGGCGAAAGCTGCACCGGAGGCTCCCGTCGTCACTCCGGCAAGCACGCCGGCAGTCATAGCGGCGGCAGTGGCGAAGGCCGCACCGGTTCCGGCACCAGCCGAGGCCTCGAGACGAGGCAACAGAGGGCGACCGGCGGCGAAGAAGGCCGCTCCGGCGCGCGCCCCACAAACAAAGCCATCCAGGCCGGCGCCAGCTGCGAAGGCCGTTCCCGCCGCCAAGTCTGTGCCCGCCGCAAAAAAGGCGGCGGCGAAGGTGCCAGCCAATGCACCGGCCAAGCCCGCAGCCAAGCCCGCAGCAAAGTCGCCAGCGAAGAAGGGCGCCAAGCGATAGTCGTCTCGTGGCGTCATGCATGAAGAGCGGTACCCTGATGCGCGCCCGCGTCACCAGTCCAGGTGACGCGGGCGCGATGTCTTCTGAACAGGGCCTCGAGCGTGAGTGAGTCGCTTCCATCTCAGTTCTTTGACCGTGATCCTGCCCGCGTGGCCCGCGAACTCCTCGGAATGCAGCTCACGGTCGACGACGATTCCGGCGTGCGCTTGCACGCGCGAATCGTCGAGACCGAGGCGTATCTCGGGCCGCATGATCCCGCCTGCCACGCGGTCGCCGGACGCACTGCACGCACCGAGCACCTGCACGGTCCGCCCGGTGTGGCGTATGTGTACCGCATCTACGGGATGCATTGGTGCATCAACGCCGTCACGCTCGCCGAGGGAATCGGATCCGCTGTGCTCTTGCGCGCTGTCGAGCCGATGGGCGACCTGGGTCTGCTGCGTCGGCGCCGCCCTGCCGCGCGACGCACCCAGGATCTCACAAACGGCCCGGGGAAACTCTGTGCGGCATACGGAATCACCGGCGCCGAGGATGGCTCCTCGCTGCAGACGGGTCGTGTGCGCATCGTGAATGCCGAGCCGGTGCCGGATGACGCGGTGCATGTGAGCCCACGGATCGGCATCACCCGTGCGGCCGACTGGCCACTCCGGTTCTTTCTCGCAAACAACCCCTTTGTGTCCGCGACACCGACCCGATTCTCCGTGACCCCCATGCAGTCATGATCCTGTCGCCGACGAGTCGAAGCGACTTCGCGCTCGCGCTCGCGCTCGCAATCGCACTGGTCGCTCCGACGCTGCACGGGCAACGTCCCGGAACCCAGCAGCGTCCCGCGCCAACGTCTCGCCCTGTGGCTGATCAGCTGGACTCGCTGGCCGATGTCTCGCCGCGCGCCATGCGCCTCTACCGCGAGGCGATCGTTGTCGATACACACAACGACATGCCGACGAAGATCGCCGATGAGCGATATGACCCCGATGTGAGGAACCCGATCGGCTTCGGCCCCGGAAAGGGGTCGACGGACTACCCACGCCTGCTGCAGAGCGGGATTACCGGCCAGTTCTTCTCCGCATTCGTGGACGCGCCGTACGCCATCATGCGGCCGGACAGTTCCTTCGCGCGCGCGATGCTGCTCACGAATCATGTGAAGGCGTTCGTGCGGCGCCACCCCGATCGGCTCGTGTTCGCCACATCCGGTGCAGCGCTCCGGCGCGCAAAGCGCGAGGGGCGGATCGCCGTGTTCGTTGGTGTCGAAGGCGGGCATGCGATTCAAGGGAGCATCGAGCGCCTCCGCCGGCTGCATGCGGCCGGTGTGCGGTACATGACCTTGACCTGGAATAACGGCAACTCCTGGGCGGGTGCGGCCGCAGGAACCAACAAGACGCGCACTGCAGGCCTCACCGGGCATGGCAAGGCGATTGTTCGCGAGATGAACCGGATCGGCATTCTGGTTGACGTCTCGCACGTCTCTGACAGCACGTTCTGGGACGCGATTCAAGTCAGCACGAAGCCGGTCATCGCATCGCACTCGAGTGCACGCGCACTGAGCATGCATCGCCGCAACATGACCGACGACATGCTGCGCGCCGTCGGACGGAATGGGGGTGTGGTGAACGTGAACTTCTTCAGCCAGTTCATTGATTCGACCTATGCTCGGCGCTTCACGGCCATCGAGCGCCGGCTGCGCGATGAGGATCACTCGTTGCGCGACGCGGGCACGCCGAACGAGCAGATCCGGGTCGCCGTCGCCGCGCTCAGGCAGCGCCTGCTGGATTCGCTGCCGGGCACGCCGCTGTCCGTGCTCATCGATCACATCGATCACATCGCCAGAGTCGCGGGCATTGACCACGTTGGCATCGGCTCGGACTTTGATGGCGTTACGGCGCTGCCGACGGGGATGGAAGACGTGACGATGCTGCCACGGATCGCGCAAGCGCTGCTCGATCGTGACTACAGTGAGGCGGACGTGAAGAAGGTCCTCGGCGGCAACATGCTGCGTGTGCTTGAGACGGCCATCGATCCCACCGAGCGGCCGCGCTAGCGTCGTGCCCGCATGAGTCACTCACGTGGGCGCACGGTCCGCGCGTGATGTATAGTGAGCCATCTTCACGCGCAACGACGGTTGCATGGACGATGTACACCGGCACTGGGCGCGTGAGATTCACCTGTCGGGGCGAGCCCGCTGACATCGCGCTCGCGATGGCTGCCGAATCCCACGTCGGCTGGTCGCGCAACAGCAACGCCGCGAGGCGCGCAGGCTCTTCAAGCCTGATGCACCCATGACTGGCATCCCGGCGCGGCCGCGCGAAGAGCTTTCGTGTGGGCGTGTCGTGCATGTACACGCTGAAGCGGTTCGGGAAGACGAATTTCACGCCACCAAGCACGTTCTTCACCCCGGGACGCTGCCGGAGCCGCGCACGCCCGGCGGCCGCAGCGTTGAGTGCGCTCAGCGACGTACCGAGGACCGTGCCACTGTTGCTCACGACTTCGAAATCGTCGCGGGCGAGGAAGCCGCGATCACGGTATGCCTTCGGCAGGATCTCCTTGCGCATGATGCTCGGCGGAACATCCCAGTATGGCAAGAAGATGAGATGCCGGAGCGAGCCGCTGAAGATCGGCGTGCGATGCTTTGGCGCCTGGCCGACGACCACGTTCATGCTGAGAATGCCGGATTCGCCGTCACTGCTGTTGGTGAACGCGTGCAGCCTGAAGGCGGGCACGTTGACGATGATCGGGGGTGCTTCGCCCAGCCCGTGCGGGAGCCAGCGCCATCGCTCCATCGTCAGCGCGATCTGCGTCGCACGTGTCGACATCGGGACCGTCAGTTGCGCCTGCGTTTCGGCACCGACGACGCCGTCGTCCGGAAGGCCGTGGCGGCGCTGGAACCGGCTCACGCCTGCCACGAGCAGGCTGTCGTAGCGGCTGGAGTCCACCACCATGCCTGCCGCCATCGGCACCGGCAGGTCGCCGAGCGCGACAATCAGTCGACGCAACGCCGGCACCGCATTGTCAATCGCCCCGGGCCTGAGAGGGCGACGGAGTGTGATTCGCGCCAGTGACGTGTCACCTGCGAGTGCGTGATACCTGGCCAGCGCCTCCTTCAGCAATCGATAGTGTACGAATGGCGGCTCTGCCATGTCGAACTGCGTCGCCGGAGTGACGGAAGTCTGCAGCGCGCGGACTGCCGCGACGGCGTCGTACGGCTCGGGCGCGAGCTGAAGCGAGGTGTGCGCATCCCTGACCGCGATTCGCCCGTGCCGCAGGCCCCTCAGCGCGCGAAGGCTCGCGCTCGTCAGTGCAACGTCAAAGGCAGCGGCGACCTTCGGCGACATGAAATCGCGCCGGGCGAGACTTCACAGCGAATCCGCGTCGTAGTCCGCGGGCGAGAGTGCACGATAGCTGAGGAGCCCAAGCCGCTCGATGGCGAGCCTGGCCGATGCGGTCGCCGCTCCTCCAGTGCTCCAGAGTGGCGCAGCGGCCCCCGTTCCTTACAGCAGTCGCAAGTCGGCCCGAACATCCGTGAGGAGCGGCCACCGAGATGTCCGAAGACGCCCCGATGCCAGGATCGCCCTGATCCCCTCTGACGTCGTGACGTCGCTCACGCCAGCGATCGGTTGCGCTGGCAGCACGAACGCATCCGCTGCCAGCGCCAGTGTCGCCACGACCATCAACCAGCACTTCCGGCGATGACTCACGGTGTCTCGTGGATTACGGTACCAGCGCGATGCTCTTCGAGCGCTCTCCCGACGTCAGAATCGCGTTGTACACCAACTTGAACGTTCCCCAGCTCTGTCCGCGATACTGGGGCCGGAAGCCGAACATCACCACACGGCCCGCGCCCACCGTGATATCCACCGCGGCTGCCTTCCCGGCGAGCGCACTCCCGCCGGAGAGATATCCGCTCATCAGGATCTGATTCGGATCTGCCGGATAGCGCAGCGGGATCTCAACCTGGGCGTCGGCAGCAACCTCGAAAGCGGTGGAGTTCGTGAAGTACACTCCCACCGTATCAGGCATGCCCATCGTCAACCGGTGGCCAGTGGCCGAGATCGTGCGAAGGATCGAACCCGGTGCCACGATGCCTGATCCAAGCGCTGTCGACACGCTGTCGTCCCGCGCGCGGGCACGAGCCTGCGGCGAAATCCGACGGACCGGCAAACCGGGCACCGCCTCGAGTGCCAACTCGCTGCCGCGATCGAACGTCATCAGCACGCCGCCCGCCGCGACGAAATCGCCGATCGCCTTCACGCCTTCAGCGCGCAACCCTCCGGCGTACTGGCTCGGAATGCTGCGCGCCGCAACACCCTCCCTGGCTTCGCGCAGCGACACATCGGCGATGATCAACACGTCGAAACTTGCACGAAGATTGCCGTTCCTGATCAGGCTGTCTGTTGCGTTCACGTACGGCACACCCTGGTCATCAAACAGCCAGCGCGTCCAGCCTTCGTCCATGCTCGCGGTCCACGGCTTGTAGAGTGCAACGCGGGGGGCCTTGGCCAATCGTGTCCGTGTACCACTGACGCTGTTCAGCGTCGCCGCGCCGCACCATCCACCGCTTGGCGTGAAGGTACGCGTGAACGACGCCGGCACCGTCACTGACGAGGTGGTTGCACCATGCGTCATGTCCACCCGCACCCCACGACGCAATGCGGCGAACGCCGTGGGAAACGCCCGGGAGTCGCGCAGGTCCAGCGAGACGTTACTCCCCGCCGGCAATGCACACGATCCGCCCGCATCAGGCGCACTGCGCGGTGTGGCGCGCTCGAGGGTGACCGTGACACCCATCTGGTATGGCAGCGTCCATCCTGCCACGTCATATGGCCGGTCACCAGCGCTCGCAGGCCACTTCTGCGCTTCCAGCAGATCACGCGCGTGCGCGGCGTACGGCTGATCCAGCGGCACCGTCCACGCGCCTCCACTGGAGCGTACCGCATCGTCGTCGCCCCGCACCTCGACAGCACCGCGTCGCAGCACCTGCACCAACGCATAGGCCGCGGCCGGATCGTGTTGGCGCGACTCGATCACGTATTGCTGGCCGACGCCGGCACTGATCTGGGAGCGCGCCACCTGTACCATCGATCGCACGATGTCGCCCCGCATCTCATCCGACATCCGCACCAGCGCCTGCGCTGCGATCAGCTCGTAATCCATGATGTCTCTCAGGCGCCAGGTCCCGCCCTGCCACGGGCTCGGGTAATTCACCCGGGGCTCGTTTCGCAGTGATCCTGCATTCGCCGAGACCTCTTCCGGCTTCAGCGTGATCGGTGTGGCGATGCGCACGCTCGCGGCTTCCGTCAGGAGCCCGATCATGTTGTGACGCGTTGGCGTTGATCGCGCGCCGCCGTTCCACCAGAGGTCGTACGTAATGCCGTCGCCCACGCCGGTCTTTCCCGCCTGCTGGAGCGCCCACGCCATCCGGTTCCCCACCAGGTTGATCCCGCGCACGATGCGCGGATCCACGTTCTGGTTGATCGGATTGATGTGCGGCGGCACGGTCAGTCGCATGCCGTTCGAGCCCTGTTGATGCACGTCGTAGAAGATCTGCGGGAAGTACTTTCCGTACAGCGCCGCGCTCACGGCGCGACTCTCCTTCTGGGTGATCATGTACCAGTCGCGATTGTTGTCGTGCCCGACATACTCGTGATACAGCCACGGCATCGGACCGCCCTCGAACGGAGTACCGAGCCCGAGCTTGTACCAGTCGACGATCATCTGCATCCCGTCGGGATTCATCGAGGGCACCAGCGCCACCACCACATGCTTCAGGGACTGCTGCAGTGAGTCGACCGTGACCAGCGCGTGCGCGAGTTCCATCGCCATCTGGCTCGACGCGATCTCGGAGCTGTGCAGGTTGCAGCTGATCCAGAGCACGACCGGCTGCGACGCCGCCAGCGAATCCTCGGCGGCGGCGCTCAATGACCGTGGGTCAGAGAGGCGCCGTTGCGCCGCCAGGATCGCATCCAGGCGTCGGATGTTTTCCGGAGTCGAGATCGCTGCCACGATCATCGGGCGCCCCTGAGTCGTCATCCCGATGGTATCGAGCTTGACGCTGGGTGATCGTTGCGCGAGTGTGGCGAAGTATCGCAGGATCTGCGGCCAGTCAGCGAGCGTTCGATCCGCGCCCACCGGGACGCCGGTAACGTCACTCGGCGTCGGGATCGGACCCTGTGCCAACGCGGAGACCATGGGCGTTGCGAGCAGCAGCGCAGGGAGGAGCAGGCGCGGAACGCCGCGGAGCGAGCGACCAGAAGTCATGGTAGGGCGTGACACGGTGAAGGGATGAGAGCCTCGAACGCGACACCAGATAGCCGGGAGCGGACATGTCACACACTACTCGGAAGAACACGCCGTTGCCGCCCCCCGTGCCGCCAGTGGAGCTGCGCCTTCGCACAAACGTGCATGGAACGGTTTTCGCTGCCCGGCTCGCCGTTGTTGAACGGTTGGCGACGGGGCAGAAGCTCCTGCTCGTGCCGGATCCCCCGCAGGAGGGCGAAGCGCCGGCGGTCTGGCTGCACGTCGCAGGCGGCGACGTCCTCGGGCATTTGCCGGTTCAGGTTGCCGCCTGGCTCGCGCCGTGGCTGCTCAATGGCGGACGCTGCATGGCACGGGTCACATGCCTGCGGGGTGCTGATGTCGAAAGCTGGAATCGCGTTGAAGTCGAGCTCGAGAGGGTGCCGCCAGACGCCTCTGCTTGAGGCGCCGAGTGAGCGGCTGCAAGCCGTGTCTCGATCCCACTTCGGCGAAAGGATGACAGGAACTGGCGCGACGGTCCGCGAAACCTCGCGCCAGTCCCATGACCACTGATCAGCGAATCGTGCTGCGGCGACGAGTTGCGGGCGCAGGCGAGCGACTGCCTGTGTACCGCGTGACAGCTGCGCGGCGACCCCTCAGGATTGCCCGATGCCATCGGCGACGGATGCATCACGAACGCCTCACACGGTGCCGTCACGTTCAGAACCGCGACGGGCCTGGCGAGGGCCGTTTCACCGCCCGGGTCGCGTACCATTCGTCCCTGGTGGACACAGGTCAGCGCCCGTTCTTTCGGCAGCGGAGGTGGCTTGCTCGACTGCTGGCTGGCGATGGCTCGGCTGTTTGGTCAGTGGCAGCGGCGCTGCGGCTGAGATTCCCGGGGATTGCGAGAATCTCCCACGGTCGCAAGGCGTATATACTCATGCGAAGACTGTCACAGACTGCGCGCCATCTCCACGACATCGACGTCGGAGACTGGTCTGTGACCTTTCTTCGTAGTCCGATCGCCGCAAACTTCTAACGAGCTCGACAATGCGTTCCAATGCCGCCTCTCGCATGATGACTGGCGCTGTCCCGCGCATCGGGCGCGCGAGCTGGTGCGGCGCTCTCTTGGCGACGTCCATCGGTCTCGCAACAAATGCTCAAGCGCAGGCGCAGACACGCGCCGCGGCGGCGGCGGCCTTGGCGCGAGCGAATGATGCCGTCGTCACCGTCGTTGCATACCGTGAAGGTTCCACGGCAGTAACCAGTGGCGTTGGCGTCCGCGTGTCGGACGGGCGCGTGGTCACGGCGCTTCGACACCTCCGCGGGGCGTCGCGGGCAGAGGTCTTCGGTGCGGACGGCGTTCTTCTGGGGACGTTCACCACGCTTGAGCAGGCAGAAGGCAAACTCGATCTGGCCGTCTTTGCCCGGGTCGCAGGCACAGGACCACGCCTCATACTCTCGCGTCGGTCAGCCGTGCTCGCGCAGAAGGTGACGCTGCTTGGCCCGATGAAGGGCAGCGTGAGATCAGCCGTCGAGCGCACCGTGACTCACGTCGAGCCGGATGACTCGGGCCGCAGTATCCTGCGCCTCGGCGCGCCGTTGGGGGTCGGTATGGCAGGCTCGCCCGTGGTCAGCTCGCGTGGTGAGCTGATCGCGCTGGCGGTCGGTACGATTGCCGGGCGCGAGGACGGCGACATTGCGATTGATGTGAGCGCAGTCCGTGAGCTGCTCGCGCGGCCAGCGGTTCGCCTCGCCTTTCCGGCCCGGGATGGGTCCATCGCGGCGGCGCGGGGCGGCGCCCCGGAGGCCGGCAGCACGGCGGCGTCTCGCTCGACCGACGCTGCCACGAGGCCACGAGCAAGCAACAGTGTGTTCCCCGAGCGCTACGGCGCGCTGGTCGGCGCCGATACTGCGCGTGCATGGGCGATAGAGCTGTTCGGATGCTTCCGACTGGAGTCACGCCAAAAAGTCTACTGCTATCTTCGCGTGACAAATCTCTCGGGTGCGGCAACTTTTGCCGTGAGCGGCGCTGACCTCGCCGATAGCACCAGACGAAAGGTTCGTGCTGCCGAGAATCTGCTCGTTGGCGAGACGGTTCAGCGGGTATCGGGCTGGCGAACGAAAGCTGAGATTGCACTGAGGGAGTTGGAATCGGCCAGAGTCGCCGTCGAGTTCCCGCTTCCAGGGCGTGACTCCGACGCCGTCCGATTGATGGTGGACGTCTCAGGTGAGAGGGCGCTGTGGTTCGGACCGTTCGTGCTGCAGCGGGCCCCCTGACCGTAGTTTTATCTTTGGAATGCGCCTCGAAGCAGTTGCAGGCCGCGCGTACGCATTCATTTCCTGAGCTTCGGAGTCTGGGCAGCGCATGATCGGAGAACGAATCGGTCACCTTCGCGTCATCGCGTCGATCGGCGTTGGTGGCATGGGTGCCGTCTGGCACGCGGTGGACGAGTTGCTCGACCGCCACGTGGCTCTCAAGGTCATCCGCCCCGAGCTGATGTCGCGCCCGGGGCTCGCCGAGCGCTTCCGCTCTGAGGCGATCGTGCTGGCGCGGCTGCAACACCCGTGCATTGCTGCACTCTACGGCCTGGAAAAGCGCGGCGACGAGTTCGTCATGGTGATGGAATTCGTGGACGGGGAAACGCTCGACACCCGTCTTGCCGTGCAAGGCGCTCTCCCATGGCCCGAGGCAACGCGCATCACACGCGCGGTGCTCGACGCCCTCGATCACGCCCATGAGAGCGGTGTCATTCATCGCGATATCAAGCCGGCCAATGTCATGATCACGCGAGCCGGGCGCGTGAAGGTGATGGACTTTGGCATTGCGCGCCTTGTCGGTGCACAGCGTCAGACGCGCACCGGCGCGGCCGTCGGCACGCCTTCGTACATGTCGCCAGAGCAGTTGCTCGGTCAGGAAGTGGATGGGCGCGCCGATGTCTACGCCGTTGGCACGCTGCTCTACGAACTCACAACGGGACATCTTCCCTTTGAAGTGGAGGGCGACTACCTGCGCATGATCGCGCAGCTCCAGCAGATCCCGCCCGCCCCCAGCACGCACAACGCCGAGCTCCCCGCGGGCCTGGATCTGATCGTTGCACGCGCGCTCCAGAAGGAGCCGGATGATCGGTATGCAACGTCCGGTGAGTTCCGGGATGCGCTCGAAGACCTCGAGCGTGAGCTCGGTGTGCTCCGGCCATTCGGTACACCAGCATCCGCGTTCCTCAGCGTACCCGGTGCCTCGAACACGCGCGGAACACCGTCATCACTGCCCGGTGTGGCCGCCCAGCAGACACCAGGTGTCGCGCCGGTCGCCGGTGCGCTCATGACGCCGGTCGAGTCGGCAATGAGCATGACTCCGGTTCCGTTCTCGGTGGGGCCGGCGGGTGCCACACCGATCGAGCTCAACGTGCCGACGAATGCCGCAGGCACATCGTCCGCGCGGGAGCCGGTGCCCCTCACTCCGGCAGAGACCAACGAGGTGATGCGCGCCGCCGCGACGACCCCGGAGTACGCCGTCAGTACACCGACTGACCCAGCAGCGTCAAGACGCAGCGCGATGCCCCGCGCGATCGCAGCCGTCGCGGCGATCGCCCTGGTAACGGTGGTCGGCATGTTGGTGACGCGAGGCGTCGACAAGAGTGAGCAACAGGCTAGCACCGTTGCCTTGAGTGCGCCGGCCGCGCCGGTGCCGGCGGCGCCGTCAGCCAGTGCCCCCTTGCCGACGGCCGCGCCATCGGAGCCGACTCCGTCTCCCGTCACGTCGCCGCCGGCAGCTGATTCAGCCGACAGTTCCGCGCTGAAGAAGGCCGCGGCTGACTCGGCCCGCGCGGCACGGAAGGCGCAGCGGGATTCCATCGCCAAGGCAAGGCGTGATTCGGTTGTGGCCGCAGCGCCTTTCTCGATGCCCGGCGGATCGCTGCCCACTGCGGCAGAGCGCAAGGCCGCGGAACAGAAGGGGCGCACTGCAATCAATGAGTGCCGGAGTCTGCTCGAGTCGCAGAACGTCGGCGCGATGGAGACGCGATTCGGGCGTGACAACATGCGGAACGTCCTTCGTGTCGCCCGGGACGGACGACTGGAGGTGGGTGCACCGCTCGGCCTCAGCGCTGAGGTCAACGAGCAGGCCACGAGTGTCACCAGCAGGGTGAGTGTGCTCCTCCGGCTGAAGAATGACACCAACGCCGATCGCTTGTTTCGCGCCGCCCTGCGTGCCGTCACGGAGAAGGGAACGACGACGTGGAATCCCACCAAGTGCTTCATCGATGACGATGGCGGCATTCGTCCCTGATCGGCTTCGCGGTCTCGCCGCGTAGCAGGAGGCGGAACGACGACGGGCTCGCGGCGGTACGCTGCGAGCCCGTCGTCGTCGTGGTTCCGGACATCAGGTCATGAAGACAACTCCGTCACCCGCGAACCCCGCGAATCCCCAGCGCGTCGCCAACCTTCACGAATGCACGTACGGCGAATTCCAGATCCTCGCGCGTGTGCGCAGACGAGAGCTGGCAGCGAACGCGTGCCTGGCCCTTCGGAACCACCGGAAAGCCGAACCCGGTCACGAACACGCCTTCCGCCAGGAGCGCCTGACTCATCGCGATGGCGGTTGCCGTCTCCCCGACGATGATCGGTACGATCGGAGTCGCACCGTCGAGGGGCGAGAATCCAGCCTCGGTGATGGCCCGCCGGAACCAGTCCGCATTCTCACGCAACTGTGTCACCCGCTCCGGCTGCGCCTCGATCACGCGTACGGCCTCCAGCGCGCTGCACGCGATGGTCGGTGCCAGCGCATTCGAGAAGAGCTGGGGTCGGCTGGACTGAATCAGCGTCTCGCACAACGCCGCGCTCCCGGCGACGAACCCGCCTGCAGCGCCGCCAACAGCCTTGCCCAGCGTGCTCGTGATGACGTCCACCTCGCCGATCACGCCGAAATGTTCGGCCGTGCCGCGCCCTGTGCGACCCAGCACGCCTGTCGCATGGCTGTCATCCATGACCAGGATGGAGTTCGTGTCGCGCGCGATCTGCAGCAGGTCCGGAAGCTTCGCGATGCTTCCTTCCATGCTGAATACCCCATCCGTCCAGATCACGCGACGACGGGCGCTGGTGTGCGCGGCCAGCTTCTCGCGCAGGTCATCGAGATCGCCGTGACGGTAGACGCCAGTGGTGCATCTGGTAATCGACTTGGCGAGCCGGATACTGTCGATGATGCTGGCGTGGTTCAGCGCGTCGCTCACCACGAAGTCGCCTTCTTGCACGATACAGTGTGTCAGTCCCTCGTTCGCGGTCCACGCCGAGACGTAACTCAGCGCGGCCTCAGTGCCCACGAAGGCGGCCAGCGCGGCCTCCAGTTCGCGATGGATGGTGAACGTGCCGCAGATGAACCGTACCGAGCCGGTGCCCGCGCCAAACCTTCGCAACCCGTCGATTCCGGCCTGGATCACCGACGGCTCGTCACACAGGCCGAGGTAGTTGTTCGAGGAGAGGATCAACACCTCGCCTCGTCCCTCCATCTGCACGCGCGCTGATTGCGGGCTGCTCAGGTAGTTCAGGGTCTTGTACACCCGATCCGCCTTCAGCTGATCGAGATGCGCCTGCAGTTCGGCGGTAAAGCCGCTGTTGAGTGACATCGTGGGTCAGGGCTCGGGGGGAACGGACGGTCGCTCGGAATCGTCCAGCAGCATCCAGCGCAGCATTTCCGGGTCGACATTGCCGCCGGACACTATGACACCCACCCGTCCGCTCACACCAGCCTTGCCGGTCATGAGCGCGGCGAGTCCCAGCGCTCCCGAAGGTTCGATCACCAGCTTGAGCCGGATCAGGGCAAAGCGCACCGCAGCAACGAGGTCGTCATCCGACACCGTGACCATGTCGTCCACGTGTTGCAGCAACAGGGGAAATGTCAGCGAACCCGGGCCCATCGTTCGCGCACCATCCGCGATGGTCGCGGGTACCGCGGTCAGGCGCTGGGGCGTGCGAGTCCGGAAGCTGCGTGTCATGTCGTCGCCCAGCTCTGGCTCGACGCCGATGACCCTGCACCCGGGCGACATGGTGTGTGCCGCCAGGGCAGAGCCGGTGAGAAGTCCACCACCGCCGCAGCACACGAGCAGCGCGTCGAGATGGCCTGTCTCCTCGATCAGCTCCGCAGCGGCGGTTCCCTGACCGGCGATCACATCCAGGTGGTCGAAGGGTGGGATCAGCGTCGCATGTGTCTCCGCGACGATCTGTTGCGCCACTACCTCGCGCTTGTCCTCGCCGGGGTCGTAGCGAACCACTCGGGCACCATAACCCTCCGTGGCCGCCAGCTTTGCCTTCGGAGCATTCGACGGCATCACGATCGTGGCGGGCATTCCCAGTAACCGCGCCGACAGCGCGACGGCCTGCGCATGATTGCCGCTGGAGTACGCCACGACGCCCGCCGCTCTGGCGGATTCGGGCAGTGCGCTCAGCGCATTGAAGGCCCCGCGGAACTTGAATGCACCCATCCGCTGAAGGTTCTCGCACTTCAGGAACGCAGTGGTGCCGGTCATCGCATCGAGCGTCTGCGAGGTCACGACCGGGGTACGGTGCGCATGGCCGGCGAGGCGTCGGCGTGCACGCTCGACGTCGGCGAAGGTGGGGAGATGCGGCTCAGTCATTGATCTCGAAGATGACTTTCCCGGCGGTTCCGTTCTTGATGACTGCCATCGCCTCGGCGAACCCCTCGAGCGGAAAACGGTGCGTGATCACCGGCATCGGGTCAAATGCTCCGGACCGCAGGAAACGCGACATCTGATCCCACGTGTCGTACATCCGGCGACCGACGACGCCGTAGACCGTGAGCCCCTTGAAGATGATCTCGGTGGCAAAGTCCACATCGATCGCTCGGGACGGGATCCCAAGCATCTGCACGCGTCCGGCGGGGCGCGCGAGCGCAAATGCCTGGTGCACCGCGCTCGGAACGCCGCTCATTTCGAGCACCACATCGGCGCCGAGTCCGCTCGTCCAGCCCATCACGGCGGCGCGCGCGTCCTGCGGTTGCACGGCGTCGTGTGCACCCATCCGACGCGCCAGATCGAGCCGCGTCGGGTTCACATCCACGGCGATCACACGCGATGCACCGGCTGCCCGGCAAATGCCGACGGCGAAGAGTCCGATCGGTCCGCATCCTGTGACGAGGACCACGCTACCGGGAATATTCGCCGTCAGCGCGGTGTGGAACGCGTTCCCCATGGGGTCCATGATGCCCCCGATGTCGTAGCTGAGCGCAGGGTCGAGTGGCCAGATGTTCGACGCCGGCATCGCGATGAAGTCGGCGAAGCACCCGTCACGGTCCACGCCGATGATCCGCGTCGAGAGATCGACGTGGGCGTTCCCGGTGCGGCTGAGCACACTCCGCTCGTCGACGATGTGCCCCTCGGCCGTGACGCGATCGCCGGGTTTGACGTGGTGCACGAGCGAGCCCGCTGCGACGATGTCGCCGGCGAATTCGTGGCCGACCACGAACGGCGGCTTGCATCGTCCGGCCGCCCACGCGTCCCATTCATGGATGTGGACGTCGGTGCCGCACACGCCGGCGCGACGCACCCGGATCAGAACTTCGTCGTCTCGAATCGTCGGCGTCGGTACGTCATGCAGCTCGAAACCGGGGCCGGCGTGGGTCTTCACGAGTGCTCGCACGAGCACTGCTCCGTGGCTTGGGGAAGGGAATTTCGCGTCAGGATTTCCGCGTCCGGCGCACGTCGCGGTGAGCCGGAGTGCGCGAAAGGTGCTGGACGCGCACCGATCACGAAAGGTCTTGCGACCATGCCGCGAACGCCATCTCGCCACTCGCCGCCGTGCCCTCGATGACTGCGTTCGCACCCGCCGCCGACTCTCCCGCACGCAGCGCCCGGGCGCGAGTGCGTCCGCGCTGCACCGAGGGCTGCAGCACAAAAAACAGCACACGTCGTGCATTTTTTCGCGTCACGCGTTGGCAGTGGTGCCTGCATGCCAGGGTCGGTGAACGCGCACCGGACACTCCTGCACCCTGCGCCGCCAGCGTCCGATACTCTTGCGATGGCGATGCGATCGGCACCGCTGCGCGCACCACGGCGCGACGGTCCCGCGAATTTTTTTCGCGTCCATCTCTTGCGCGCCGTTTTTCGCCACTTCTATATTCGCGTCAACTTGTCAAGGGCTCCTCAGAGCCGAGGGTACTGCGTGACATCGTCCCGTCGCGAATTCCTCAAGAGCAGCGCCACCGTTGCCGCCGTCGGCTTCGCGGCGAACCTCGCGTCCCCACGTTTCGTGGGTGCCGCAGCGCCCGCATCGCGCTTTGCCGATGACGCCCTGCGCATTGCGCCTACGGTCGGCGACCCTGCCATTCGCGAACTGGTCCTCGCCGCCATCGATGCCGCACGACGTGCCGGTGCCAGCTATGCCGATGCGCGCGTGAGCCTCAACCGGAGCCGAACGCTTGCCACGCGCGAGCGCCGTGTGCAGAACCTCAGCGACAACGAGACCCTTGGCTGCGGCGTCCGCGTGCTCGTGGATGGGACGTGGGGATTCGCGGCAACGCGCGAGCTGACCGCCGATGCCATCGCCCGCACCGCGCGTCTCGCCGTGGCACAGGCCAGGGCCAATCGGCGCACACAGGTCGCGCCGGTCCAGCTGGCGCCGGTGACGCCGACGCCCAATGGCACGTGGAGCAGCCCGATTCGCATCGACCCCTTCTCGGTGGCCATCGAGGATCAGGTCGCGCTGCTGATCAGCGCCAACGAAGCCGCCCTTGGCATCGCTGGCGTGCGATTCGTGAATTCCTCGATGTTCTTCCTCAAGGAAGAAAAGACCTTCGCGTCGACCGATGGCACCGTCACGGTGCAGACCATCTACCGGTCGCAGCCGAGCATGACCGTCACCGCCGTGTCGAGCGACATGTCGGACTTCCAGACCCGGCAATCCACCGATATCCAGCCGCACGGACTCGGCTACGAGCATGTCCTCGATGGCAAGCTGACCGAGAATGCGCCACGCTGGGGCGCGGAGGCGGTGGAGAAGCTGAAGGCGAAGTCCGTCGACATCGGCCGCTATGATCTCGTCCTCCACCCGTCTCATCTCTGGCTCACGATCCACGAATCGGTGGCCCACCCGACCGAATTGGATCGCGCGCTTGGCTACGAAGCCAACTACGCCGGAACCAGTTTCGTGGCGCCGCCCGCTGCGGTGCTCGGCAAGTTGAAGTACGGTCCCGAGATCATGAATGTGCAGGGCAATCGCAACGAGGTGGGCTCGCTCGGCGCAATCGGATGGGACGATGAGGGCGTCGCGCCTGAGACGTTCGATATCATCCGCCGCGGTGTGGTGACCGACTATCAGACCACGCGCGAACAGGCGGGAGAACTCGCCTGGTGGTATCAGCAGCAGGGAAAGCCCGTGCGGAGCCACGGCAACTCGTACGCGCAGAGCTGGGCCGACGTGCAATTCCAGCGGATGCCGAACGTGTCGCTTCTGCCCGGTGAGAAGGACCTCGTCTGGGACGATCTGATCGCCGCGACCGACCGCGGGATCGCCATCGTCGGCGACGGCTCGTTCTCGATCGACCAGCAGCGCTATAACGCGCAGTTCGGGGGACAGCTGTACTACGAGATCCGCGGCGGGAAGATTGTCGGCATGTTGAAGGATGTCGCCTACCAGATGCGCACACCGGAGTTCTGGGGGGCGATGGATATGCTCGGTGGAAAACGGAGCTATGAACTCGGCGGGGCGTTTGGCGACGGCAAGGGTCAGCCGGCACAGTCGAATGCCGTCAGTCACGGCTGCCCGCCAACGCGCCACCGGCAGATCAACGTCATAAACACCGGACGGAAGGCATGAGCCATCGCCTGCGGGCCGATAGCCCGCCGCGCAGCCTGCTCGCCCCGGCCCGCGTGCTGACGCAGGCCGAGGCCGAGCCGCTCGCCAGGCGAATCGTCGGTTTCTCGCAGGCCGACAGTTGCCGCGTCTCGCTCTCGAGTTCCGCGCGCGGCAACACCCGCTTCGCAGTCAATCAGGTCTCGACCTCGGGTGACAACGAAGACATCAGCATCCGGGTTCGGGTGACCGTCGGCAGGAAGGTCGGCGCCGCAACGACGAACCGCGTCGATGACGAAGCGCTGCGGCAGGTCGTGCAGCTTGCGGAGCGTATTGCTCGTCTCCAGCCAGACGACCCCGAACTCATGCCCGAGCTTGGGCCACAGACCTACACTGCGGTCGATGCCTACCACAACGCGACGGCCGCCGCAGAACCGCAGCAGCGTGCGGATATCGTCCGCAAGGTCACCGAGGCATCCCGTGCCGCTGGACTGAGTGCGACGGGGTACCTCGAAGTCGTCACCTCTGCCAGCGCCATCGCCAATTCGTCGGGGTTGTTCGCGTTTCACCGCAGCACCGACTGTGCATTCACGACGACCGTCCGCACGAACGATGGCGCCGGCTCCGGTTGGGCGGGTGCCGCATCGCGCGATATCGGATTGATTGATGGAGCGTCGCTTGCCGTCACGGCAATCGAAAAGGCGCGCCGCTCACTGAACGCCGTCGCAGTCGAACCCGGACGCTACACCGTCGTCCTCGAGCCCACCGCCGTCGGCAATCTCGTCCAGCTGATGGCATTTGCCACCAACGCGCGTCAGGCAGACGAAGGGCGAAGCTTCTTCACGAAGCCCGGCGGAGGAAACAAGATCGGGTTGAAGGTCGTGGATGAGCGTGTGTCGCTTCGATCCAATCCACAGGATGCACTGGCGCCGGGTGTGCCGTTTGACGGGGACGGGTTGCCGACGCGGCTCGTCAACTGGATCGACAATGGTGTGGTGAAGGAACTCAGCTATGATCGCTTCTGGGCACAGCGCAAAGGCGTCGCACCGGTGATCCTGCCGGGTTGTCTGCAGATGCCTGGTGGATCGCAGAGCGTGCAGGACATGATCGCCTCGACCGAGCGCGGGATTCTCGTCACGCGGTTCTGGTACATCCGGCCTGTTGATCCGCGCACGATCCTCTACACCGGCCTGACGCGCGATGGGACGTTCCTGATCGAGCGCGGCCGTGTGACGAAAGCCATCAAGAACTTACGGTTTAACGAGTCGCCCGTCTTTCTGCTGAACAACATTGAAGCGCTGGGTGCCGCGCAGCGCGTCAGTGCCAGTGAGAGCGGGTCGGCGGGCGTGCCGATAGTCGTGCCAGCCATCAAGGCGCGCGACTTCACATTCACGAGCCTGAGCGACGCGGTCTAGTCGGGATCAACAGTTCATGCAGTACAGCGCGCGATGCAGTCGCCGCGCGCGCAGGAAGTCGGCTTCTCTCGTGAGGAGTCGGCCGTGGGGGCCTCCCGCCCGGTCGGGCGTGGCCCCTTGGTTCCGGTCTCCACCGGGGGAGGCACGGACCGCATCACTCCAGTTCTGGAGGAAGTACAATGGCTGCAAAGAAGGCTGCGAAGAAGGGCGCCAAGCGCGCCGCAAAGAAGGGCACGAAGCGCGCTGCGAAGAAGGGCGCAAAGCGCGCTGCCAAGAAGGGCGCAAAGAAGGCAGCAAAGAAGGGTGGCCGCAAGGCTGCGAAGAAGGGTGCCAAGAAGGCCACGAAGAAGGCTGCCAAGAAGGGTGGCCGCAAGGCTGCCAAGAAGGGCGCCAAGAAGGCTGCGAAGCGCGGCAAGAAGCGCGCGAGCAAGAAGGCCGCGGCGGCTGCTCCTGCGCCGGCGGTGTAATTCCGGGTACTCCGGGATTCAAACGGGGGTGGCGCTCATGGCGTCACCCCCGTCGTTCTTTCCGTCTCAGCGTCGTCGTTCCGTCAGCTCGGGAACGCGGCGGGGTGTGCCTGGGGGCGGACGCACACACACACGGCGAACTGCTGATTTGGCGCCGCGGTGAAACCACCGGTGGCATCGCTGCACGCCGTGTTGATGCCGCACGCGAGCGCCGCATCGAACAGCGTGTTGTTGATGAAGAAGCCCCATGCCTTGCCGCCCGTGCTGATCGCGACCGTCGTTCCGACCGTCCTGTTCGACCAGTTCGGGACTTCGGTGAACACGTATCCGCCGACATCCTTGGTGAAGTAGCCCACCTTGCTCTTGTCACCGGCGTACGATCCGACAAACGTCACGGTGTAACTCTTTCCACCGTCAAGCGTGAACGGCGCTGGGGTGTAGAAGAACACCCAAATTCCCGCACCCGTGAACAGGCAAATTCCCGCAGCCATTGACGCGGCCGCTGTTGTTCGGGGTTGCCGCCGTGAAGTCGCCGCCGGCGGAAACAACGCCCGATGACGCCAGGACCGCCGCACTTACCTGATTCTGTTGGTCGGCGCCCTCAGTCGGCGAACTCTGCGAAGAATCGCATGCCGTGAGAGCGAATGCTGCAAAGGCAACTGTGACCATCGTCCGACTGCCGGGCGGGGACAGTGTTCGCATGCTGCAACTCCTGTGAAGTTTCGATCCTTCGTGCTCGTATGACCCCATTAGGACTCCGTCCAACATGTGCGTTCGGTATATGAGCGCAAGCTCATCTTGCGTCGCGCGATGTGTAAGGCAGAGCCTGTTCTGCAAGTCGTATTGGCAAGCACATCCGATGGAATGCGAACGAGTCCACGACGGTCCGTTCGTTTCATTCGGCGACACGATTCGTTCCGGTTGTCTCGACCGGCGATCACTCGCCGTCTGTGAGACTTGCGGAGCTCGTTGTTCGTGTGCGCAAGCGTGTCGTGCCGGCGGGTGATGGTGACACCAGCGCGCGGCACGATGGCGCGTCGTCCTCCGCCACCGCACGCATCAGCATTCCTGTGTGGCCTCGTCCGGACGCGAGGTTCTCGTCGACGCTGAGCTCCATTGGGAACTGAGAGCGAAAAAACGGAGGTGACACCCGTGTGGGCATCACCTCCGCTGCAGCGCGACCTCAGAGTTGCCGCGCCAGGCACGCGCTATGCGCGCGCACCCTTCTCTGCTGCTCAGCTACACCAGCGCAATCGCGGACGTCTCGACGTCGGCGGGGCCCCACACGAATGCCAGCACCGTTGGCGCCGGCTCTCTATCAAGCCCCTGCGAAATCACGATGCCCATTGGCTCGTCGACTGGAGCCTCATTCTTCTTTCGTGCCATTCCGTTCTCCCCATCAGTTGCCCGGGGGATCAGCAGACGCAGCAATCACAAGTCGGTCATGATGAGCATCCGCCGGTCGTCCCATTCCGGAGCGCAGTTGAACTGCGCGTGTCCGGTGATCCAGATTGCACGACTGATGCCAAGCGACCGAACGAAGGTAAATCGCTGTATGACAACGATTTACCTGTTGGTGTGCCGACGGAGGTCGCTCTGTTGTGTCGCAGTATGACACTGCTCACCTGACAAACCAGTGTCGTTATGCGACGCGCGGCTTATGCAGGACGATCACGTCATCGCCGATGTCGGCGGGCGACTGCCAGCCAGGGTAGGCCGCCATCAGTGAGGGGATGGACATCGAACCTCGAGGGTCGGCCGGCACCCCCTCGATGTAATGCAGGCCGCCGTCAGCAGTGAGGCTCTGCAGTCTCGACAATACACGAGCCCGCTTTTCCGGTGACAGGGCGGCAAGCAGTTCAGCGTGCCAGACGACGGCGCGGACCTGGACGGTGGGCGACCAACCATCCAGCCCGTCGGCGCAGCCAACAACCTGACCGGAAAGACCGGCTTGGGCCGCGGCGACCAACACCTTCGTCACGAGTGCTTCATCGTCGAGCTCGCCGAGCGCCGTCACGTGGGCACCATGGGCGGCGAGATACAGTGTCCGCTCCTCGACATGCGGCCCGACCACCACGATGTGCGGGTGCTCCTGCGGCCGGACCGCTTCCACCAGATGCTGTGTTGCGGCCATGCCCCAATGATCCGCGCGGCGGAACTGCTCCAGCATCCTGACGCGATTCCGGCGCCAGCGATCGTAGTTGGGGACCTTCAGCCGACGCATGATCAGCTCGTTGACCGCATCACACAGCACCATCTCACTCAGCTCGAGCTGCGTGCCGGCCCGCAGGGAAGCCACGGCATCGTCCGCGAGCTTCAGCAGCGCGTGGCGCGGGATGGAGTCCTTGTACCGCTCGATCTCGAGATCGACGTATGTTGCGTATTCGTGCTTGAGCGAGCGTGTCGGCGTCGACAGCAGCATAGGCGTCCTGTATGGTCAGCGTGCGCGGCAAGGTGATGCGGTAGCGCCTTGGCCGCAAGTCTTTGCTGCGAACGAGCCGCTCGCACGCGACACTGCGCTGCGCTCTTCATCCGCGAATCATGCCCGAACTCCCCGAAGTCGAGAGTGCCGCACGGTTTCTCGACGCAGCAATTCGAGGTCGCATCCTGCGTGCGCTCCACTGGCTGCATCCGTCGCTGCAGCGGGCGGGCGCCGACCGCGCGGCTGGACTGATTGGCTTGCGAGTCGAACGCGTGACACGGGTGGCGAAGTGGCAGGAGATCCGATTTGCGGACGGGACAATCCTCGTCGTGCACTTTCGCATGACGGGCGACTGGTCGGTGACGCGTGCACCGATAGCGCCGCGCCACGCGCGGGCGCACCTCACCTTCAGCGGCGGGCGCCATCTCTGGCTTGTCGATCCGCGTGTCCTCGCGCGCCTCGAAGTGCGTGCCGCCGGCGAAGCACCGCGAGCCGATGTCGGCCCGGATGCGATCGACCCGGCGCTCGATGCGAGTACACTGCGCGCACGCTTCGCCGCGCGCCGCGCGCCCATCAAGCAGGTGCTGCTGGACCAGTCCGTGATCGCCGGCATCGGCAACATCTATGCAGCCGAGGCGCTCTGGCATGCGCGAATCGACCCCCGGACGCCGGCCGGTCAACTTTCCCTCGAGCGGGTTGAGCGCGTGCTCGCGGGGATCCGCTGGACGATGGGGCTCGCCTTCGAGGAGCTGGGTCGGCAGCGATATGGCGAATCGCTCGACCGGCTCGTCGTGTATGACCGTGAAGGGCAGCCCTGCCAGCGGTGCGGTGCGCCGATCGCACGCATCGCGCAAGGACAGCGCTCCACGTACTTCTGTCGCCGATGCCAGCGCTGAGGCAACGCGGCTGCGGGCGGTGATTGGTCGCAGGCCGCAGCGTGACGGCCATGGGGGCGTGGTTTCACCATCTGGTTCCGTGCGCGCGGCTCACCGTGTGGGATGCCACAGCGGCGGCACGCGCCCCGCGCACGCGCCCTGCGCACGCGCCCTGCGCACGCGCCCTGCGCACGCGCCCTGCGCACGCGCCCTGCGCACGCGCCCTGCGCACGCGCCC
>JANMNM010000092.1:0-11887 GCA_031373905.1 Gemmatimonadaceae bacterium | reverse complement strand
CGATCGGTTTCGGTGCCGACCACGTTGTCATAGGCATCGTGGCGAAATTTCGTCCCGAGAAGAATCATCAGCTGCTCATTCACGCATTCAGCACGCTGCATGCGGAGAATCCCGCTCTGCGGCTCGTCTGCGTCGGGGGTGGCCCGCTCCTGGACGAGATGCGGACGCTCGTCGAGACCCTCGGCATTAATGGTGCAGTCGTCTTCACCGGACCTGTTGACGACGTCCGCCCCTTCCTCGCGGCGATGGACGTCTTTGTCCTGAGTTCACTCTTCGACGCGTTGTCGAACGCGGTGTTGCAGGCCATGGCGATGGCCGTTCCGTGCGTGTGCTCTCGCACCGGCGACCACATCGAAATCATGGATGGCGATCGTGCGGGGTTGCTGTTCGATCCAACCGACCGAGCCGATTGCGTGAACGCCATTCGACGCGTGTTGACGGATGACGCCCTTCGGGCGCGACTGTCGACGGCAGGGCGCGCGCTGGTCGAGTCGAATCATTCGATCGAGGTGATGGTTACACGGTACGTCAGCCTCTTCCGGGCACTGTCGTCGCGCCCTGTGGCGGCCGATCCACGTGATGACTGAACCAGGCTTCGAGCATCGTCATATGGTAGATCACATCGGTCGGGATCTGGCCCCGGCTGAAGAGCGGTGCCCCGAGCAGCTGATCGATGAATCGCGTGCTGGCAATGCCCCGACGACGAAAGGTCGAGAGCGCGTCCGCAACGAATTCCCGGAGCGGTGGGTCCGACAGCAGCCAGTCGCCGAATGGGATCCCTTCCCCTTGCTTGGACTTTCTGATGATCTCGTCCGGCAGGAGATGCCGAAAGGCGCGCTTGTAGAACGCGCGGAGATCGCCATTCATCTTTTCCGCCGCCGGAATCCGTGTCGAAAGCTCAACGACATCGTCCATCAGCATCGGGTAGACAATCTCCTGTCCGGCGAGTTCACACGCGCCGCGCACGCGGGGCAGATCGTTGGAGTGGAGGATGAACACCCAATCGGTGGCGAGATGGCGGTTGAGCGGTGACGTCGACAATACCGCCTCATACGTTGTGCGCAGCCGGTCGCGGGGGCCGTCGCGGTCGACCCCATCAAGGAATTCTGCCGACAGCACCTGATCCGCGCCGGCTTCGAAGAGCGCGGTCCAATTCCACAGTCGGTCGGGGAGCGGCATCGACGCGCGGCGCACGTACCCCTGCGCCCGGCGGGCGAGCGAGAAGGATGGCGCCAGCGAACGAATCAGAGGCGAGAGGACCGCGCGGCGCACGAGCGCAGGCACGCGCTCCCATCGTGACAGGACTTCCATCAGGTGATAGCTGAAGTTGCCGGCGAACAGCTCGTCTCCGCCGTCGCCGCCGACCATCGTCGTGACGCCGTGTGTCTCGGCCAGACGGGTCAGCGTCAGCATGGCCGGCGCGGACACGTTGCCGCACGGCACCCCGTACGAGGACGCCACATCATGCATCGCGCCCATCAGCGACGCCGGTGTCAGAATCGATTCATGATGCAGCGCACCGAACTTCCTCGCCGCGAGGCGCGCGTACGGAAGTTCACTGGTCGCGCCCTCGTCGTAGCCCAGTGAATATGCAGACACCGGCGCACCCGAGTGTCGTGTCAGCAGTCCGACGGTCGTCGAGCTGTCGAGCCCTCCGCTGAGGAAGGAGGCGAACGTGCCGGCGGGGAGACTGCGTTTGACACTCGCGGAGAGCACCTCTGCCAGCTCCTCGGGAGTGGCGTTCGCGGCAGGTCCATCATCCGCGAACTTCGGTTTCCAGTACGCCACGCGTCGGACATCGCCACCCCGGTACTGCAGCCATTCTGCGGGGCCGAGCGCATGCACACCACGAAAGCCGGAGTGCGGTGGAGGAACAGACGTGAACGCGAAATAGTGATAGAGCGCCTGCATATCGGCCGCTGGTGCTTCGTCACGCGCATGGAGAACGGCCCTGACGTTCGAGCTGAACACGAGTCCGTGCGCCGTGACGGCGTAGAAAAGGGGAATCGTGCCGATACGGTCCGTGGCGAGGAGGACCTCGCGGGTCGCGGCGTCGATGAATGCGACGGCGAACGCATCGCCCAATGCCTCCACCGCCGCCGGTCCGCGATGGCGTACCTCGCGAGCGAAAACGCACGCGTCGCCCAACACGAGCGCATCGTTGCGAAGCTTCGACTCTTTCCATGTCGGACCGCCGATCACCACGGCCAGTACCGATCCGTCCCGATGAATCGTGGTACCGACGCCGCGTCCGACACTCGCAAGCGCGGCCCCGGGCGCAACCACGGAAGCGACCACGCTGGCAGGGTGCGTCATCAATGCGGCCGTCATTCGGCCGAGGGACGCATCGCGAAGCGCCTCGGGTTCCAACGGGCCCAACCAGCCGCAGAGTTCGCTCATTGCGATCCGTCCCTGATGTTTACTGGATCACGAAAACTGGGCACAGGCGCCGTCCCAGGCCGCACGCCCGTTCTCGAATGCGTGACGTCGTGCCGCGGATGCTAACGTAGTCAATACATGAGTGGCGCCGAAACGCCCAGCAATCAGGAGAACGATCCATGGAACGCAGCGTTACCGTCGCGGCGACTCCGCCGGTCTCGACTCTCACCATTCCGTTCGGCCGTCCGCAAGTCGGTGACGCTGAGCTGACTGTGCTTGCAGACGTGTTGGCGAGCGGTGTCCTCACGCAGGGTCCGTTGGTGAGACAATTCGAGGACGAGTTCGCCTCGTTCACCAATGCACCCCACGCTCTTGCGACGTCATCATGCATGGGAGCACTGCACCTCGCATATCTGGCACTCGGTCTTCGACCTGGTGATGAAGTCATCGTGCCAGCGCAGACCCATGTCGCCACCGCGATGGCGGTGGAGGTGTGTGGTGGCCGCTGCGTGTTCGTCGATGTCGACGCAGAGACCGGGAACATCGATCTCGCGCTGGTGCGCGACGCCATCACTCCACGAACCCGCGGCATCACGCTCGTACACTTTCTGGGACTCCCGGTGGACATGCGGGCGCTTCGCACGATAGCGGACGCGCACCACCTCTTCGTCGTTGAAGACTGCGCCCTCGCGCTTGGCGCCATCTGCGATGGCGTGCATGTGGGCCTGTGGGGCGACGCCGGCGCGTTCTCCTTCTACCCTGCGAAGCACATCAGCACTGGTGAGGGCGGCATGCTGACGTCCCGCCGAGCCGACGTGGCGAAGCTTGTGCGCGCTCAGCGAGCGTTTGGCGTCGATCGCTCCGGGCCTGGCGTTCGCCCCGATGGCGTCGACTACGACGTGACCGGGCTTGGTCTGAACTATCGAATGAGCGAGCTCTCGGGCGCGCTCGGCGTGTGCCAGATGACGCGACTGCCTGGCATCCTCGCCGCGCGAGCTGCAAACTTCGCGCAACTCGCCGGCGAGCTGCAGTCGATCGCTGGCATCACGCTGATGCGCTCCAGTCACGATCACCTGCAGAGCTCTTGGTACTGCCTGTCATTCTTCATGCCGGACGATCTGGCGGATCGGCGCGACGAACTCGCAGTGTTCCTGCGCGCGCGCGGCATCGGATCGAGCGTGTACTACCCGCGACCGGTCCCGCAGATGAGCTTCTTCCGCGAACGCTACGCACATGGGGCGCAGGACTTTCCGAACGCGGCGCGCATCAGTCAGCAGTCCATGGCGCTCCCCGTCGGGCCTCACCTGGGGCAGGACCAGATGGCCATCATCGCTCAGGGAGTACGCGACGGAGTGGCGGCGCTGCGGCGCTGACACCTGGCGTCGCCTGAACCTGGTCATGCCGGGACTGGCAGATGTTCCGGAGAACAAACCGATTTGCGTATCGTCCGAAACGGTCGAGCCGTCAGATGGTGCTCCCTCGGCACGTTCGTGCGCATCACGCTTGCGCGATCGCGTCGAGCCTCATGTTGGGAACGCGCGATTCCCGCGGTATCGCGAGGATTTTCAACGCGGCCAGACGCCAGAAGGACCGGCAATTCTGATGCGAACTTCCACTTCACCACACTAGATTCCCGACATGAGAGACACGACACCATCGGCGGCTGCCGCCGCGCGCGCCGCCCTGCTCCGGCGGACGCCCGTCGAACGAATGCAGCGTGCCATGGCGCTCAGTGAGCAGATGCGGGAGCTGTCCATCGCTGCGTTGCGTCGGAAACATCCGCAGTACACCACCCTCCAATTGGTCGAGTTGTTGCTGGGTGAGTCATTGGTGCCGACGACTCGCACGTCATCGACCCCACGATGAGCATGCGAGCGATCCTGCAGGTCGTGTGCGCAGCATTGCATGATGCGCGGATTCCATTCATGCTCACTGGGTCCGTGGCGGCAGCCTTTCACGGCACCAGCCGAGCGACGATGGGCATCGACGTGGTGATCGATCCCGTCGAGGCGCAGCTGGAGGTGTTCGTCGGGATCATTGAGTGCACCGGGGCGTATGTCTCCCGCGACGCGGCGCGAGAGGCTCTGCAGCATCGTACGATGTTCAAGGTCGTCGACACGGAGTCAGGGTGGAAAGGTGACTTGATGATTCGGAAGGACCGCGCGTTCAGCACCACGGAGCTCGAGCGACGCGAGGCGGCGGACGTGTTTGGAGTGGCCCTGGCGATCGCCACGCTGGAAGACGTCATCCTCTCCAAGCTCGAATGGGCCAAACTCGGGGTTTCCGCGCGTCAGCTCGAGGACGTTCGCACGCTGCTACGCTTGCGTGGGGAAGATGTTGACACCGCGTACATCGAGCGCTGGCTCGACGCACTCGGCATTCGTTCCCAGTGGACGGCGGTATCGACGTCGGTGCCGTGAGGTATCTCCATCGACGCGTGTCGATTGTCAATCCCGTGCCGGATCACACAGTTCCGGAATGGCAGCCATCGGGCCGAGCAACGCAGGGCACGCGCCTCGCTTCGGTCGTCGACATACTCTCGCGACGCCGGGACGACACGCTGCCACGCCGACGACTGGGCGGCCGCGGGTACTTCCGGACCAGCGCATCGGGAAGCGCGACACAGCATCAGCCGGATCGCGCATCGAGCTCGTATCGTCGCCGCTCACGAGTCAATTGCGCGATCAACGGCTCCCGCGCCAGCTTCGCAAGTATCGTCACGCGGACTTTGCACCCCAACCCAGACGGTCAGCGGTCTCGCGAAGCTCAAGACCCACCTCCTTCACTCGAAGCGTCAGGGACTCAATGAGTCGCAGATCGCTCCCATAGCGTATCGTTCCGCGCCCGCCGAGCGCGAGGACGCCATGGTGGTGGGGCGCGGTGGCCACGGTACGCTGTGGTCTGCCGAGGAGCCCACGGAGCGCTGCGATTGGCGCGGACGGGTGGTTGCTTCGGCGCGCCGCGCCAGAGCGATCGGCGACACGATTTGTGCGGTCTTCGTCACCTACGGCCGGCCCGCACTACTCAGGTGTCCGCGGGTGTGTCACTCGCCTGTCCTCCTGCCTCCGCAACGTGTCGAGTCGCGCAAGCACGGCCGGCAGTGAACCGGACACATCGCTCAGTTCTCCGGGATCCCGCTGCAGATCGAACAGGCGTGCGGTGTCACGCATCCACACCGCCTTGTACCGTCCTTCCAGCACGGCCGATTGATCGCGGTCGGGCGAGTACCACACCTGGAACGGCCGCAGGGCAAACGAGCCCGAACCCGTCAGCAGCGGCAGGAAGGAACGCCCGTCAACGTCCGGCGCCGGAAGCCCCGCGGCCTGTACCAGCGTGGCATGCAGGTCGGCGAAGTCCACGCGCGCCTGCGACTCCGTGCCTGCGCTCGTCTTTCCAGGCCAGTATGCGATGCCCGGAACGCGCAGGCCCCCGTCAAACAGGTCGCCCTTGAATCCACGATATCCGAGCGTGCCGTTGAACCAACGCCCAACGATGTTCGTGGCGCCGTCACTGTCGCGTTTGAGAAACGTTGCCCCGTTGTCTGACAGAAACACGATGAGTTTCCGCTCCGAGATCTGCAGCGAGTCGAGCAACGCGCGCAGTTCTCCCAGATGCGCGTCCAGCAGCGTCACCTGTGCGGCATAACTGCGTTTCGACTCCGGCCACGGTCGGTCCGCATACGCACCCAGCGACGGGACTTCGTAGCCGCCATCAGCCGCACGACTCCCCTCGTTGTTGATGTGCGGAAGGTTGGTGGCCCAGTAGAGAAAGAAGGGCCGGTCTCGATTCGCGCGAACGAACGCGAACGCGCGATCACGGATCAGCGTCGGCGCGTAGTCGAGGCGTGTGGTCGCGCGCCCCGCACCCTTTGGGTGACCGCCCGGCACGACATTACGCGTGCGAACGGAGTCACGGCCGTCGAGCAGCCATTCCGGATGGAAATTGTGCGCATGGACCTGGTCGCGATAACCGAAGAACGCATCGAACCCCTGCGCGTTCGGCCAGCTCTCGGGCTGAGCGTCCCAGCTCAGCCCCCATTTTCCGAACAGGCCGGTCGCGTACCCGGCGCGCTTGAGCTGCTCGGCAAGCGTCACATCAGCGGCGCGGAGATAGTCGTTGTCATCGCGTCGATCAATGTTCGGGGTCGCGATGTCGCGTTGCACCCCCACCGAGCTCGCCGATTCCGAGGTCGTCGGCAAGCAGCACGACGATGTTGGGTGGTGTCGCGTGCGCGCTGCGGAGGAGCGGCGACGATGTGGTGCACGCGGTGAGCCGGAGCGCGAGGGCGGGCCGGAGACGTTGCATGACCCGAAAGGTGCGCCGGTGCAGTGGCATTCGACCAGCGCGCATCATCCTCCGCAGGGCGTTACCGAAAGGTCAGGGTGCGGGCGGTGCCTTCTGGCCCGCGGCAACTTCGGCCATCATCAGCTCCATGAACAGGTCGCGCGCCATCACGCCGCGCGGCCCCTCCATCGCTGCCTGCGTGCCGAAGACGGCTGTGATGACACGGCCCTGTCTGCCGTCACCGCTCGTCGCGCCATACTGCACCATCCCCGGCACGCCGCGGGATGACACGAACATGCGGGAGTACATCGCCAGGTTCGCGTCGCTCTTTCCCATCAGCTGCCCCGCATCGTTCCAGCGCCCGCCTGCCGGTGCCAGCTCCGAGCGAACCATGCGGGTCAGCCACTCTCCCAGTGACGGCGCGTCGATGACCGTGCGACCTGATTCACGAACGTTGACCATCGCCGTGAGCGGACTCTGAAGATCGAGGAACCAGCGCTCTGCCGTCGGGCTCGGCCGCGGAATCATGCGCCAGCCAGGAGGCACGGCTTGCGCGTCGGCTCCGGCGGCTGCCGAGATGAACAGCAACGAAACGAGGAGCAGGGGCGAGCGCATGGCGGCGGTGGGTTGACGGTGTCGCGCGTGCCACGTCATGGCACGATCGCAGCAATTCCCGCGGCGGCCACCATTTCGTCCTGCGCACTCGTGGCACCACTCACGCCCACCGCGCCGATCACACGTCCGCCGACCACGATGGGAAGTCCGCCCTGGAGGGCGACGACGCCGTCCACCGAAAGGATGTTCAGCGTGTCGGCGGCGACGCGATCGGCGTACACCTTGGTGGGGCGGCCGAACCGCGCCGCGGTGCGTGCCTTGCCCATCGAGATCTGCACGGTGCCGACGGACGCGCCGTCGAGCTTGATGAAGCCAACCAGGTCGCCCGCGCCATCGACGACGGCGATCGACACCGCCCATCGTTCCTGCACCGCTCTCGCCTCGGCGGCGGCAAGTACTTTCTTCACCGCGGCGGCGGTGAGTGCTTTCGCGTCGGCCAGTTGGGCGCGGGCGATGGCGGGAACGGCAAGCCCGGCGAGCAGCGCCAGGGTGCGCACGAGGCGCATGGGTGAAGTGGAGATGGTCATGGGACGAGAGTAGTACGGTGCGCGAGGATGCGCGACGGGGTATTCACCTCAGCACGTGCAGCCGGAAGTTGGAAGCGGTTGCGAATCGACGGCCGCGACATCATCCGGGGTCGCACTTCACGCCGGCACCGCTCCCGCCTGATCTTCCGGGTCAGGCTTCTCGCTCGTCGCGGGACACTCGTTCCCGATTCGTGGCGCATTCCACTCACGCGAATGGACAACTGCCGTGGCATGCCGGCATCGCTGCGTGGCGTGGTGTCGCCCCGGCAGGGCGACTATCGTGCCAATGCCGCGAACAACTCGTCACCTCACAACCGGTCCCATATGAAAGCGCATCATTTGACGGCAACCGTGGTTGCCACGATCGCAGTCGCACTGGCTTCGTTTGCCGCCGGCATTTCCGTGGGAGAGGCACGCTCCGTTGACACACGCGTGTACGAATTGCGCACCTACACCACCAATCCCGGCCGCATGCCCGCCCTGCACAAGCGGTTCGTTGAACACACCATGCGCCTGTTCGAAAAGCACGGAATGCAGAATGTGATGTACTGGACACCCATGGACAGCGCGCTCAGGGACAACACGCTGATCTATGTCATCTCGCATGCAAGCCGAGCGGCCGCCGACGCAAGTTGGAGCGCGTTTCGGGCCGACTCGGATTGGGTGCGGGCCAGCACCGCGAGTGAGATCGACGGCAAGATTCTCGTCAGGGCGCCGGAGCGTGTGTTCATGACGGCGACGCCGTGGTCGCCGGCAGCGCCCCGAGGGCGATGAACGCAACAGATGTTGTCGGTCTGTCTCGCGTACGACATCACGGACGATCGTGACGTCGCGATCACGATGTTGCATCCGGAGATGGGCCGAGCACTCGGCGCTGCACGGTCGCTGCGCGAAACGCGCGTCACGCCGTAAAGGCGCATGGCGGCAGCCCTGCGCCGTGCGACGCCTTGACGAATGGAAGGGGATGGCGTTCGGGCCCTCGCCGAGAAATGGGGCGCCGCGCCCGGTCCATCTGATGCATGCCGCGAAACACTGCGCGGGATTGCACGTATGGACATTCTGCCCACGGCCGCGAATGGAGAGGAGCTGTGCTGAGATCAGCGGGCGCCTTCGTCCTGTCGGTCGCGCTCGTGCTTCTCAGCCGCGATGCGTTTCGACAGGCGCTGCATGAGTTCCGCGACACGGAGCCAGGCTCGCTGCTCTTCGGCGCGCTTCAGCTGGTGATCGGCACGTCGGCGGCCGTCGCGTCCGTTGGCGTCTTCAAGCGCGCGCGTTGGGCCGCGCGGTCAATCGGGATCTGTAAGATCGCGGCAGCGGGACTGCTCGTGTCACAACCGCTGTTCGAGCCTATGACGTCAGACGCGCAGTGGGCGATCTGGTTCGGCGCGGCGGTGGTTGGTGCTGCGGCAACGGGCATGGGCTGGTTCGCGCGCTGGCTCGCGAGACAGGCTGCCGCATCTCACATTTCGGCAGACCCGGCACACGTTCGGCAGCCGTCACTGGCTCTGCTGCCTGACGCGCAGCGACCAGCGGAGCCCGTTATCCAGCGCGCACCTTACGCACACGTCACTGTCGCGAGCGTCGAACGGCACGAAGATCCGTCACACGCATCAGGCACGTCGATCCGGTCGTGCGCCCCGTCGCCAGACGGTGAGCGCGTGGATAGTGGTGGAGCAGCGGGTATCTCCACGTTACCGTGGAGGTCCAGCCGCCGCTTCATACCAACTATCCCGGGAACTTCCTGTCGACTCGACGTATCCGTGAAGTAGCCTCGTTGCGATGTAATCTTGCAGCGAGGATTGCGAGTCGGGGCGAGGAGTCGGAGAATGACCCGGTTCTAACGGGCGCCAGGGCACTCGCAACGCAGCATCCGAGTTTCACAGTGTTCGAATTGCCACGCGGTTTTCAGCAGCGACGGGCTGACAGTCGGAATGCGCAGTCGAACTTGGGATGCAAACCCTGCTCACTGCGGCCAATCCAACGGACGCACGCCGGGGCATCGCGCGCGTCGGTCCACCCTTCGGACGGCGGAGGAAACCTCACAGCACATTCACACTTCTTCGACACGCCTTCAGCTCTGCAAACTCAGCAGGATGAATCTTTTAGATCATGCTTGGCACGAAAGTCGTCACGGATGTTCTCGTCTCCTCATGCTCGACCGCTGCGTACGCGCGGCTTTCATCTCCCACGCGACGGTATTCACCTCACTACACAGGAAACGGACATGCACTCTCGAAACTTGACACTGGCGGTCTTCGGCGCCCTCGCGCTTGCCGCCTGCGCGGATCGCTCGGACACGACGGCGCCCATCCCGGGTACCGACGCCGCCCTCGCGCGCCCGCTCGGCAATCCGACCGGGGCCGTGTACGTACAGACCAACGACGCGAGCTACAACGAGGTCATCGCCTTCCACCGCTCGGCGAGCGGGGTACTCAACCACGTCGGCAGGTTCGCGACCGGCGGCCGCGGCACGGGCCGGCCGCGCCTCAGTTCGCAGGGACCGCTGATTCTGAGCGAGGACGGGCGGTGGCTGCTCGTCGCCAATGTGGGAAGCGACGATATCACCGTTTTTGCGGTCAGGCCGAACGGCCTCACGCTCACCGACCGGATCGCCTCGGGCGGCGACATGCCATTCAGCCTGACGCTGCACGGCACCCTGCTGTACGCGCTCAACCGCGGCGGCGCCGGCAACATCACTGCGTTCAGGCTCAGTGCGGCGGGCACGCTGTCGTCTATCGCCAGCTCCACGCGCCCGCTCAGCGGCGCGGTGACTGGCAACGCGACGCCGCCGGATCCCGCGCAGGTCTCGTTTAGTCCCGACGGCGCCTCGCTCGTTGTGACGGAGAAGGCCACGAACCTCATCGACACGTACGCCGTGAACGCAACCACCGGGCTGGCCAGCGGACCGATGGTCTTCCCTTCCAGCGGCCAGACGCCATTCGGCTTCGCCTTCCAGCCTGGCACGAATCGCTTCGTCGTCACGGAGGCCTTCGGGGGTGAGCTGGGGAAAGCCGCGGCATCGTCGTACACGCTCACCGGCGGCTCGGGACTGCAGCTCATCAGCGGGTCAGTCGGCGATACACAGGCGGAGGTCTGCTGGGCCGTCATCACCAATGACGGGCGGTATGCCTACATCACCAATTTCCGCACCGGCAACCTCTCCAGTTATCGCGTCGCCGAGAACGGGAGCATCACACTGCTCGAGGCAATCGCCGCCACCACGACGGCCCCGGGACCCGACCCGCTTTTTGGACCGCGCGACGAGGACCTGACGCGGGACGGACGATACCTGTATGTGCTCGACATCGGGCTCACCGATCCGAACGTCCGCGGCGTGCACTCCTTCCGTGTCGGCACGGACGGTAAGCTCGCGAGCCTCGGCTTCACTTCGCTGCCTGGGTCATTCCCGGCGGTGGCCGGACTCGCGGCGCAGTGATGCGGTTTCGGTGGCGGTTTCGGTGACAGTGCACTCAACCCAGCGGGCGACGGCCGCGCGCAACACCGCGATTAAGAGCACTGTCACCGATCACCGTCCCTGGACGCTGTCTTGTTCAGCGCCGCTGCAGCGCGAATGAGTGCCTTGAACGCCGTCGCATCGATCTTTTCGCCTTCGCCAATGTCAATCGCACGCCTGGGCGTTGCCCTCGAGACTCGAATTGAAGAGGTGCTTTGGATCTGGCGTCAGCTGCGGAAATGACTGCGCCACCTTTGGGTAGACATCGCGTGGGCGAGCCGCGCCTCCGAGATCCGCGATTGTTTGAAGGAGCGGGACTTCAATCTCCGCCTGCCTCGGATATGCCATCTATGTAGTCGGGATTGTTTTCGGGATGGACGAGCCTTCTAACGATCGCCAGCTTCTGTTGCGAGCGGACCGCCAGCTGCGTCATGCTGCGATGATGATCGGTCCGCTCGACAACAGCAAGCATCGTTAGGCAGGCGCCGGTATAGCCCGGGTACATGGTTTACAGAGTAGTCCGGCAACATGGTTTACACTCCTTCTACACTGCACTGCGACACTCCTTTGCGCGAGGTCGCAATGCCTTGGATGGAAACCAACGCCATGAACGAACGCCTGAAATTCG
>JANMNM010000084.1:0-20767 GCA_031373905.1 Gemmatimonadaceae bacterium | reverse complement strand
ACAATCCGTCCCGGACCGCGCAAACGGACGTAGAACAGACCCTCGCCACCGAACAGCGCGGTCTTGATCCCCTTCACCATCTCGATGTCATATTCGACGCTGGGTTGCATCGCGACAAAACAGCCCGTGTCCACGCGCAACACTTCGCCTGGCAGCAGATCGCGCTGCACCAACGTGCCGCTCGCGTGGAGGAACGCGAGGCCGTCACCGCTGATCTTCTGCAGCACAAATCCTTCGCCACCAAAGAAGCCGGCACCGATCTTCCGCTGCAGTGCGATACTGACGTCGAGTCCGCGTGCGCCGGCGAGGAACGCATCGCGCTGCGCGATGATCGTTCCGCCCCAGTCAAGCACATTCACCGCCTGGATCTTGCCAGGAAACGGGCTTGCGAATGCCACATCGCGACGCTGTGCCGACTCGTTGATGAAGACCGTCATCATGAAGCTGTCGCCGGACAGGACCCGCTTCGCGCCTCCCATCAGCTTGCCGAGGAGCCCGCCGCCCTCATTGTTCGGATCGAGCGTGGTGATCGGCCGGATACCATCCTCCATGTACATCATGGCGCCCGCCTCAGCGGTGACCGCCTCACCTGGATCGAGCGTGACAATCACCGCCTGGAGATCATCGCCAATCAACCGGTAATCGATTTCGTCAGCTTTCCGCATGCCTCATCCCGTCTTCGGTGTTGATCGCGATGCAATCTCGCGAGGAAATCCCACAGCGCGCACACGCCCGCGCGACATTCACCGCACGTGCTACGCCCAGTACTGCCATTGCCCTGCCAGCACCACATACGCCGAGAGACACCCGTTGGTGACAGCGTGGGTCCAGATCAGGTCAGCAATGGAGCGGGTCTTTGCCATCCACAGGTTGTAGATCAGCCCGCAGAGCAGTCCAACCTCCCAGTAGGATCCGTGCTCGCTCGCAAAGAGGATCGCCGTCGCCACGAATGACAGCGTCGTGAAACTGCCGAGCGGACGGAGACGGAAGTCGTCGAATGAATCAACGGCCCGCGGGAGCCAGCCGCGCCAGAACAGTTCCTCGAGTATCGGGACCAGCAGCACCGCTCGTGCCGCGCGCAGCCAGAGCGTCAACGCGTCCCCGCGTTCCGACACTGCGAGGCCTGCAGTCGGGTGCCCGACAATGGAGTTGTCGAACAGCCAATGCGTGCGGTAAGCCGGTCCGAAGAGCGCCTCGGGTGCGATCCACAGCAGGAACACGCCAACGCCAACCGCCGTCGAGAGCGCGAGATGCTTCGGGATCAACTCGATCACGCCACGGCTGAAGATCAGCAACGCGGCAACCAGCAGCGCGATCCAGAGCAGTGCATTCCAGGGCTGCGGTATCGCCAGCGGCTTGAGTGCGGCGAGCAGCAGCATGAACAACGCAAACGGGGCAACCCAGGGAACGGCTGCGCGAACGGGCATGACGAGCGGGTTCAGGGGAGGCGGGAACAGGAGGGCGAAAATCTACCGCGTCCTGAAGTGTCGTCGCCTGCACTGACGAGCGTTGCCTCGGTTCACGAACCAGTCGCGTTGCTCCGCGCCGCGCCAAACAGGACGACGGCGAAGCGACACCCCTACAGCTAACTTGAAGGCAACGGCCATCAGGCCACTCTGCCTCCCTCCGCGCCCATGCCCGACGAACTCCGGCTCTCCGAATCGGACGTCAGTGCCATTCTTCGCCGTGCCGCCGAAGACAATTCGGCCACCGGGCTGACGGCAGCAGAGGTGCGCGAGATCGCCTTGTCGGTGGGTCTCGCGCCCGACGCCGTCCAACGTGCCATCGCCGACGCGGCCAGCGGCATGCTCAGGGACGCGGATGTCCGTCGTCAGGCCGGTTTGCCCGTCGCGATCCAGAAGGAAGTGAACCTTCCTGGACCGCTTACTGACGAGGCATGGGAAGTACTGGTCTCGACACTGCGCAGCACATTCTCGGCGCGCGGGCGTGAGCCGAAATCGGCCGCCGTACGTGAGTGGAGGAACGGCAACCTGCGCGTGACCGTGGAACCGCGTGCGTCCGGCTACCGATTGCGCCTCTCGACCGCGAAGACGGCTACCTGGCCCGCCGCGATCGCCACCGGCGGCACGGCACTGCTCCTGGCTGGAATGGCCGCAGTGGGCGTTGTCGCTCGCGAGGGTCCACCGGGGCTCTGGTTTCTCGTGGCGGTTCCGGCTCTGCTCGGCGTCGGCATACTGTCACTCCCGTTTTTCACCCTCCCGGCGTGGGCGCGCCTCCGGAGTGCGCAGTTCGACACGGTTGCCCGTGAAGCAATGGCCCTGGCTAAGGCGCCTGCCGACCCGCTGCTGCCGCCGGGCTGAGACACAAGCGACGCCGGTCACACGAGTCGCTGGTGGCGGAACGCAAGCGGGGGCGAACCGTGAGTCGGTCCGCCCCCGCTGTCTCCATCATGTCGCGTGATCAGTCACCCATGACCGGCTGCGGCATGGCCCCCGTCGGAATCTTGTGCTCGCCCGTCATCGGCGTGCTGAAGCCGAGACGCTTGCCGAAGAAGGTGCGCACGCCGTCGAGGATTTCATAGATCGTCGGCACCACGATCAGTGTCAGGATCGTCGAGGTGATGACGCCGCCGATCACGGCAACGCCGAGCGGCTTGCGGAAGTCTGCGCCTTCACCCGTGCCGAGGGCGATGGGGAGCATGCCGGCCACCAGCGCGAAGGTCGTCATGAGGATCGGACGCAGGCGAATTGCGCCCGCTTCGATCAGCGCGGTCCGCAGCGAGACGCCCGCGTCCTCTCGCTGCCACTTTGCGAAGTCGATCAGCAGGATCGCGTTCTTGGCCACGATGCCGGCCAGCAGGATCACACCGATCAACGACATCAGGTTGATGGTCATCCCCGTGATGGCCAGTGCGCCGAACACACCCACCAGCGACAGCGGCAACGACACCAGGATTGCGATCGGATCGAGGAAACTGCCGAACTGCAGCACCAGAATCATGTACATCAGCACGATGGCGATTCCGAGTGCCGCGAAGATGGACCCGAACACCTTCTCCTGGTTCTCGGTGTCTCCACCCTGGCTGAGCTCCACACCTGGCGGCATCGGCTCTTCGGCGAAGATCTTGTTGATATCGGCCAGTACGTCCGAATTTGGGCGGCCCGCCACATTCGCCTGGACCGTCACCAGCTTGTCGCGGTCCAGGTGGTTGATGATGGACGGACCCAGGCCCTGCTTCACCGAGGCCACCTGACCGAGCGGCAACGTGGACGCCGGGAGACCGTTTCGTCCCGGGATCACGAGCGGAAGATTCGTCAGGTCGGCAAGGCGCTCACGTGATTCCGGGGTGAAGCGCACACGCACCTTGCGTGTCTCGCCCATCGGATCCACCCAGTCTCCAGCCTCCACGCCAGCAAATGCCGGTCGCAGCGACTGTGCCACAGAGCTGACGCTCACCCCGAGCGAACTGGCCAGACCACGGTCCACCTGAACGGTCAGTTCTGGCTTCTGTCCCTTGGTACTGAGACTGACGTCCACCGCACCCTTCACCGCCGCCACCTTCGGCAGCACCTTTTCGGCATATGCCTGCAGGGTCCGGGCGTCGTTGCCGCGCAACTGGAGCTGGATCTGTTTCTGGTCGCCGTTGAAGTCGTTGGTGTAGACGCTGGCGACGGCGCCACCGATGCGCGCCATGTCGATACGGAACTGCGCGGCGACATCATCGGCTGATCGCTGACCATTCGCCTTGCGCTCGCTCTTCGGCGAGAGCTTGACGTAGACGTTGCCCGCATCGACGGCTCCGCTGGCGCCACCGATCGTCGTGAATGAGAACTGTGCCTCGGGATAGGTCTTCGTGATGCGAATCGCCTCGAGCACCTTCAACCGCATGTAGTCAAGGTTGGAGCCGGGCGGCGTCTCGATCTTCACATTGATCTCGGAGTTGTCCTCGCCAGGGAAGAAGCTCGTCCCCACCTTGCGAACATCGAGCAGTGCCTTGCCGCGCTCGACTCCGAGCAGCTTCTGCGTGAGGCCCGGCAGCAGTCCGATACTCGCGACGCCGAGGACGAGGAACATCAGGCCGCCGCCAACACGCGCCGCCACCGGCAACGACTTGCGCGTATCGAGCCACACGCCGATGAGCACCAGACCCATGGCAACACTGAATCCGACGACTCCCGAAATCGGCAGCGAGAAGGCAGCGAAGAACACGCCCGCGGCGAGAATCATCATCGCCAGCCGGTGATCGAGTGCCCACGCGATCACACCACGATACCGCTGCGTCTGCCGGTTGAACCAGTTGTTGAAGCGGTCGAGGATCCTCGTGATCCGCCACTTCCTGTCTTCCGGCAGGTGTGGATCGGGCCAGTAGGCCGAGAGCATCGGGTCGAGGGAGAAGCTGACGAAAAGCGAGACCAGCACCGAGCAGGCGATGGTCAACGCCAGCGGTTTGAACCACTGTCCGGCTTCACCGTCGAGGAATGCGATCGGAACGAACACGGCGACAATGGAGAAGGTCGTCGCGGCCACCGCGAGCCCGATTTCCGCCGTCCCTTCACGCGCCGCCGTCATGTGGTCTTTGCCCATCTCGACATGTCTGACGATGTTTTCCCTGACCACGATGGCATCGTCAATGAGGATGCCGATGGCGAGTGACAGCCCGAGCAGCGACATCGTGTTGAGCGTGAAGCCGAACGCATAGACGGCGAGGAAGCTCGCAATCACGGACACGGGCAGTGCCAGACCGGTGATGATCGTCGAGCGCCAGGAGTTCAGGAACAGGAAGACGACCAACACCGTCAGCGCGGCGCCTTCGATCAGCGTGCCCTGCACGTTGGACACGCTGGCGTCAACGCGCACGCCGGTATCCTTGATGACCTTCATCTCGACACCTGCCGGCAGCACCTTCCGGATTCGCTCGACCGCCGCGATCACCTTCTGCGTCACTTCGGTCGTGCTGTAGCCGCTCGACTTCGTGACTTCGAGTCCAACCGCCTCGACGCCATCGAGCAATGCCAGCGTGCGCTGCTCCTCGGTCCCGTCGCGGATGTCAGCGACCTGACCCAGCCGAATCAGCTGCGAGCCACGCTGCACAATCGCGATGTTGGTGAAATCCTGCACGTCCTCCAGCCGACCCTTGAGGCGGATCGTGCGCTCATCGAGCACACCGGTGATGCTGCCAACAGGGACCGCGAGGTTCTGCTGCAGCAGCGCGGCGACCACCTCGGTCACACTGATGTTGTTCGCCTGCAGCGCCGCTGGCCGCAACTCGACCATCATCTCGCGCTTCACGCCTCCGGTCACATCGACCTTCGCCACGCCGGCGATGGCGCGAAGCTGACGTGTCACGCCAGGGTCGGCCAGCAGCGTGAGCTGCGGCGCCGTGAGCTCCTTGGAGGACATCGCGAGCTGCACCACGGGACGATCCGTGGGATTGAACTTCTGCAGGATCGGCTCCTTCATTTCGGCAGGCAGGTCGTTGCGCTTCAGGTTCACCGCATCGCGGATCTCCGTGGTCGCCTCCTGCATGTTCTTGCCGAACTTGAAGAACGTCACCACCGAGGCGAACCCGTCGCGCGCTTCACCTTGCACCTTGTCCACGCCGGGAATGCCGCTGATCGCCTCTTCGACGTGGTCGAGCACTTCGCGCTCGACCTGATCAGGGCTGGCTCCGGGGTAGACAATCGTCATGAAGACAATCGGCGGTGCGACCTCCGGGAACTCGTCGGTCTGCAGCTTCTGGTAGGCGAACAGGCCGCCAACCACCAGAATGAGCATCGTGACGATCGTGACGAGAGGCTTCCTGATGGCGAAATCTGAAATCCACATGTCTGCTACCTCTTACCCGTGGCGGGGGTCGCGCTGGTTGCCTTGCTGGCCTGGTCGTTCACCGATGACACACGCACCTGCTTGCCTTCGCCGATGGCCTGCGCAGCGCCCAGCAACACCGTGTCGCCGCGCTGCACGCCCTCGGTGATCTCGAAATTCTCCCGCTGCTCATCGCGAATACCGAGCTTCACCGCGACGCGCTCCACCCGCCCGCCGCGCACGCGCATGACGGCCGGCGTGGCACCACGCTGATCGATGGCGGTGGCGGGCAGCACCAGCGCTGACCGCGACTCCGCGTTGACGCGCCCCTCGGCGAAGAGCCCGCCCACCAGCGTTCCCGCACTGTTCGGGATCGAGGCGAGAATCTGCACCTGCCGTGTGTTGGGATCAGCCACCGGGCTCACTCGCGTCACAGTCCCGGTGAACTTGCGGTCTCCATAGCCGCTGACGCTGAAAGCCACCGGCATGCCGATCCTGATCTGACCGATCTGCGATGCCGGCACTGCCGCGTCGAGCCGCATGCTCTTGGGATCGACCACCGTGAACAGCGCGGTGCCAGGCGAGACCACGTCGCCCGCGCTGACCGACTTCGCCGCGACGACACCGCTGAACGGTGCTCGCACCGTGGCGTTGCGCAGCTGCTTGCTTGCCTGTGCATAGGCGGACTTCACATTCGCGAGTTGTGCCATCGTCGTGGAGTACGTCAGCCGCGCATTCTCCACGTCGCGATCCGCGATCGCACCCGCAGCGTTGAGGCGCTCTGCACGGTCCAGCTCCTTCTTCGCCTGAGCGGCTTGCGCCTCGGTCGCCGACACGCCGGTGCGGGCAGACAGTTCCGCCGCGTTGGCCGTGGTCGCATCGATGCGGGCGAGCACAGCGCCTGCTGCAACGCGCTGGCCGGTCTCCACGAACACCTGTATCACGCTCCCGGCGACCTCTGCACGAACCATGGCGCTCCGTTCAGCCATGAGCTCCCCGGAGAGCGACGGTCCGCTGGCGATGTTCGTCGATTCCACCACGCTGATATTGTCGGCGGTGATCAGCGTGGGCTGCTCGGGCGCGGCGGCCGCAGCGGCCGCGGTGTCCTTCTTGGCGCAGCCAGCCAGCGTGAGGGATCCGGCCGCCAGACTGAGCGACAGCAGCGCAACGGAGCGGACGTGGGCGGCGCGGAGTGCGCGCGAGGAGATCTGTGTCATGGGATGGCTCGTGTGAATCACTGCGGAGGTCCGGAAGTGCCAGACCGATTCGTTTGTGCACCGGTCTGCACCGCCCCGGTTCCTTGCTGAGTCTGCTGGGTCTGCGCGCCGCTGGCCGCACCGCCCGTTCCGCCGCCGGAACCGAGCGGCAGGTCACGAAGCAGCGTCATCCGCAACCGGGAGAGTTGCAGGGCTTTGGCGGCCGAGAGCGAGTTGGCTTGCGACTGGATCAGGAGGTTCCGGATGTCGCTCAACTCGAGCTGCGTCGAGATTCCGTTCGCGTACCGAACCTCTGCGATGCGAAGCGCCCTGTCTGCCTGTTCCTCGGTGCCGACGCTGGCAAGCCAGTTCGCTTCCGCCTGCTCGAGGCTTTTCAGCGCGAGCTGCACATCCAGCGACGCCGCACGCTTTCCCTGGCTGAGCCGGGCCTCACCATCGGCCAGATTCGCACGTGCGACCATCTGGTCCCCCGCGATCCGTCCGCTCGTCCAGATCGGGACCGACATCCCCAGCGACACCGTCCAGGCGGGGTAGAGATCTGCGAAGGACCGCGGGACGATCTGACTGTTCGACGGGTACGCGAAACGCTGATAGTTCGTGGCCAGTGTCAGCGATGGCATTCGCTGCAGTCGAGCGTTCTCGAGCGTTCCTTTCAGCACCTCAACGCTTGCCAGCGCCTGCTGGACGGCCGTCCGTGATTCAGGCGCCGTGTCGCGCGGGTTCAGTGTTGGCAGCATCGCCGCACCGGTCGGAGACAGTCCACTCCCCGCACTCGGGCGCGGTTCGTTGTCGAGTCGTGACTCGGCGAGCACTCGATCCATGTCTGCATCCTGGATCGGCGTGGCGAGCGTCAGCGGTTCGCTGAGCGGCAGGTTGAGCAGCTGTTTCAATCGCAACGCAGCGACGTCACGATTCTGCTGTGCCTGGATCACCAACGGCCGCTGACCATCCCGCGCCACGCGCGACCGCAGCAGATCGTATTCCGCGACGGTGCCAACCTGGCGTTGCAAGGTCGTCTGCCGAAGCGTCCGCTCCGTCTGGACGAGTGAGCTCTCGGCGATCTGGAGGAACTTCTCTGCAATCACCGCGTCGAAGTACGCCGATGCGATATCGTAGCGGAGTTGCGCGCGTGCGGTGCGCAGTCCGTACTTCGCGACGTCTTCGTTCGCGCGCGCGACACGGCCAGCCAACGCTAACCGGTTGTCCAGATACAGCGGCTGCGACGCCTGCAAACCAAGCGTGATGGTATTTGGCGAGGCGAACAGCACCGAGATGGGATTGAACGGCTGCGGCGTCGTGTCCGGCGGCGCGCTTGGATCCGCAGGCTGCGCGAATCGCTTGATGATCGAGTTGAACTGATTCTGCAGCTGGTGCTGGTAGTTCGCCGTGGCAGTCACCTGTGGCATCACAGTCGACCGAGCCTGCATGTACTGCCCTTTTGCTCGCACGACCGCGTTCTGCGCGATGCGAACATCATCCGAGACGGGTTCTGCAATACGAAAGGCGTCAGCGAGACTGAGTGTTCTGGGCGCCGCCGGTGCTCCCTGAGCAACGGCATTGGTCGGCAGCAACAGAGCGATGAGCGCGGCAGACGCGGCGCGACGGGCGAATCCCGTCAGTGCCGAAGACTTCACGTGAGACTCGTGGTTCGTGTGGAAGGCGCGCTGCCAACGGTGTCGGCTTCGGTGCGACCAGCATTGGTCACGCCGATCGCGCGGAGGAACATCTGTACGTATCGAGCGGCCGCGCGGGTTTCGTCGACCCAGAGCTCCGGATCATCGTGCATTTCACGCGCCATGGCGTCACCCCAGAGGGCACCGACGAGCATGGTCTGTGCAGCCGTGAGGAGTTCGACATGATCCGGCTGCGCGATGAATTCGTCGTCGATCCAGCCGTCGCGCAGCATGGCCTGCGTGTAGCCGTGGAGCTCGCGGTCGGCACACCGGGCCGGCTCGAAGGAATTCGTCATTTCGTGGAATCGCCCTTCGGCGGCTCCCATCGCCTTCCGCAGCAAGCCGCGTGACCCACGAAGCTGCGCGAGGAAGGTCTCGCACCAGACCGTCAGCTCGCCCGACGGATCGCGGGGCACGGCCGGCAGCGGCGGGTCAACCAGCTTGAGTGCGGCCACGCGGCGGAAGAGCGCCTCATCCATGAGGGCGGCCTTGGAGCCGAAATTCCGGAAAATGGTGACTTCGTTCACGCCGGCGATCTCCGCCACACGGCGGGTGGTCGCGCCCTGAAAGCCGGATTCGGCGTACGCCGTCATCGCGGCTTTGATGATTTTCTCTCTGACATCGTTGGACATGGCCCGATTCTACTTTGCCTGACAGAAGTAAGCAAGTAGGTACTTGCGTACAGTCGAGTCCGGGTGAGGACCCGGTGTCGGCGAACAGCCAAGCGGCGAGTGGGGTGCCCGGCGGGCTGCTTCGAGCCAGGCTGTGCGGAGCCACGAGGCAAGGAGGCAGCATGCCCGGTTTGACTGATCGACTGAGGGCCGGAATCCGGGGAGGTCGACCGGGTCACTGAGCAGGCCAGTGAACGGGGCCAGTGACCCGGGCCAGTGACCCGGGCCAGGAAACCGGGTCAGTGAACGAGGTCGGTCAGTGAACGGGTTTCAGTGAACAGGCGGCGGCGAGCGGTCTCGTCCGTCGGCCGCAGCCGTTCCAGCCGCAAGTCGCAGCGCTTCTTCGATCGCGTGGGACGGACCACTCGCGCGCAGGCGGCGCTGGGCTGCCCGAAGCAGGGTGGGGTTCACCAGCACCAGCTGCCACTGCAACGCAGGGCGCACACGGAATGGCAGTCGATCGGACATCGCTCTGACCTCGGGCATGGGGGACGGATGCAGCAACGGTGCATCCGTCCGTCAGGCCGGCGTCATGGCAGCGTCAGGCCGGCGTCACGGCGTCGGCTTCGCCGCCTTCTTCTTCGCACCCTCAAAGTCGCCGGCGCGAATGATGACGATCTGTTTCGGATCGATGTAGCGACGCAGGGCGGCGTTCACTTCACCGACGGTCAACTTGCGGACCCGATCTTCAAGCGCCAGGTCATAGGTCGAAAACGTGCGATTCCACCGCCGGCGCGAGATCAATTGTCCGACGAGTTCATTGTCGTTGGCGTACATCTGTTGACGGCCGCGCAACCAGCCAAGTCGCGCCGCCTCGAGTTCTTCCGGCGTGATACCGCCCGACACGAATCGGTCGAGTTCTTCGCGGAAGCCGAGCTGCAGCCGATCGAGATTCTGCGGTGCGTAGATCGCGTACGTCATCAGTGCACCAGCCGAATCACCCGGGCTGGCAGAGAGCTGCGAGCCAACGCCGTAGCTCAGGCCATCGCGCTGCCGGAGCCGATCCGCCATGCGACTCTTGAGGAATCCGCCACCGAGAACCTCGGCAGCCAGCGACATGGCCGCGTAGTCGGGGTCACCGTCGGCGAGCCGCACCGCCTGCACCGCGACGAACACCGCATTTGCCTTGTCCGGGGTTTCGATGTTCACGAGCGTCGAGTCCGTCCGCCTGAAGGGCTCAGGAATCAGTGCCCACGGCTTCGTCGTGGTCCAGTCACCAAAGAGCGAAGCCGCGAGTGTGCGTACCGAGTCGCCATCGAAATCGCCGACGAGGCCAAGGTCGCCATACCTCGCGGTGTAGAACTCAGTGTGGAATGCGCGCGCAGCGTCAGCGGTGGCCGCCTTCCAGTCTGCCACGGCTTCTGGCAGCGTCGACGCGTACAATGGATGCGCCTTGTCAGCCGGCGAACTCACGCGATTCATCGCGTTGACTGCCAGCGCCTGCGGATCGCTCAATCCCGCTTCGAGCTGCGCGAGGTTCTCGGTGCGCAGCTTGTCGAACTCCGTGGCATCGAACGCCGGCTTGCGAAGCATCTCGGCGATCAGTCGCAAGGTTGGTGCGAGATTCTCGCGTCGAACCTGGAATGACGCGGTGACCGAACGGACGGATCCGCCGACGTTCACACTTGCCTTCAGTTTGTCCAGTGTGTCCTTCATCTGCTGCCGCGTCCGTTCGAGCGTGCCGCGCATCAGCATCGCACCCGCCACGTCACCTGCCACACGGCGACCGGTGAGCGTCTGCTCCGTGCCGAAGCGAAGGGCGATGCTGCCCTGCACCACACCGCCCCGCGTCCGCTTTGGCAGCAGTGTGATGCGCATGCCATTCGGGAGTGCGAGCTTCTGCGTGCGTGCGTCGATATTGGCAGGCGAGGCGTCAAATGCCTCGCCTTCCGCCACTCTCGCCGAACCACGGTAGTCGCGCACCAGGGTCTGCACATCCGGGGCGTCGGGGATCTCGGCCCGGTCAGGTTTCTCCGTCGGGACGAATGCAACGCTCGCACGGTTGTCCGGCTTCAGATACGCGGCCGCCACGCGTTGCACGTCGGCAGGCGTGACGGTGCGCAGGCGGTCCCGCGTGATGTGCAGCAGGCGCCAGTCGCCGCCCGACTCGTACTCCGTGAGTGCGAACCCGACGTTCTCGGAGTTGTCCAGCAGCTGCTCGATGTTGCTCACCACTTCATTGCGCGCACGCTCGACGTCTTCCGCCGTGAACGGCGTGCTTCGCACGCCATCGAGCACGGCGAGCATGGCCGTGCGCACGGAGTCGAGCGACTGCTCCTTCCGGACATCGGCCCAGGCAATCAGGGCCCCAGGCTCCCGAAGTTCGAACGTGAGGCCGACAATCCCAGCCGCGAGTTTCGTGTCCACGAGCCCCTTGTACAGCCGCCCGCCGGGTGCCTGCGAGAGCAGCGCCGAAAGCACCTGAACGGCGGCATTGTCCGGGTGGGCGATGGCCGGGACCTTGTACATCACGCCGAAGATCTGCTTGTCAGCCACGCGCCGAACCGTTGCCGTCCGCTCCCCGTCCTGTGCCGGATCTCGGGTGTAGGTCGGGTAGAGCAGGTTGCCGCGCTCCAGCGACCGGACCGGCCGCGGAATGCCGCCGAACTTCCGGTTGATCACCGCGAGGGTCTTTTCCGGGTCGAACTTGCCGGCGACGACCAGCACGGCATTGTCCGGCTGGTAGTACTTCCGATAGAACGCCTGCAGTCGCGTGATCGGGACGTTCTCGATGTCGCTGCGCGCGCCGATCGTGCTCTTGCCGTAGTTGTGCCAGTGGTATCCCGTCGCCATCAGCGCCTGCCAGACGGTACGCTCGGGGCTGTTTTCGCCCGACTCGAACTCGTTGCGAACCACCGTCATCTCGCTCTCGAGATCCTTGGCCGCGATGAACGAGTTCACCATCCGGTCCGCTTCCAGATCCAGTGCCCAGTCGAGGTTCTCGTCGCCGGCCGACACCGTCTCGAAATAGTTCGTGCGATCGAACCAGGTGGTGCCATTTGGCCGCGCGCCGCGCTCCGACAGTTCCTTCGGGATATCGCGGTGCTTCGGCGTTCCCTTGAATACGAGATGCTCGAGAAGGTGCGCCATTCCCGTTTCGCCGTAGGCCTCGTGCCGCGAGCCGACGAGATACGTGATGTTGACGGTGACCGTCGGCTTCGACTGATCGGGAAAGAGCAGCACCTTGAGCCCGTTGGCCAACCGGTACTCAGTGATGCCTTCCACGGTCGCGCCCTTGACTGGTGCGCCGGCGGCATTCGCACGAGCGGGCGTTCGCGCTGATGGTGCCTGCGCGGCCAGCGTCGAGGACGTCAGCAGAAGGAGAGTGAAGGCAGGGAACCGCGTCAGCATCGGATTGGCTCGCATGAATGGGTCAGAAAATCTGGATGCAATTGACGGATATGTCCTTCACCGGGCATTGCCGGACCAGGCTGGTGTTGGTCCGGGCACTCAACCGGCAACCCGCCAGAGCGCCCGCGGAACACCCACAAGAATGCACCCTCGACCCCGGCGGGGCGACTCGCCCTGCTCCAGCGCGTTCGCGATGGCATGCCGGTGGCGAAGGTCGACCAGGGCACCTGCATCTCGGAGCGGACTTGTCTGGAAATGGGTGCAGCGCTGGAAGACGACAACGTGGCAGGGCCACGCCGGTGTTTCACCGGACGTCCGGATGTCCAGCTCACGTGAGAATCGTCGTGTCAGGGTCACGGGAATGCTGCCGCTCAGTACGCAGCAGCACCCGGCACCGGTGTGCTATTCATGACGAGCGCATACACTTCCCAGCGGCTCCTCACAACACTCCTGCCGCTCGCTCCCTCAGGTGTATCATGCGCCGATTTCTCGTCACCGTTCGCCGTCTGGCCGCCGTCGCACTGCTCGCCCCTGCGCTCGCGAAGGCGCAGGACGGCTATCGACAGCCGCCCGAACCGATCCGCAGCATTCTTGACGCCACGCCAACACCGCGCGTTGCCGTCAGCCCGGACAACACGCAGTTGCTGCTGCTGGAACGTCCCGCGTTGCCAAGCATCACTGAAGTGGCGGCGCCATACATCCCGATGGCGGGCCAGCGCCTCAATCCCAATACGAGCTTTCCGACCCGTGCAGCGACGAGCACGGGGCTGACGCTGATGGCAATCGCGACGGGTACGACTCGCGCCATCTCGCTGCCGTCCGGCGTCCGGGTCGGCAACGTGCGCTGGTCGCCCGATGGGAAACGCGCTGCATTCCCGATGATCACGGATCGTGGTGCCGGCATGGGCCTGCTCGATGTCGTCACGGGCACCGTCACCAGCCTTGGTGCGATCCGGGTCAACGGTGCATTCGGTGACCCGTGTCTCTGGATGCCCTCGAGTGACGCGCTGGTCTGCAAGACGATCCCCGAGTCGCTCGGTGCCGCACCGCAGCCAGTCGCGACTCCCACGGGACCGGTGATGCAGGAGTCGTTCGGCAAGAAGTCACCGGAGCGCACATACCAGGATCTCCTGGCCGACCGATTCGACGAGGCACGGTTCACGCACTTCGGCACCAGCCAGCTGGCGATCGTCTCGCTCAACGGCAGCGCGCGAAACATCGGCGCGCCGGCGGTGCTGACCAGTGCGACGCCATCGCCCGATGGCAGTCACGTGCTCACAACGGCGATCCACACGCCGTACAGCTATGTCGTGCCGATGTCGCGCTTTCCATTGATCACCGAACTGTGGGCCATCGACGGACGAAAGATCCGCACAGTGCACGATCGCGGCTTTGCCGACGAACAGTCGACAGCGTTCGACGCAGTCGACGCCGGACCGCGGAACATCGCCTGGCGCGCTGATGCGCCGGCAACGCTGGCCTGGATCGAAGCCATGGACGGCGGTGATCCTGCCACCCCCGCAGCGCAGCGCGATCGCGTCGTCACACTGGCGGCGCCGTTCACCGCACAACCGGTCCAGCACCTCGCGGTCGGCACGCGCGTCCGCGGCGTGACCTGGGTGCGCAACGACGTGGCGATGGTCACCGAATACTGGTGGAAGTCTCGCCAGACAAAGACCTGGATCTTCAATCCGTCAACGCCGGGCAGCACACCACGCCTGCTGTTCGATCGCAGCGCCGAGGATGCGTACAGCGATCCCGGCTCGCCCGTGATGACGATGACACCGCAGGGTTCGAGCGTTGCGAAAACGTCGACCGATCGGAGCGCCATCTTCCTCACCGGCGAAGGCGAAAGCCCGACCGGCGCACAACCGTTCCTCGACCGTCTCGATATCGCCACTGGCAAGTCCACGCGCCTCTGGCGTTCGGAGGGGCCGCAGTACGAAGAACCGATTGCCATGCTCGATGATCGCGGTTCACGCGTCCTGACCCGCCGACAGACCGCCACGGAGCCGCCGAACTACTGGCTCCGCGACCTCACGCGCCGGGTTGCGCCGCGTCAGCTCACCCGATTTGCCGATCCGGCGCCACAGTTCGCCGGGATCACATCGAAGCTCATCACCTACACGCGACCGGACGGAGTGCAACTCTCGGCCACGCTGTATCTGCCCGCCGGATACAACGCGGAACGTGACGGTCGCCTGCCGTTCTTCTTCTGGGCATATCCGCAGGAGTTCAAGAGCGCGCGCGCGGCAGCACAGGTGCGCGGCTCACAGAATCTGTTCGTCAGACCGACGGGTGCCAGCCACCTGTTCATGCTCACGCAGGGCTATGGCGTGCTCGATGGCCCGACCATGCCGATCGTTGGCGAAGGTGACAAGGAGCCGAACGACACCTACGTCGAACAGCTGGTTGCCAGTGCCAGGGCCGCGGTGGACAAGGTCGTCGATCTCGGCCTGGCGGACAGGGATCGGATTGGCGTTGGCGGGCATAGCTATGGCGCCTTCATGACCGCGAATCTGCTGGCACACTCGAACATCTTCCGCGCCGGCATTGCCCGGAGCGGTGCGTACAACCGCACGCTCACACCCTTCGGATTTCAGCAGGAAGAGCGCCCGTTCTGGGAAGCCAGTGCGATCTACAACCGCATGAGCCCATTCAACTACGCCGACAGCATCAAGACGCCGATCCTGCTGATCCACGGCATGAACGACGACAACAGCGGCACGTTTCCGATTCAGAGTGAGCGGATGTATGCGGCGTTGAAGGGCAATGGTGCCATCGTCAGATACGTGCAACTGCCGGGCGAAGCACACGGCTATCTGGGACGTGAGAGCGTGGGACACACGCTGGCCGAGATGGTGGGCTGGCTCGACAAGTTCGTCAAGCCGGCCAGGCCGCGCACGAAGGCGGAGTAGCGGTACTGTGAGCTGCGAGCGCGCGGAACCGTGGCAGTTGGCGCCCGTGACATGTGCAGTCGCGCCAGCTCATGTTTGTGGACGTTGCATTCCTGTGTCCACGAACCTGTCCCGACGCGCGTTCGTTGCCCAGTCGACGGTCGCCGTCATCGCTGCCGCCCTCGCTGGCTGCAGTGGTGACGCTGACACGAACGCATCCGGCGCGACGATCCCGACGCAGCCCGCACCGATTCTGACGCCGATCGTCGTCACGCTGAGCAACTTTCCCGCACTTGCGACAGTTGGCGGTGCCGCACGTGTCAGCAGTCAGCCAGCTGTGGCTCTCGCACGAACATCCTCGGGGCTGGTTGGCTACTCATTGTCATGCTCACATCTCAGCACCATCGTGAACATGAACGACAACTTCACGCTCAAGTGTCCCAATCACGGCGCCGAGTTCGCGTTCGACGGTACATGGACCGGCGGGCAGCAGCAGACCAGCAGCCTGGCCAGGGTGACCGTCACGCTGTCCGACGACGGATCACTCGCAACGATCACGGGCTGAGCGCGCCGGAAGCCGTGGCTCATTCTGCACCAGTGCCGCGATGAACTCCGCCGGGTGCCGTTCGATGACGCCGTTGAGAATGTCCGGGTGCTGCTGGAGCTGCTGCTCGATGGCCTGTGCCGACGGCTCGCCCCTGCAGCCCAGCAGCAGCATCGCGAGCAGGGTGTATCCAACGCACGCGGCGTCGCGCCTCAAGGAGGCGGAAATCACGCTGGAAATGTCACGAACTGTACGCCGGGTCGGCGACAAACACCGGATTCGCTTCACTCGGCCAGCAGCGCCAAGGGAATCCGGGACACTTCAGTCGAGCTCGTCACGGTCCGCGTGCAACGAGGGTTGACAGCCACGCAGGGAGGCGACAGACTCCGACACATGAGTCACACGGTCCGCACGCGCTTTACCAGCTATTCGTACTTTGGCCGCTTTGCGGACCAGGGCGGCTGAGCGCGCGCGACAGACCTACGCGACCGACTTTCCCCCCCAAGGCCCGCATCGCAGCGGGCCTTTCGCGTTGTGTGAGAAGCCCCTGCGTGCGGGACACCCTCCCCACAGGCCAACCGGCACTGGAGCCCCGCCCATGAACACCGAGTACACCCACCCGGATCGCACGACCGATGCACGGCGTGCCGACGAACGCATCGCCACACTCCGCGCGTCGATCGATCGGGTCGACGAGATGCTGATTGCCCTGATCGGTGAGCGACAGCGTCTGGCACGAGCGGTGGGCGCGGCAAAACGCGCTGCGGGTGTCTCGGTGGTCGATGCCGCACGCGAGCAGGCCGTGAGGCGGCACATCGTGTCGCTCGCCGCCGATCATGGCGTGAGCGCCGATGATGCGAGCGAGCTGGCGGATCAGTTGATCCGGAGTGCGTGCGCGGCACAAGGGCTCGCGCGCGCCCGTTCGAGGGCGGCCGCCGCGTAAGCGATTCACGGACCCCGCCCAGCCACGAAGTGGCCGCGCCGCGCGTAGACTACCGACACGCCGGATTCACCGCCGCTCTCTCCGCCACTTCGAATGACCACTCGCCGCGAGTTCGTTGCCACGTCTGCGCTGGTTGCGGGCGCGCTTGCCGTCGGACGCCCCAGGGATGCTGCCGCACACTCGCGGCTCATGCCGCACGTGCAGGAACGCATGGACGCGCCGACGCGCGACCTGCTGCTGCTGGCCCTCGATACCGCGAAGCGGGCTGGTGCCAGCTATGCCGATGTTCGCATTCAACGCGTGCAGCGCAACGCCATCTTCACACGCGAGCGACAGGTGCTCGACGTCATCGACAGCGACACCATCGGCTGCGGCGTGCGTGCGCTGGTTGACGGCTGCTGGGGCTTTGCGGCGACGCCGAGACTGACCAACGACGGCATTCAGCGCGCCGCGATGGAAGCCGTCGCGACGGCGAAAGCCAACCGGATCGCACGCGATCAACCGGTCACGCTCGCGCCCAACCCGAGCCACCCTGACGCCACCTGGTCGAGCGGCTTCACCATCGATCCCTTCAGCATCTCGATCGAGGAAAAGACGACGCTGGCGATCGCGGCGAACAGTGCTGCGCTCTCGGTTCCCGGAGTACGATTCGTCAGCACGCAGCTGCAGTTCCTCAAGGAGGAACGGAACTACGCCAACACGGACGGATCGATCATCGCGCAGACATGTGTTCGCACATACACGCCGATCGCGATCACCGCCGTGAGCGCTGACCGCAGCGATTTCGCCATTCGTGAATCCGTCGTGCAGCCGACGGGCCGCGGCTGGGAATCGGTGCTCGAGAACAACCTCACGGTGAACGCGAAGAAGTGGGCCGAAGAAGCGGCCGAGAAGCTGACAGCGAAGTCGGTCGATCCCGGGCGCTACGACCTGATCCTGCATCCGTCCAACCTCGGCCTGACACTCCACGAATCGGTCGCGCACCCGACGGAGCTGGACCGTGCATACGGCTACGAAGCCAATCTCGCGGGCACATCGTTCTGCGCGCCGCCGGAGAAAGTCCTCGGATCGCTCAAGTTCGGTTCTCCGCTGATGAACATCTACGGCGACCGCTCGCAGCCCGGTGGCTGCGCGACCATCGGCTACGACGACGACGGCGTGCAACCCGAGGAGTTCGACATCATCAAGGATGGCGTCTTCGTCGACTACCAGACGACGCGCGAGCAGGCGATGTGGCTGGACTGGTGGTACAAACGACGCAACATGCCAACGCGCAGCCACGGATGTTCGTACGCCGATTCGTGGAGCAGCGTGGCATTCCAGCGCATGCCGAACGTTTCGATCAGGCCAGGCACGAAAGACATCGGATGGAACGATCTGATCGCGGCCACCGACAAGGGGATCGCGATTCTGGGGCGCGGCTCGTACTCCATCGATCAGCAGCGTTACAACGCGCAATTCGGTGGCGCCCTGTTCTATGAAGTGCGCGGTGGCAAGATCGTCGGCCAGTTGCGCGACGTGGCCTACCAGATCCGTACGCCGGAATTCTGGGGCGCGCTGGACATGCTCGGCGGCCAGAAGAGCTACGAGTTGTACGCCACCTTCTCCGACGGCAAGGGACAACCGGGTCAGGCCAACGCGGTCTCGCACGGTTGCGTCCCGACTCGGCACAAGCAAATCAACGTCATCAACACCGGGCGCAAGGCATGAGCATGATCCTCGACCCGCGCGCACCGCGCTCGCTGTTTGCTGACGATGTCGTCATGTCACGAGACGACGCACAGAAGGTGATCGAGAGTGTCGTGAAGTTGTCGCGCGCCGACGCTGTACAGGCGGTCGTTCGCTCGTCGCGCACGCGGAATGTGCGGTTCGCCGCCAATCAGCTCTCGACCGCCGGCGTGGTGGAGGACACCACCCTCGTCGTGATGTCATTCATCGGCCGCAAGCATTCTGCGGTCACGACCAACGACCTGTCGCCGGAGAGCATCGAGCGCACCGTGCGGAAGGCCGAGGCGATCGCGCGCCTCGCCCCCGATGATCCGGAGATGCTGCCGGTGCTCGGCCCGCAGAACCTGCGCGAGATGACTGCCGCCTGGGACGAGGCCACGGCCTCGCTCGACGCGGGCGCGGTCACCTCGGCCGCCAACACGGTGCTCGGTCCGGCCCGACGCGCCGGCAGCACGCTCAACGTTGCGGGATTCCTCGTCACGGGCGCGGATGCGATCGCCATCGGCACCAGCGCTGGCCACTTTGCCTACCATCGCGGGACGAGTGCCAACTACACGCTGACGGTTCGCACAGCGGATGGGACCGGCTCCGGCTGGGCGGGTGAGGACGCCGTGGCCTGGAGCCGCATCAACTTCGCCGCCGTCAGTGCGCAGGCGATCGAGAAAGCCGAGAAGTCGAGGAACCCGGTGGCGATCGAGCCCGGTCGCTATACCGTGATCCTCGAGCCGCAGGCCGTTGGCGACCTCGTGGGGCTGATGCCGAGGTACTTCAATGCGCGGAGCGCGGACGAGGGGCGGTCTCCATTCGCGAAGCCAGGAGGAGGCAACAAGCTGGGCGAAATGATCGTGAATTCGATGGTCAACCTCTCCAGCGACCCGTCTGACCCGATGGTCCTGACGCAGCCATTTGACGGTGACGGTATGCCACTGACGAAGCAGTCGTGGATCACCAACGGGACACTAAGCACAATGCTGGTGCCCCGCGCATGGGCGGCGAAGAAGAACCTCGTCGCAACGGGCAATCCCAACAACATCATCCTCGGCGGAGGATCCACGAGCCGCGAGCAGATGATTTCCAGCACACAGCGCGGCGTTCTCGTCACGCGGCTCTGGTATCTGCGTGAGACCGACCCGCGAACGATGAGCTACACGGGGCTGACCCGCGACGGGACGTTCCTGATCGAGAATGGGAAGATCTCGAAGTCGATCAAGAACATGCGATTCAACGAGAGTCCGTTGTTCGTGCTGAATAATCTCGAGGCGTTGGGTCCCGTCCGCCGGACTGCCAACGACGGCCCGGGCACGCAGATCATGCCGGTGCTCAAGGCGCGCGATTTCAACTTCACTTCGCTGTCAGACGCGGTGTGACGGAACAGGGAGGTCCTGGCACTCCCTGTAAGTAGCTTCAGCGGCGATCTCGAGGCGCTCACCAGCCGGACGATCGCTGCGGACGCGCCACGAATCATGGGCATCCCCAGAAGCTCGCCACGAGCCACAGTTCGCTCAATCATTTCGATGCCATCGTCCGAACGCCTGCTAGAAGATGAGCTCGTCAAGAAGCTCGAAGAGCTGAAGTACATCTACCGCGCGGACATTCGTGACCGTGCCGGCTTGGAAGCGAATTTCCGCGAGAAACTCGAGACGCTCAACCGGGTGCGGCTCACGGACGCGGAGTTTCAGCGGCTACTGGATGAGATCGTCACGTCTGACGTGTTCGCGGCGGCGCAGATCCTGCGGCGCCGGAACAGCTTCACGCGTGAAGACGGCACCCCTCTGAACTACACGCTGGTCAACATCGACGACTGGTGCAAGAACACCTTCGAAGTCGTCAACCAGCTGCGCATCAACACCGACAACAGCCATCACCGCTTCGACGTCATCCTGCTGGTCAATGGCGTGCCGGTGGTGCAGATCGAACTCAAGACGCTCGGCATCAACCCCCGTCGAGCCATCGAGCAGATCGTCGACTACAAGAACG
>JANMNM010000066.1:0-12850 GCA_031373905.1 Gemmatimonadaceae bacterium | reverse complement strand
GGTGACCAGCCGATAGATGACGGGGAACTGTGGTTCCGTGACGTAGCCCCAGTACACGCGCACGACGCGATGGAAGTCGGCGAGACTGTCGGCATGATGCGGGGCGCTCTCGAGTGCATCCAGCCGCGCGACGACGGTGCGCACGATCATCTCGCGGAAGAGCGCTTCCTTGTTCGGGAAGTAGAGATAGATCGTGCCTTTGGCGACGCCGGCGAGCCTGGCGATATCCTCGAGTCGCGTCTCGTCGAAGCCCTGCGCAGCGAAGGCGGTGAACGCGGCATCGATGATCTGGGCTTCGCGCTCCTCGGCCGGAAGGCGCGTGCGGTGCTCGGGTCGGGCGTGATCAGGCTCAGTCGTAATGACTGACTCGTCAGTCAATGATTCCTCCGAAGAAAGCCCGGCAGCGCCGGGCATCCTTACAATACTGACCAGTCAGTCATTTGGCAATCAAAGTGCCGCGACCGCCTACCGTGTGCACCCCGTGGTCCGGCGCGTATCGGTGAGCGCAATGATCTTCCACGCCTCGCCCACCTTGGCCAGATGGAAGACGTCCACGCCGCAGTGCAGGAACTTCGGCCCAAGGTAGAACGAGTAGTCCACCCAGACGGACGCCAGCGTCCCGTCGATCAGCGTACGCGGATTGAAGAGCCGCTCGTCGTACACCTCGGCGTGCGGCGTCCCGATCGTCCGCACGAACCCGTCCACCGGCGTCACCTGCACACGCGCCACGCCATCGGGCCCCACATCCGACGACATCATCGACTTCATCTGCGGGTGAAACACGGCCCGCACTCGCGCGCTGTCGCCAGCGCGCATGGCGTTGAACAACTCGTTCACCACGGCCATCTGCGCCACGGTCTCGCTGGCGGGTGCCTGTGCGGGCGCCGGAGCTGCACCGGTCGCGATGCCGAGTAAGACGACCGTCGCTGCGACGAGTGTGTGTCGCATCAAAGGGTTCCCCCGCTGCTCCGAATTCCGCTCAACGCCGTTGCGTTGCGAAACGCGAGAACCCACCCGCGAGGCGAGAGGACGGCACCGACACATGTGAATCCGACGCACGCTGGAGCGACACCAGCCTGCCGGTCAGATCGCGCGCATCATCCGCCTCTGAGCCCGACCCGGCCGCTTCGGCAGCGAACGTGCCCTCCACCGGCATCTCCGCGCCCTGATAGAGCACGGTCCCGGAGACCTTGTTGTTCGCCCCGAATTTCAGCGTCACGACCACCCCCCCATCCGGGGAGTCCGCCTGGATTGCCACCGTGGAGTCAGTGGCGGTGACACTCGCAACGGGAAGCACAGGGAAACCCTCCGCCGCCAGGGTACCGCCGACCTTGCCGTTCTCCTTCTTCAGCACGATCACGGCGGGTACCGGGCCCTGCGGACTGTTCACGACCGTCGTATAGGTCCCGGTGATGGTTCGACCTTGAGCGTGTGCAAGCCCTGCGACGAGCGCCACGGCGCTCACGGTCCGGAATGCCACGGCCGATGCCTGGCGAAGAATTGACATGCGATCTCACCTCAGAATGTTGGATTCCATAAGCACGTGCGCGGCTACCTCGGATCGTACGGCGCGAACAGTCCCGTGGTGTCATCTGGACTCGGATCTGACCATGCGCCCGCGTAATCCTCGCCAGAGCATGGCACCAGCACAAGCCAGGAGGAAATCCGCTTGGTTGGCCGGCATCGCCCGTGACAAGAACGGCACGCCATGTTCACGCGTTGTTCACGAAGCGGCCCGAGGTTCAGGAGTCTCCTTCTCCCGAGGTCTTCGATGCCGCAGGGTTCTTCCCGGAAGATCCACGATCCCGCCGCACGCCGCATTGTGCTGCTGGTGCTCGACGGACTCCGCGCCGACCTGGTCGGTGATCCACGCTTCCCGCATCTCGCCGCGCTCCTCGACGAAAGCGCCTTCACGCTCGATGCGCTGACGGTACTGCCGAGCGTCACCGCAGTCGCAATGACGTCGCTGCTGTCTGGGCTGGCGCCGGTGGATCATCGTGTGGATTCCGATCGGTTCCGGGTCCCGGCACCGCGCGTTCCGCTTCGCCCGATCAGTCGGGTGATCCTCGACGCCGGAATGCCCGCCGCCGCCGTGCTGCGACAGGTGCCGTGGATGATGCGTCCCATCGCGTCGAACATCGTCGGAGCGCTCGGCTTGACGAAGATACGGTACGCGAGCGCCAACGCGCACGCGTTGCTCGCTGCTGCGCTGCCTCTGATCCGGACGCAGCCCACCGGCCTGATCCTGCTGCACTGGCCGGATTGCGACGATATCGGACATCGCACGGGGTGGATGTCAGCGGCCTATCTCGCCGCTGTCACACGCATGGATCACGCACTCGGCGTTCTCCGCGGCGAGCTCGAACGTTCTCGGCACGACACTACCCTGATCCTGCTCTCGGACCACGGCGGCGGCGGTCGTGTGGCGACGCATCACGACAGCGCGCATCCGTACGACTGCACGATCCCGATTCTCATCAGCGGAGCGGGCGTCAGGCGAACGCAACTCCCGACCGGCCTGTCCCTGCTCGACGTGCCGCCCACGGTACTGTGGGCGCTCGGATTGAACGCTCCCGCCGAATACGCAGGCACAGCGCTGACCGAGGCATTCGATGTGAGTCGCTCGCATGACGACTCGATCCTCGTACCGACCGGCGCTGACGAACGGTCAGTACAGGTGTCGGTGCAACACTCCTGCGCGGCGGCTTGAGGGCTGACGCGCGGAGCGCACACTGGCCACGATCACCCGGGAGATGTCTGCGGTGTCTCCCGACTCTATCTGGCCATTGCCGCACAACTCGCGTCGGCGGGATCAGCCGCGCCATACGTCGAGCGCGTGAGTGTGACCGCGCCACCGGCGGCGCCGCGCAGCGTGAACAGCTGGCTGTACTGCGAGTCGCACAGCGGTCGCGACTCAGGACCGCCGAGCGCGGCAACGATGTCGGTGACGGTGTTGCTGTGTCCTACGACGAGCACGCCGCCGCGCCCAGCGGCGCGCGTGATGGCGCGCACCGTGTCGGCCACCGCGCGCACGTGTGCCGCGACTCCCGCCGCACCGATCGGCACGACGTGCACGCACGCGTTCGTTCTGGCCACGAACACCGAGGCCGTCAGCCGCGTGCGTTGCAGGTGGCTCACGACGACGTCCGTGATGGCCGGCATTCCGCGCAGCGTCGCATCGAGTACCGCAGCACGCACCATTCCCTCAGCGCTCAACGCCTGATCATTGACGGGCGTCGGTGCTTTTTCGGCATGGCGCACCACCACGACGAGCATCGGTGCGGGATTGGCGCCGAGCTGCGTGTCGTTGGCGGCAACGCCTCGCGCACAGGCGCCAAGGAGTGCCGCGGCAAGGAGCGGCCGCATTGCGGATCGCAGTGTTCGCGGTGCGATCGACATCAGGACGGATGCTGACATTGGTCTGGGGTTGCGGGTTCTGCGGGATGTCGCGGATGGCACGAAGGCCATGGCAGTCGTGAGCTACGGCAGCACTCGTGCCCGCCATTCCGCCGGCCAGAGCTGACACGCCTCAACACGTCCAAAGAACTGGAACCGTCGCTTCGCGAATGCCTTGTAGGCGACATCGCGGATCCATCGTGGCACGATGTGTCCAGCAACGCCGAGCACCGCCCAGCCGCCACCGAGCAGACGCAATACCTCGAGCGCGGCATCCGAGTGCACCAGAACCGAGGCGTCGCGCCCTGCACTGGCTGGCTGGTACAGCACCACGGAATCCACGTCCACGAGCATCGACCGAAACGGCGCGAGCTCCCGTTCCGCCGTCACTCCTGCCAACGTGGCGACGAACAGGCGCCCTTCCGTGTCGCGCTCCATCGCAAACCGGATCGACCGGTCACAGAATCCACACACGCCGTCGAAGAACAGGACCGGGGATGCACCTGATGGAGCCGCAAACGGCGCCGTCGTCGGTGCAGCAGCCGGCGCGTTCACCATCCCATCCGTGTACGCAGCGACGTCACGTGCGCGACATGATGCCGGCCGTGCCAGTCGTACCGCAACATCGAGAGATCGATGCGCTGCGGTCCGAGCTCCGGGTGGACGAACGGCCGCGCGAACTGCGCCGGTTTGATCCCTCGCAGGCACGACACCAACCGCGCATGAATGCCATCGATCAGTGAGAGGCTCACCTCGATCGGCACCGCGGCCACATCCGGCAGCAGCGACCACGCGGCCTCGTCGTACGGCCTGATCGTGGGTGCGTCCTCGGTGAGCGCAAACTTGACGCGCACATACGCATGCATGGGGCTGTCGGCGACATGGTGCACCACCTGCCGCACCGTCCACCCTTCGTCGCGATACGGCGTTTCCAGCTGCGCCGGTGTCAGTGATGCCACCGCCGAACGCATCGCTGCCGGCAGCCCTGCGAGCCCGTCGATTGCCGCTGCAAGCGCAGCTTCCGTCACGACATCCGGCTCCGTGAATCGGCCCACCGGGTACTGCAATGAGGTCTCGGTCATCTGCCGGTCAGCCGGTTGCAAAGTGCGCCGCGATTTCACGAAGCTGTGCCGCATGCCGCAGCTCATGGCTTCCGATGAAGTACACCCACTCATACATGTCGAGCGTTCCAAGAAACGGGTGCGGGTGATTCGCGGCCGAGAGCGCCAGTCCCTCGGACGCCCGAAGCTGTTCGAGGTACCCACGCCGCACTTCGAGCAGCAAGGTTCGCGCCTCGTGCGCCGAGAGTTCACCGGTGGGGCGAGTGCGTTCCGGGGCCTCGAGACGAGTGTCGCGCTCCGGCACGGCGGCAAACTTCGCCGTGTCCATTGGTTCCAGGACGGCTGGTTCCCGTGGGATCACCGGAAGCGCCTGCAATTCGGCGACCTTCATCGCGTGCAGCTTGGCGATCCCGCGTTCGACGCGCGCCAGATGCTCGATGACCTCTGCGGCGGACCACCCCTCCTCCGTCGGACGAGCTTCCTGCAGCGGCGCCGGAATGGCATCGAGTGCGGCAAGCAACACGAGACGGGCGTGGTCAGCATGTTCGATCACTTCGGTCAGGCGCGGATGCACGCAATGCTCCTCCCGGCGCCGCCGGGGTCAAGTCGGTGGAAGCGTACCGCCGCGTCACCCGCAGCACCGCTTCCCGATAAAGTTAGCCGAGTGACCACCGAACACGATCCGGACCGCCTGCCCGTCCTCGACGCACTTCCCGCCCTGCTCGAGGCGCTCGCACAGCATCCGGCCGCAGTCCTGGTCGCACCGCCCGGCGCCGGAAAGACGACCATGGTGCCCCCTGCCCTCCTCGGCGCGCCCTGGCTCGCGGGCGGCCGCGTTCTGCTGCTCGAACCGCGGCGCCTCGCCGCGCGCGCCGCCGCCAGTCGGATGGCATCGCTCCGGGGCGACGCCGTCGGCGGCTGCGTCGGCTGGCGCATGCGGGGCGACACGCGCATCAGCAAGGCCACGCGAATCGAGGTGGTGACGGAGGGCGTGCTCACCCGGATGCTCCTCGATGATCCCACACTCGACGGCGTCGGCGCCATCTGTTTCGATGAGTTCCACGAGCGCTCCATCCACGGCGACACCGGGCTTGCACTGGCACTCCATACGCAGGCTTTGCTGCGCCCGGACCTGCGACTGCTCGTGATGTCCGCCACGATCGATGGTGCGCGCGTCGCCACACTGCTCGGCAGTGCACCCGTCATCGAAAGCCGTGGGCGCGCCTACCCGGTATCTACCGAGTTCCTTCCACCACGACCGGATCAGCGCATCGAGGAGTACACGGTCGCGGCGGTTCGACACGCGCTGAACTCGCATGACGGCGACGTGCTGGCGTTCCTGCCCGGTGCCCGCGAAATCCGCCGCGCCGCCGAGATGCTCGCGCAGTCGGTGCCGGCCGGCGTCGATGTGCGCGCGCTGTTCGGAATGCTCGACACGCGCGAGCAGGATGCCGCGATCGCGCCGTCGCCACCGGGGCGACGCAAGGTCGTCATCGCGAGTGCGATCGCGGAAACCTCGCTCACCATCGAGGGCGTGCGTGTGGTCGTCGATGGCGGCTGGTCACGCGTGCCACGTTACTCGGCGAGAACGGGCATGACGCGTCTCGCGACCGTCCGCGTGTCACGCGCGAGTGCCGACCAGCGCCGTGGCCGGGCCGGACGAGTGGCGCCAGGCCACTGCATCCGATGCTGGCACGAGCATGACGACGCCGCACTCCATGCGCATGGAAGCGCCGAGATCCTCGATGCAGATCTCGCGCCGCTTGCGCTGGATCTGGCTGGTGCCGGGATCAGCGAGCCGGACGAGCTGCGGTGGCTCGATTCGCCTCCGCGCGGCGCGTTCAGCGTGGCCCGCACGCTGCTGGCAGAACTCGGCGCGGTGGACGCGAGCGGCCGGCTCACAGCGCACGGCTCCGCCATGTCCGCCCTCGGTGTGCACCCTCGCATCGCGCATCTGCTGCTGCTTGCACGACAGCGCGGCGCGCTCGCGCTGGCGTGCGACCTGGCGGCGGTCCTCGAGGAACGCGATCCACTGCGAGCGACGGATGGGAGGATGATCGACCCTGACCTGGCGCTCCGGATCGTGGCACTCCGCACGGGCGCCCGCGCGCTGCCCGCCGGCATCACGATCGATCAGGGTGCGCTGGCGCGGTGTCGCGAGACCGCGCGAGCGCTGCGCGACCGGATGGGTGTCCGCCGTGCCGACGAGGGAGACACCGATACCGACGATGCGATCGGTACGCTGGTGGCACTCGCGTATCCCGATCGCGTGGCGCGCCGCCGAGACGGCGCAGGGTCGCGATACCTGCTCCGCAATGGCGCTGGCGTCATGCTGCGTGACCAGGGTTCGCCGCTGGCTCGCGAGGAGTGGATCGCGTGCGCAGCACTCGATGATGTCGGAAGAGATGCCAGCATCCAACTTGCCGCACCGATCACGGAAGCGATCGTCCGGGAACTGTACGGCGCGCAGTTCACGCGCACGCGCACGGTCGTCGCTGACCCCGCCAGTGGGCGTGTTCTCAGCGCCGACATCGAATCGCTTGGTGCAATCACTATCGTCGAGCGGAACGACGGCAAGGTGTCCGTCGACGAACGTGCCCGCGCACTCACCATGCTCGTGCGTGGTGGCTGGCCATCGGCGCTTCCCTGGAGCGACGCGAGCAGACGCACGCGCGAACGACTCGCATTCCTGCATCTGCACGATGCACGATGGCCGGACGTGAGCGACGACACGCTGCTGGCAACGATCGACGACTGGTTGGGGCCCGTGCTTCGCCAATGCCACTCCATGGACGACGTGCACCGCGCCGATCTGGGTGGCGTGCTGCTGGAGCGTGTGGACTGGTCGATGCGCGCCAGCTTCGACCAGCTCGCACCGACGCACGTGGTGGTTCCGAGTGGATCGCGCATCCCGGTGGACTACAGCGATCCAGCCGCACCCGTTCTGGCAGTCCGGCTGCAGGAGCTCTTCGGGGCACGCGACACGCCGGCAGTCCTCGGCGGACGAGTGCCGCTGCTGCTGCACCTGCTGTCGCCGGCGCACCGACCCGTTCAGGTCACGCGCGATCTCGCTGGATTCTGGCGCAGCAGCTACGCCGACGTCCGCCGGGATCTGCGCGGACGCTATCCGCGCCACTCATGGCCGGAAGACCCGGCATCGGCCACACCGACGCACCGCGCAAAACCGCGTGGCACCTGAATGGCGAAATACGTCAGCCTTCCGCGGCGCGGTCAGCCGTCCATCCCGCGCGCCGATGCGTGTTGTCGCAGAACGGCTTTCGCCCAGAGAGTCCGCAGCGACACAGCGCAATCCGTGCGTCGGTGGCAAGCTGCGTGTCATCCGCGTTGAGCACGACGGCGCTGCCACGAATGAACAGCGGGCCGTTCGCGGCGACCTGCATGTGTACGACATCAGGCGCATGCGCTGCATCGGCGGTACGACCATCGCGATGCGTTGCGTGCAACGCCCCCGTGGGGCAGGCCGCGACGATCGCCAGCACCGCAGCCGCGTCGGCGTTGTCCGGCTGAACCCACGGACGTTTCGTGGTATCGAACACGGCGGGCAGATGCCGCACGCAGTGCGCATGATGAATGCATCTGGCGCGATCGAAGGTGACCGTGACATCGGTCCCTTCATACACATGCACGCGTGCCGTCATACGCCGACCGCGACGCGGGCGGCACTCGTGCGACCCGCACGCCGCAGTGAGCGTTCCCATGCGGCGGCACCAACCGCGGCGGCCACCGGCATCACCGCCCACGTCGCCATGTAGTACCACGGCGGCGCGGCAGCCCAGCGGATCGCGCCGACGAGCACGGCGACTGCGACGCCGGCCACCGCCATGAGGATCGCGTGACCGGCGCGATGATCCGGCGACAGGCGCGCGGTGATCCATCCGCCGAACATCGTGAAGACCGTCGTGATGACGAGCATGACGAACAGGGCCATCGCGTTCGTCGTGTGACCTTCAACTGTGAAGGCCGCGGGAATGGCGAGCGGTGTGACGGCAGCGCCTCCAAGGATCCCGAGACCTACGACCAGCAACCCGAGTGCAAGTGCGGCAAGACTACGCATGTACTCTCTCCATTTCAGCAAAATGCCAAGGTGCGAAGCTATCCCCGCCCGCGCCCCCGGCAAGCGACGCGCCTGCGGGCGCGGCCGCTGGCTTGAGCGCGACCCTCAGATTGCGCGCACGAACCAGGCGCGCGGACCGTCGAAGTCGAAGGTCAGAACACCCTCGTCGCTGACGGACAGGCCAACGCTCACCTGATTGGAACCATCGGGATGCTCCGTGCGCAACGCGGCACCTTCCATGCGCCAGCGAAGGGTCGTCATCAGCGTCCGCGCGCCCGCAGGAATCGTGTACTCAAGTTCGTCAGGTTCGCGAAAGTGCATCCGAGTGCCCGGCTGGATCTCCAGCGGCGGCTCGCACCGAAGCACCTGCCACTCCCCGAGCAACCACGCGTCGCGGTGCGCGACGGTGTCGTCCGCGCCACTGCCCGTCACTGCCGGCTGCCCGACGTCACGCCCGTGACTCCGACGTGGCGAGCAAAACCACGACAGCCACCGGTACTCCCGACGGTCATGGGAGCCGAGTTGTCGTCATCGAGTCAGCGGCGCTCAGGCAGAGTCGCGCGAGGCTTCGCGTGGTGCGACAGGCTCGTCGAACGCCGTATAGGCGAGCGAATTGAGCGCCGAACGGCGCTGCCGCTTCCGGCGCCGCGTGCGGGCGAAGGCGCCGGCAACGCCACCGACAATTGCACCCACGATCAACGCAATGAGCAGCGATGTCAGCACGAGCACCGGCTCGGCGTCATCCGGAAAATGGAATCGCCCTTCGAGAACCAGGGCACCCACTGCCCACGAGATAACGTTCACGGTGGCTGCGAGCGCCCCTCCAACGAGCGCACCCCAGATCAGCGGGAGTCGCGTCACCGTGTCGTATCCGGCAAGCGCGACGATCCCAAAACTTGGTGCAACCCAGTAGATGCGACTCACACCCGACTCGCGCGCCAACAGGTAGGCCACGTACTCGATCACGAGCATGGCTCCGAGCAGCCCAAGCATGCGCATCGAGTAGCGCAACAGCCACGGCGTCATTTGAAACCTGCCATGATGACGAGTCTCAAGAAGCGATCGGGCTGGAGGCGCCGGATGATGGCGAAGCGATGGCGCATGATCATGAAAAACGATGGACCGGCGGACTCGATCTTCCAAACGGCTGAGATTCTTCCAAGATATGCTCTCGACGGGCGAGGTGCCCTGCCTCCAAGGAAGAGGTCGATACAGTTGGCACCCTCCGAAACGCGCGTTTTCGACGTCCTGCACCCGCGCGTCGCGGACGCCCCAACGTCCCGACAGCCGTACGGCATTTCAACTCCTGCTTCCCCACGGCGCTGCGATGATGGCCCGGCCGCGGTGCCAACGGCGACATGCGACTCGTTCCTCCACGAACCCCAATAACGAAGTCAGGCCGACCGTCTTCTCAGCGGCGCGGGCGGAATGACGCTGCGAAGCCGGCGTTCCCGAACGCGCGTCGGCGCAGGACCTGACGGTGCGTCCCCCGCCCTGTCTATGATCCGTTTGCTCACGACGTCCATGTGCAGCGTGTCGCCCGTACCGGGATGCAAGCGCAAGACGCCGAGGCGCCGCAGGAGCGCGAGGCTCCGGGCAACGCGTTCCGGCTCCTCGGCGGAGTAGTGGCGATATGGGCGGCTTGGCATGATGCGCCCGCCAAACGAACCGCCCATGAGCAGATCGCCGATCACCGCATCCCCTGTCGGCAACACAACCGATACCGAGCCGATCGTATGGCCTGGCGTATGAACCACGGTTCCTTCTATCCCGAATGGTTCGAGCGACAGTGTATGCCCGAAGACGACGTCGGGAGAAATCGCCTCGAATCGTGTATCGCCAAGCAGTCGGATCAGCGCACCAACCGGCCCCAGAATCCGCACGCTTCGATCCACGCCGCTCGCCAGAATCGGTGCATCGGCCTGATGCACTGCGATCGGAACGTGGAAGGTGTGCTTCAGGAACGCGGCATTGCCGGCAGCCGTCGCATGGGCGTGGGTCAGAACGACAAGCGACAGATCTTCAGCCCCAAGCCCAATCGCACTCAGTGCTTCGAGCAGGAGCGCACGCGCCCTCGCCGGGCCAGTGTCCACCAGCACATGGTGGCCATCACTGATCACGTACGCATTTGTGCCGTGTAATGGAAGGCGGTGCACTTGCATGTTCTCACTCTCCGAATGAGCCCGATACGGACGAGTAGTGCAATTTCCGTGCACGGAGTGCGAGATGATGCCAGACACCTCTAACGGCCAGCGTGCGCGCGTCGATCGCAGGCGTCAGCGAACCCGGCAATGGAACCTGACGGGCACGTCGGCCTATCTTTCCCGTGCAACCGCCCCGCGCGCGGATCGCCACTTTCCCATGATCTCAGCACCGATGCTTCTTCCTGAAATTCACCGCACCATTGGCATGCGGCCTTGCGCATGCATCAGTCCGCTTTTGGTTCTCACGCTGACGGTGTCGGCTCCAGCGCACTCGCAGGACACCACCAGAACGCAGCCGAGCGTCGTTCCGGCGGTCACGCCGCCGCCATCGCTACCGCGGCTCGTGATGCCTGCCGCAGCCGGCGATACGATCGAAGTCCTCGTCACCGCCCGGGCACTCGACACCGTCCGCGTGGAGAAGGACCGCCTACTCAGCGCACGACGTGACGCCGAGTCGCGGTGGACATCGCTGCGGGACCAGAGCCAGCAGCTGAAGGCGGGCGTGGGTGAGATCAGGAGCACGCTGAACGAGGCCACGAACCGCGAGAAGCAGGCAAAAAAGGAAAAGCGCGATGCCGATCGCCTGACGGCGCAGGTGGAGAAGCGCCAGCTGGAGCGCTCGCTCAGGATCGTCGATGCACGCTACGAGTTGCGGCAGGCGCAGGTTGAGCATGCGCGCATCGAACGCGATTTCCTCGACGCGTCAATTCGTGCCGACGACGCGGAGATGTCGATCGCCGAGCGTCGTGATCAGGTCGTGCCGAATGACCCGAGCCAGCGGGCCGCGTTTCTGGAGCTGACCAATCGCTGGCTCCAGGCGCTGCGAACGCGCACTGCGCGAGCCTACGACCTCGAGGACCGTCGGTTCAAGGTCGTCGAAGCGCAACTCGAACTGCTGAAGCAACAGCGCGGCAACTGACGCGTCACGCCAGCGCGCGTTCCCGGATGCCGCGCGCGCTATGGTGCGATGACGCGTGAGCGGAGTGTGCGTGCACGGCTCGCGATCGCGAAGATATCGGCGACAGAGTCGAGCGGGACGGCGGCATCGTTGACGTTCTTGGATGTTGCCACCAGTGTGCCGGCACTGTCGTAGCCGAATGCGAGGCGCGTGCGCTGCGGCGTACGGGTGCCGGCCGCCAGCACCCGGTCGAACGTGACGTACTGGAGCAGGGAGTCGCGGAAGAAGTATCGCGCGTTCTCCTCCACGCCCTTCGGCACACGTCGGGTCTCGTCGAGAACGATCAGTGAGTCACCCGCGAAGTACGCAAACCAGATGACACTGGTGTCGCTGAGCATGTAGCCACGGGTCTCGCGTCGCAGCGATGGCAGGCGCAGCTTCACGACCACGGCATCCTTCACGAGATACTGCAGGCGCATCCGATCCTGTGCGGCGGCGGCGATCGCAGCCTTGTGCACGGCACGTTCTGCCGGCGTCGGAGGCGGCGACTCGCTGCGTGAACAGCCGGCGACCACGACCATGAGCGCGAGCCGGACGTGAGTGGCGGCGCGGTGAAAAGCGCTATTCATGTGGGATCCATGCTGATGGCACCGCCGAGCTCCATCCACGCCCGCCACCCGCCCGACATGGAACGAACGTCCGTATACCCCATCTTCTGCAGTGCATCGACGGCCAGCGCCGACCGATATCCGCCGCCACAGTAGAGCACGATCGGCGTCGCCGGATCCGGTACAGTTCGCTCGATGTCTCGTTCGATTATTCCCTTGCCCAGATGGCTCGCGCCGGGCACATGCCCTGCCGCCCACTCATGGTCTTCGCGGACGTCGAAGACCCGTGCCGCGCCGGAGCTGATGAGTGCGGCAACCTCGGTTGGCGGCACTTCGACAACGCGTGCCGCTACGGTGGCAACGAGGGCAAGGAATCGTGGGGAATGGTCCATTCGGCGGCAGGGGTTTCAGGAGCCGCAGTGTACCTGCGAGCCGGGAGCATGACCAGCGGGGCACCCACCAAGGGTGAGCGGGGCATCCGCTGGGTCAGGCGCGCTTCAAGCGAGCTCGACAGGTGGTCGCGGCTCGTGCCCGTCACCGGCGCGATCCTGCGACTATTGACGGATTCGACCTTGGCCTATACGGTTATGGCGCTGTGCTCCGCGTCG
>JANMNM010000016.1:0-11207 GCA_031373905.1 Gemmatimonadaceae bacterium | reverse complement strand
TTTCATCCCGTCATTGACGAAAGTCACCCGGACTGGTCGGCCCTGCGTCGCTATCATCTCCACGAGTTCCGCAATCGGCCATACGAGTATCACAACGGCGGGATCTGGCCCATCTGGCTTGGGTGGCTTGGACTCGCGCTGGCGCATACCGGACGCGGTGATGCGCTGCGCCAGTTGAAGCAGCTCACTGCCGATCGGATCTCGAGCGCACCGGACTATGCATTCGACGAGTACTTCCATGGGGCCACCGGAGAATCGCTCGGCACCTCGCACATGGCGTATTCGGCGACCGGTATCGTCTTTCTCTACCACGCCGAACGCCCGGAAACACGGGCACTCTTCTCGACCTGACAAGGACCCGCGACATGTCCGGAAATCCACAACACCTCGCGCACGCCGAGCAGCTGCTGGCACTGCTTCGATCGGACTTTGGCGTGCCGCGTGAAACGCGCACAGTGATTGCCGTGGCAGGAGAGTCCGGCAGCGGAAAGTCGGTGACGGCGGCCAATCTCGCTGCGGTATTGCGTGCTGCGGGCGTTGGCACGGCCATCATCCATCAGGACAACTACTTCGTCCGCCCGCCGCACACGAATCACGAGTACCGGCTGCAGGTGAATCTGGCCAGCGTCGGGCCGCAGGAGGTGCAGCTGGACCTGATTCAGTCGCAGATAGCGGCGTTCCGCGCGGGCGCAGCCGATGTGAGTGCGCCGATCGTGAACTATCCGGAGAACCGCTTCGACACGCAGGTGCTCGACTTCAGCCTGGCCCAGGTGCTGGTGGTCGAAGGCACGTACGCGCTGCTGCTCGATGACACCGACCTCCGCATCTTCCTGACAGCGACGTGGGAAGACACGGACGAGCGGCGGCGTGCACGCAACCGTGACATCGACGTCCCGATCATTGCGACGATTCTCGGCATGGAACACGAGATCATCTCGAAGCAGCGCGCGCGAGCCGACATCATCATCGACCGCGATTTCAGGATCATGCTTCCCGACTGAGCGGCACTGACGGCCAGCGTACGGCTCCGTGCCAGCTGCTACTTCACGAGAACGCGATACCCGTGCGCCGGAACGTCGATGGTACCGTCGGCTGTGAGGCTGACGGCGGCCTTCGAGAACCAGTCGGTGTACGATCCCGACGGTGCAAGACTCGTGTACCGCACGACGGCCGGCTTGTCGCCGAAGTTCGTCACCACCACCACCGCGTTTCCGTTCCGGCTCCTGCTGAAGGCGTAGATCCGGTCTCCGCCATCGGTCACGAGCCTGACCTGCGGTGCCCCCCACGGACCATTCCACAGTACTTCCTGCGTGTGCCGCAGCTCGAATACCGAGCGGTAGAAGTCCGCCAGTGACGGTCCGGTCCAGTCGATCGGATCCTTCTCGAAGAACTTCAACCGGCGGTTGAAGCTCGCCTCCTGACCTGAGTACAGCAGCGGGAACGATCCGGCCACGGTGGCACTCAGCACGTAGGCGGCCTGATGATTCGCGCCCATCCGCTCGAACTCTGTCCCGGCCCAGCTGTTCTCGTCGTGATTCGATGTGAACGTGAGGCGATAGGCACCGGGGGGAAAGGTCGTGTCCTGCTTCGCGAAGTACGCATCGAGTTCCGACACCGGCTTCTTCGCCGCTGCGATGTCGTTCATCAGGTGAAACAGCTCCCATGCATACGTTGCGTCAAAGGACGCATGCAGCGCGGGGTTCTCCCACTCGGCGAGGAAGAACAGACCGGGATGCCCGACGTCGAGCGCCGTCCGGGCTTCGGCCCAGAAATCGGTCGGCACCAACCCGGCCATATCGCAGCGGAAACCGTCGATTCCGGTGTTGTCGAGCCACCATCGCATCTCGGCAATCATCGCGAGCCGCATCTCCTTGCTCGCGTAGTTCAGGTCCGCCACATCGCTCCAGTCGGTCTCGTTCCCCTTGTCGTCGATGGCGCGGGAAATCGTGCCGTCACTCTTGATCGTGTACCAGTTCCTGTGTTCGGCCGTCCACGCGTGATCGAACGCGGTGTGGTTGGCGACCCAGTCCAGGATGACCTTCATTCCCTGGGCGTGTGCGGACGCAACCATCGCGTTGAAGTCCGCCTCGGTGCCAAACTCCGGATTGAACGCCGTGTAATCGGAGATCGAATAGTAACTGCCGAGCGTTCCCTTGCGATTGAGCTTGCCGATCGGTTGCACCGGCATGATCCAGAGCACATCGATGCCCAATGCCTTGAGCCGGGGCAATTCGTTGGTGAACGCGGCGAATGTGCCTTCCGGCGTGTACTGTCGGATGTTCACCTCGTAGATCACTGCGTTCTTCGACCACGCGGGATGAATGCCTGGCTTGACGCCCGCCACCGCGGTCAGCGTAGAGTCCGGCGGCACTGCCGCGTTCTTGTCCGCAGGAGAACATGACGTCATTGCGATGGCCGAAAAGACGAGCGTGAGCAGGACAGTTCGCATGATCCGTGAGGAGAAGAGGTCGCCAGGACTACTTTCGAGTCGTGAGAAAGACGAGACGATCGTTGTTCCGCGCCACGACGATCGTCGTCCGTCCGCCAGCGCGTCGAACCGTGGTCATGTGTCGCACTTCGCCGCGGATGCTCACACCACTGCGAGTCATGTCCACGGCCGTGAACGTCCCATTCCCCGTTCCATGCAGCAGCAACCCGTAGCTGGCATCGGAGCGGCCGAGGATGGGCGGTGCGCCGAGAAAATTGCCGCCGAGCAGCAGGTCGACCACGCCATCTCCGTCGAAGTCTCGCGCAACCGAGGCATAGACGGGCGCGAACTGGGCTTCCGTCGGCAACGGATTGAGCGTGAACGTGCCGTCGGTGCGCGCGATCGCCACCGAGCTTGCAAAGGTCCGCGCACTCAGCACGGTCGCCTTCGCGACTTCCTCCGGAAGGAAGATGTCCTGCACGCGACTGGCGCCGAACGCCTTGTAACTGGGGAACTTCGCGCGCAGCGGAGGCATCAGTTTCACCATCTCGTCACGTGTGGCAAGTGGATAGCTCACCCCGTGCTTGTAGAATGTGATGATCTGCTCGATGGTCCCGTTACTGAAGAAGTCATATACATACATCTGTGCCGGCTGCGTCGCACTGGCCGTGATGTAGGCGTTGCGGCCCAGGTTGCCGAGCACCAGATCCGGCCGGCCATCGCCATTCACGTCCGTCGCGGACACTGAGTTCCACCAGCCCTCCGACCCGCTCAATCCTGCCTCGCGCGTGCGATCCGCGAAACGACCGCGCTCCTGTCGCAGGACACGCACCGGGGTCCACTCGCCCACGACGATCAGGTCGAGTTTTCCGTCCCGGTCGTAGTCGAGCCATGCGGCGGACGTCACCATTCCCGCCGTCAGCAGCAGCGGCGCGACGGTCGTCGTCACATCGGTGAAGTGGCCCTTCCCGTCGCCCTGCAACAGATGGCTTCGCGGAGACACGCCGTACTGCTTCGCCGTCACGCGTGCGCCAACGAACAGGTCCTGGTGCCCGTCACCATTGAAGTCGCCCGGCACGACACACGACCCGTTCTCGAAGATCGGCGGCAGGCCACCAGCCGACTTCGTGAAGTGCCCGGTACCGTCGTTCAGGTAGAGACGGTCGCGAAGTTCATTCATCGAGCCCCAGAACTCATTTCCCCCGCTCACGACATACAGGTCCGGGTGACCGTCGTCATTCGCATCGAAGAACGCCGCGTCAACGTCTTCCGAGATGCTGTCGGCGGCAAACACCGCGGTATCGCTGGCCACGTACGAGCCATTGGGCTGCTGGACCAGCAACCGGCCAGGTTGCCACTTCGCACCGCCGGCATACAGATCATCGAGACCATCGCCATTCACATCCCCGGCGGCGAGCGCAGGGCCCTCGGTCGAGAGCAGGTGCGGCATCAGCGGTTCACGATCCATGTCATTGAAGTCGTTCTCGACATGAGTGTAGCCCGTTGTCACGCTGTCCGTGATATCGGCGAACAGTGCTCTCGACGCCGACGAACGCGCATACGACCAGGTGCCGCGCGCATCGCGTTGTGCGAGCGTCATGCGCCGATTCGCGGCCACGTCCGTCAGCACCTGAAATCGGCGGTCAGGCCAGATCACGATCAGCGAATCGACCATGGTATCACGGCCAAGCCCGAAATGCAGTCGCTGGTCCACTGACGACTGGAATCCACGTGTCGGACTCTGCTCGAGCAATTGCCGTCGGCCGCCCTGCACGACGAACACCTTGGTCCCGATCCCGGCCGTGTTCCTTCCCGCCCCCTGCAGTGCAATCGTGAGATATGCGTTGCCGGATCGATCGCGCGACCGATTCCTGAATATCGAGGCCGGCGCGTCGTAGTTGTTCACCACCAGGTCCAGCGCACCGTCGTTGTCCAGATCGACGTACGCCGTGCCGTTCGAGTAACCCGGTTGCGCGAGGCCCCAGGCGCTGGCCATGTCGGTGAAATGCAGGTTCCCGTCATTCCGGTACGCGTGATTCTCCACCGGCACCGTCGGCATCTGCTTCAGCAGCGTGAGATCCTCACGCGTGACGCCGTTCGCCAGCGAGGCCTGCACCGTCTCGTTCCCGATGTAGTTGATGTAATCGAGATCATTGGGGCGGCGAAAGATCCCGCTGGTGACGAAGAGATCCTTCAGTCCATCGTTGTCGAGATCCGCGAACAGCAGCGACCACGTCCAGTCCGTGGCCTCGACCCCGGCAAGGAATCCGATCTCGCTGAACATTCCGTCACCACGATTCAGCTGCAGCGTGTTGCGTGCATACTGCGCGTGATAGCCGGCACGCAGCCGCAGATTGAACAGGCTGTACGACTCGGAACTGGCTGACGACTTGAGGATGTCTTCCCGCTCCGGAAGCATGTCCCCCACGACGATGTCAGGGAGCCCATCGTTGTTCACGTCTGCTGCGTCGACGCCCATCGAGAACCGACTCGTATGCCCGGTGGCCGTGGCGATCGACTCGGTGAATTTCCCTCGACAGGTGTTGTAGTAGAGGAAGTCCTGCTCCTGGAAATCATTGGCCACATAGACGTCGGGGCACCCGTCCTGGTTGAGGTCACTGACCACCAGGCCAAGTCCGTAGCCTTCGATTCCACCGAAGATCCCGGCCTCTGCGCTGACATCCGCAAAGCGCGCACCATCGTTGCGATAGAGCCGTCCGCCGGCACGCGCGTTCCGCACATCGCGTTTCGTCGCGTTGCCGATGGCCCGCTCGGTGTGCGTCGAGTGGCTGAGCAGAAACAGGTCCAGATCGCCATCGCCATCGTAGTCGAAGAATGCAGCCTGCGTCGAGTACCCGGCGTGCGCAACGCCGTACGACTCGGCGCGATCGGTGAAGGTCCCGTCCCCGTTGTTGATGTAGAGCATGTTGCGGCCCTGCATGGTCAGGTAGCGCACCGCAGACACGTAGATGTCGAGCCGACCGTCGCCATTCACGTCGGCCATCGTCACGCCGGTCTTCCACCCCGGTGGTCCGGCGACGCCGGCTCGCGCCGTCACATCCTCGAACCGGAAATTGCCCCTGTTCAGGTAGAGGCGGTTGGAGTCCAGGTTCGACGACAGGTACAGGTCGGGCAGGCTGTCGCCATTCACATCGCCCACCGACACTCCACCACCGTTGTAGTAGTAGAGGTAGTTGAGGATGTTGAACTCCGGCGACTCCGGCAACGTGTTCGCAAACGTGACACCGGTGCTGTCAGCCGGCAGTTGATCGAACAGGGGCGGACCACTGAGTCGTGTCTCAGCGATGCTCCCCTCAGCAGGCACGGATGGCGTCGGCGTTCGCTCGCATCCTGTCTGCACCATCGCGAAAGCGAGCAGCAAAAAGCACGCGCACACCGCTCGCACCGATACGGAACGCGACACGTCGCGCTGCTAGTGTGCCGCGGCGACAGCAGCCACTGGTGCACGCGTCAGGACCTTCGCGAGCACCAGTTCCCCAACCTTGCGCCCCTGGACCTGCCCTTCCTCGATCGCACGGCGGTAGTGAATTCCACCGTACAAGCGGCTGATCGCCGCTTCGCTGGCCGCCTGCGTGAACGACGTGAACGTTCGCACCGGCAACCCGTACTCCACTTCCGTGGAATCGGCAAACGAGAAGTTCTCGCCGTAGACCTTCGTCAGGATCAACGACGCGGCGGTCGAAATTCCGCTGTGGCCGCTGGTGTACTCGGGGAACGGAGGCGTCTGCAGCAACGGCTGCCACGACTCATCGAGGTACGCATTGATCATCGTCTCAGGGCGGATCACGTTGCTGCGATACTTCTCGGCCCAGACACTGAGAAAGCCGTCGGCGAGGCCGATCGCGGTCATGGCGTAGGCCTCGGCCGCGCGGCTGATATCGGCATTCACCTTGTTCGACGCGATTCGCACGATCCCCATCCAGTGGCCACCCGGCGACATCTTCTTCGTCGCAAACATCGTGTGTCCCTGCACGTGCATCACGAACGGATTGCAGTCCCAGAAGGCGGCGATGGCTCGCTGTTCATCCGTCATGCTCTTGCTGATCGAGTGTACCTCGAGCATCTGCTTGTAGAACGGGCTCGTTTTCGCCGTGTCGAACGGCAGCGGCGGCACCGGCTTGAACTGATTCGAGGTGTCCATCACAAACGGACGGAGGGTCCCCCAGTTCGGTTCGACGGCATCCATGTATGCCGGCGGCGTCGGAACCCATCGCCCCACTTCGCGCGTGACGCTGTACTTCGGCAGGCCGCGGCTCTGCTTGAACCGGTCTGTCGCAGCCCAGGCGAGAATGTGCTTTGCGACCGTGTCGCCATACGCAATCGATCGCTCGAACACAGCCGTCGGCAGACCGGCTCGCATGCGCTGATCCATCGCCCCTCGCAGGGTGTCCATGCGTGCCTGCGAGAAGGTGAGCGCGCGGCCCACGACCATGTACGCGTGTACCCCCGCCAGCGACAGCGATATCTCGTCGCCAACCGCGAGGGCCGGCACCGGCGTCAACCCATTCAGCTGGCCGGCAAGCGTGCGATACGTGGTGTCACGCTGCCGCAGAATCTCATAGGCAGCGATGCTGGCATAGGCATACACCCGGCTCGCCTGCGGCGGGCTGAAGATGTCGTAGACGATGACATCGTTCACCTGCTTGACCGCGTCATGCAACGGTGTCGCGTCGGAACTGGCGGCGGCTGTGGGACTGGACGACGCCCCCTGACACGCAGCAAGGAGGAGGACGCAACCCAGCCGGAAACACTCCTGAACGGATCTGCTCATGGTTCGCGTCGGTTGGATCGGAAGACCAGCGGCCGATCGTTGTTGCGGGCAACGAGTGTCAGTTCCCCGTCCTTCGCGCGCACACGCAGAATCTCCCGCGACTGCCCGGGCACGAAGAACCCACTTGCCATGCGTGGGACGGGGGTGAAGGCGCCACCCTTCGCACCACGCAGTACCACACCATACGAATCACTGAGTCGGGCGATGTCGGGTTTCACTCCATCGAAGTTCCCGGCCAGCAAGAGGTCCTGAATACCGTCGCCGTCCAGGTCGCGGACACTGATCCCGTACACCGGCGCCAGCTGCGCCGCATCAGGCAGCGGAACGAGCGTGAAGGAACCGTCCCCGTTGTTCCGCATCAGCGACGTGGCGAACGTCTCCGCCTTCTTCTGCACCGCACCGACGAGATCATCCGGCGTGAAGATGTCCGTGACGCCGGCTTTCGCATACTCGGTGTAGCTCAGGAACCGAACCTTCAGTGGTGGTAATGCCTTGATCATCTCGTCTCGCAGCACAAGCGGATAGCTCTTGCCGTGGTTGTAGCACGCCACGATCTGATCGGCATATCCGTTGCCGTCGAAATCCTTGACGAACATCGTCGTCGGCTCGGCGGGTGACGCGCGCAGGCGACTGTTGAGACCGAGATTGCCGACGATGAAGTCGATCCTACCGTCGCCGGTGAAATCGCCAGCGACGATCCGGTTCCACCAGCCGCTGCTCTGCGCCAGACCACGCACCACCATCGGTGCCAGCCGGCCGCCACCGGTATTGCGGAAGACCGTGATCGGCATCCATTCACCCACGACGATCAGATCCGGCTTCCGGTCGCCATCCACATCCTGCCACATCGCATCCGTCACCATGCCGACGCTGGCCAAGGCTGGCGCCAGTTGCGCCGTGACGTCGGTAAAGTGCCCCTTGCCGTCATTCCGCAACAGCATGCTCACCGGGTTGATCCCGTAGCGCCACGGGATGCTGCGGCTGCCGACAAACAGGTCCTGATCGCCATCGCCGTCGTAATCAGCGGCAGTCACGCGCGACCCGCTGTTCGCTTCCGCCGGCAGTGCGTCGGTCGTCTTGCGGAACACGCCACGCCCGTCGTTCAAATAGAGCCGGTCCTGGAGCGCCGATGCTCCCTCAGCGTATTCATTGCCGCCACTCACCACATACAGGTCGGGATGACCGTCGCCATTCGCATCGAAGAACAGTGCACCGACATCCTCGGAGAGCGCATCCGGTGCGAACAGGCTGGTGTTACTCTGCGTGAATGTGCCATTGGCGTTCTGCAGCAGCAGCTGGCCCGACTGATCCTTCGCGCCGCCGAGGAACACATCGTCCAGTCCATCGCCATTGACGTCAGCCGTCGCGGCAGCAGGCCCTTCGGTCGAGAGCATCCGAGGAATCAACCGTTCGCGATCGAAGTCAACGAACTCGTTCTCTCGATGCACGAAGGTGATCGCCGCCCGCTGGGTGACATCCGAGAGCAGGGCGACCGGCGCCGGCGCCGCTGATACACCAGCGGGTGTGGCGCCGGTCTGGCGCACCACCAGACGCGTATTCGTCGCCACCGCAGGCTGCATGCTTCGTGTTCCATCGGGCCACACGACCGTCAGCGAATCCATCGACGCACGGGGGCCGACACCGAATACCAAGGTATAGTCCACGCTCGACTGGAAGCCGCGCACCGGCGACTGCTCCTGCATGAACCGATCCTGACCACTCCACAGCGTCACCTGTGCGCCGATCGCAAATCGATTCATCCCGGCGCCGTCCAGTTGCACCTGTACAAACCGGTTCGCCGGTGCCTGTGTCCTGACGTTGTTGCGGTACACGAATACTTCGAGATTGGCGTTGTTCACCACCAGGTCGAGTGCCCCGTCACCATCGAGATCACCATAGGCAGCACCACTCGAGACGTTGGCGCTGTCCAGCCCCCAGGCGGCCGCCTGGTTGCTGAAGTGCAGGGCGCCGTCGTTGCGAAACGCATAGTCGGGGAGAGGAGTGGATGACATCGCCTTTGTGAGAGCCATGAAATCCACCTTGCCACCGCTCGTAACCGTGCGCGCCGTCTCCGTGTTGTTGGCGATGAACGCGAGGTACTCCTGCGAGGTCACATCCCGCAACAGCCCATTCGTGACATAGATGTCCTTTCGGCCATCGAGGTCGAGATCTGTGATCAGCGCACTCCAGCTCCAGTCGGTGCGCGCGACGCCAGCCATCTGGCCCATGTCGCTGAACGTGCCATCCGCGTTGTTGTGCTGCAGCATGTTGCGCATGAACTGATGCCCGTAGTCATTGCGCAGCTTTGCCTGGTACACATCCCACCCGTCGAACGACGAAGTCGTGCGAAGGCGATACTCGTCCTCCGGCAGCATGTCCGTGGTGTAGATGTCCGGCTCGGCGTCATTGTCCACGTCCGCGATGTCCATCCCCATGGAGAAGTAGCTGCTGTTCGCCAACCGCTGCTGCATCGACTCGGTGAACGTGCCATTCCGGTTGTTGATGTAGATGTAGTCGTGCTCGAAGAAGTCATTCGAGATGTAGATGTCCATCCAGCCATCGTCGTTCAGGTCAGCCACACCGAGGCCGAGCCCGAACCCGACTTCACTGCCGAAGATCCCCGCAGTCACGCTGACATCCGTGAAGCGCCCGCCGTCGTTACGGTACAGGCGGTCTCCCCCATTGTGGTCGCGCTCGTTGCGAGTGTTGCGCAGTCCGAAGCTGCTCGCCGGCCGCGGCGAATTGTTGATCAGGATCAGGTCCAGATCTCCGTCGCGGTCGTAGTCGAAAAATGCCGCCTGCGTGGTGTAGCCATCATCATCAATCCCGTACTTCGCAGCCTGCTCGATGAACGAGGGCACCCCGTCCTTGCCCACCCCACCGTTGATCCAGAGTTCGTTACGGCGGGTGTCAGCGGCACCGGTCCCTGCGTGACTCACATACAAATCCAGACGGCCATCGCCGTTCACGTCAGCCAGCGTGAGGCCGGTGGTCCACGGTTTCCGCGTAACCAGGCCAGAGGCCTTCGTCACATCGCGGAACTGGAACTTGCCTTCATTGAGGAAGACTACCGGACCTTTCAGGTTGCTCCCGAGAATGACTTCGGGCAGGCTGTCCCCGTTCAAGTCACCGATGGCGACGCCACCGCCATTGTAGAAGTTCCGGTAGACGAAGACGTTGAGCGAATCGGTCTCGGTCAGGCGGTTCTCGAATCGCACCCCCGTGTACGCCGATGGCATCCGGGTGAACAGCTTGCCGTCGGCGGCTGGTGCATTCGCCGAGCGCGGCACATCGGGCGGGGCGGAGGCGGCCTTCTCCTGGCAGCCCGCCGTGAAGCACAGCACCGTCACCAGGGCGAGCCGTGCCACCGTCAATCCATCACTCATACAGCGTTCGTCGCTTCTTCGATGGGAACGGCGCTCGGCGCGGCGCCAGGAAGGTCGTAAATGCACTCAGGGCCTGCACCGATACACGGTGCAGGCCCTGAAAGTTACATCAAGTCCAGAGGCCCAGCTGCGATCAGTAACCCGGGTTCTGCTTCAGCTTCGGGTTGACTTCGAGCTGCTGCTGCGGGATCGGCAGGACAACCTTGTACGGAGCCGAAGCCGTCTTGCCGAACCAGACGCCCGACGTGTAGGTGCCCTGACGGATCTGGTCCTGACGACGCTTACCTTCACCCAGCAGCTCGAACAGACGCTCGTTGAAGATGACGTCGCGGAGCTGCGACTGCGTCAGACCGGCAGCGATCGGCTTGGCCGGGCTGAAGACACGGGCACGGACCGTGTTGACGAGCGCGGTGGCCACAGCCGTGTTCCCAAGCTCGTTCTGAGCTTCGGCCTTGATCAGGTACATCTCGGCGAGACGGAAGAGCGTGAAGTCGTTGCCGCTGGCGTTGCCGGCACGGTTCGGATCGAGCGGGAACTTGTAGATACGGACACCTTCGCCTTCGTTCGCTGCATTGATGTCAGCGATGACAGGAAGGAAGAT